>NZ_KV810762.1:107813-161987 GCF_001812895.1 Rothia sp. HMSC069C04
GCACACATGGCACGCACCCAGCCCGTACCCCCGCATAGAAGACCTTACAGACACAGCGAACCCGCCGTCCCCAGCTCCCCCACTCCTCAAGGGAGCAGGTGCCGGGTGCGGCGGGTTCTTCTGTCGGTTAGCTCAGCTTGACGCTGCGCCTACTGAATGTTTGCTTCTTGCGGGTTGAGCCCGAGAGAATGAGAAGCCGGGTTTTTAGAAGCCCAGGGAAGCTGCGGATGCGCGGATTGCCTCAGCGGATGCCTTCAGCTGTGCCAGCTCAGCCTCGTTCATGGGAACCTCGAGCACGCGCTGGATGCCCTGACGGTTCACGATGGTGGGCAGGGACAGTGCAACGTCCTTGAAACCGTACAGCTCGCCTGCAATGGTGGTGGAGACGGGCAGCACTGCGTTCTGGCCGCCGAGGAATGCCTCAGCGATACGTGCGCCGGAGATACCGATTGCGTAGTTGGTGGAACCCTTGCCCTCGATAACCTTGTATGCTGCGCGCATAGCTTCGGTTGCGAGCTCTGCACGGACCTCTTCGGTGAAGACAGGCTTGCCGTCCTGCTCCCACTCGGTCAGGGGAACCATACCGATGTTTGCTGCGGACCAGACGGGGAACTCGGAGTCGCCGTGCTCGCCAACAACGTTTGCGTGAACGCTCTTGATGGAGACGCCAGCCTTGTTAGCAATCAGCCAACGCAGGCGGGAGGAGTCCAGAACGGTACCGGAGGACAGCACGCGGTTTGCGGGCAGGCCGGTAATCTTCTGGGCCACAACGGTGAGAACGTCACAGGGGTTGGTGACGAGCATGATAATCGCGTTGGGTGCTACGGACAGAATGTTCGGCAGCAGCTTCTCGAGGATTGCGACGTTTGCGCCTGCCAGTTCGAGGCGGGGCTGACCCGGCTTCTGGCGAGCACCAGCGGTGATGATGACCATGTCGCAGTCGCGCAACAGCTCGATGTCGTCGCCACCGGTTACGGTTGCTTCGTGTGCGAACATTGCACCGTGTGCGATGTCCAGTGCTTCAGCGTGTGCGCGCTTGCCGTCGATGTCGTACAGGACGATTTCGTCTGCGGAGCCGCGGACCATAGCTGCGTATGCGGTTGCGCTACCGACGCCGCCTGCACCGATGACGCCGAGCTTGGTGGGGTTGTTGACACCGTTCATTGCTGTATGCCCTCTTTTCGTGAGAGTTATCCGTGTGGTGCGAGAGGATTCTCGCGTGGTCTATAAGGAAGCGGGTGTGTGCCTCGGGGTTGAATTTCCTTGGGCGGGCGTCCTTCCCCGGTGAGCTTGCTTCGTTATGTTCTATTATGCCGCAGATTTTGCGTTTTGTGTTGGGTTATTTTGCTTTTTTCGATGGGTGCTGGTGACTTTATGGGCTATGAGGGGTGTTTTTCACTCACAAAACCAAATAATGACGTTCTGACCTTTTGAGCAAGCTCACATGCCGCTAAAGTAGCCCTCCACATCCACGGCGCCGCCGGAAGCCTCAAAATCAGCACGAACCGCATCCGCCAGCTCGTCGTCGACCAGGAAGTCCAAAGCCACAGACGCCAGACCGAACGCCGCATCCAGAGCAGCATCCACCGCCGCCGGAGTGTCAGCACAGTGCGCGAACTCCACCGTGTGCATACCGGTACCCTCGGGCGCAATCTGAATCAGCGGGTGAATACCGGGCACGCGCAGGCTCACATTACCGAAATCAGTAGAAGCCGCCAGGGTGTCACTGACCGTTCCGGGCGGGTACGGGTGGCGACCCACCGAACGCTGAGCCGAAACCCAACGCTTCAACAGCGGACGGTTCGTACGCACCGGCATGGTCATCGGCGAAGAATCCCACGTCACCTCCGCACTCACGCCAGCCATGAGCGCCGCACCGCGCAGCACCTCCTCAACCCGTCGCGACAGCGCACGCAAAGTCGGCGCGTACTTAGAACGGATATTAATATGCAGGCTCGCGGAGGCAGGAATCAGATTCGGGGCGTCCCCGCCGTGGTCAATAATCGCGTGAATACGGTCAGAACCAGGAATCTGCTGACGCAACAACCCCAGGCCCTGATACGCCAAATTCGCCGCATCCAGTGCGTTACGACCCATAAACGGGTGCGAGGAAGCGTGCGCGCTCACGCCCGTATAGGTCACGCGACATTCACGGCGACCCAACCACGCCTGATCAGCCACATCCATAAAGTAGGGGTGCACCATGATGGCGGCATCCACCTGCTCGAACGCGCCGGCGCGTGCCATCAGCTCCTTACCGGCGTCGGATTCCTCGGCGGGCGTGCCGTAGTAGAGGATCCTGCCGCTGAACGCCTCGGGGCCGGTAGCGAGCGCATCCGCCAGGGCAAGGAAAGCGCCCAGCCCGGATACCGCGATGACGTTGTGGCCGCAGCCGTGACCGATGCCCGGCAGCGCGTCATATTCGGAGAGAATCGCGATGGTGCGGTGTGTGGCGGGGTCGTAGTCGGCACTGGTGAGCTCCACTTTGAACGCGGTATCCAGACCGAAGGCGGGGTACTCGATCCTGAGGTTCGGGTAGGCTTCGCGGACCGCATCAACGAGCGTGCGGGAGGCAAAATACTCCTCGTAGGCAGTCTCAGGGTGCGCGTGAATCGCCTTGAGAATTGCGGTCAGGGAGTCCGCGCGCGTGGCTACGGATTCGGCGAGGTCGCGGCGAATATGCGCCAGCCCGCTGTCTTCGTCGAGGCGGTGCCCGTGATGCTTGCCGTGACTACGTTCCTGCTCGGGATGCGCATGGTCGGGGTGCTTGTGCCCGTGCTTGCGGCGGTGCTCAGCGGCACGCTTACGCTGCTCGGTTTCGAGGGCGAGGATTTCGGAGTACTCGCTACCGCGCACGCAATCAGCGTCGGGTGCGTCGTAGTGGCGGGTTGTTGCGGCGGGTCGGTTCGGTGCCGTTCGACCGGAACTGTCAGAAGTAGGCTGGGTGTGGGCGGCGGTGCCCTGTGCGTTCGCGTCAGTCATGCTTCTACGCTACCGTCTGCGCTCGCCGGGCGCTAGATGCTCGGGCGTGATGGAGTCGAAAACACCCAAAAAGAAATATCTGTCACATAAAAGAAATTTTGTATATATCCTAGGAATCTTTGATTTATAGGAGTAGCGTTAAGCACATGGGAGCGACAATCCAGCCGCACCCGTCACCATCCGGCGCTAGCGATGCGAATGCCGGCAGGACAGTTCACAACCGGTCCAAACCATGTCGTTTGGGCCTCTGTCAATACAGTGACAGACCCAAGGACGCGAACCGTACCGGCAAGCACACACCGCAGTGAGCGCCACAACCACGCTAAGGAGCTCCAATCCCATGAAGGCAGCACGCTTCTACGACCGTAACGACATCCGCATTGAAGACATCCCCGCACCCGAAGCAGCTGCGGGCGAGGTTCTGATTAAGGTCGCCTGGTGCGGCATTTGCGGTACCGACCTGCACGAATACCTGGACGGCCCCATCTTCTGCCCCCAGCACGGTCACCCCCACCCCATTTCTGGCGAGGACTCCCCCGTCACCCTCGGTCACGAATTCTCCGGTGTTGTTGAGGCACTGGGCGAAGGCGTAGACGACCTTGAGGTTGGCGACCACGTTGTCGTCGAGCCCTACATCATTCGTGATGACGTCTACACCGGCCCCGACTCCAAGGACTACCACCTGTCTAAGGACATGAACTTCATTGGTCTGGCAGGTCGCGGTGGCGGTCTGTCCGAGAAGGTTGCTGTCAAGCGTCGCTGGGTTCACAAGATTCCTAACAACATTCCCCTGGACGAGGCTGCACTGATTGAGCCCCTGAGCGTTGGCTACCACGCTGTTGAGCGTGCAGGCGAGTTCGAAGAGGGCGCATTCGCACTGGTGACCGGTGCTGGCCCCATCGGTCTGCTGACCTCCGCAGTTCTGAAGGCTAAGGGCGCTAAGGTTATCATCTCTGAGCTGTCCCCGCTGCGCCGCCAGAAGGCTCTGGACTCCGGCGTTGCTGACTACGCTTTCTCCCCCGCAGAGGTTGACGTTCTGGCTGAGATTCACAAGCTGACCGACGGCCGTGGCGCTGATATCGCGTTCGAGTGCACCTCCGTTCAGCCCGCACTGGACCTGATTCTGGATGCTCTCAAGCCCACCGGTAAGGTCGTCATCGTCTCCATTTGGGGCAAGCCCGCTTCCCTGGATGTTCAGAAGGTTGTGCTCAAGGAGCTCGATATCCGCGGCACCATCGCATACGTGAACTCCCACCCGGAGACCATCAAGCTCGTTGAGTCCGGCAAGATTGACCTCAAGCCCTTCATCACCGGCAAGATCGCTGTGGAAGACCTGATTGACAAGGGCTTCGACACCCTGATCAACCACAACGAGACCGCTGTGAAGATTCTGGTCACCACCGACCCGGAGCGTCTGGCTGAGTAATCTCTCTGAGTGCTGAGTAATTCAGTTTCAGCTGATGCAGCTACTCTTCTAGCTTCCTTAGCGTAGCTAGTGTGGGGTGAGGTTCCTTTCGAGGAGCCCCACCCCACTACTTTTTTGTACGCTTTTTACCGGGTGCACAAAACCGGGAATACAAAACCGAGCATACAAAAATCCCCGGTTCCGAAGAACCGGGGATTATCTGTGCGCGAGGGGGGACTTGAACCCCCACCCTCTAATACGAGGACTAGCACCTCAAGCTAGCGCGTCTGCCTATTCCGCCACCCGCGCAGGTGACTTTCGAACGTTTTCCTTTCGGTGCCGTTCGAAGCAACACGTAATACTATACGGGCTTTCTGGATACTCCGCAAATCGAAAGAGTATGTTCTGCATCACATATTCGAGGTTGGTTAGTTCCCCACACCCCGGGTAATCTTCTCGCACCTTGAGTAATATGACCGGCACGCCCACTCAACTGCCATATTTGCGGTCATAACGACTAGAATAAAGAGCATGAATAATGAGAACCTCTCCCGCGAAGAAGCCGCAGAACGTTCGGCTCTCATCAGTGTCGACACCTACGACGTGCATGTTGACCTGACTAACGCCAAGGACCCCGAATTCGAGTCCTACCCCACCGTCACCACCGTCCGATTCTCCTGCGACACCCCCGGTGCAGAAACCTTCATCGACTACATCCACCACAGCGTCGACTCCGTTAAGCTCAACGGCACCGAACTGACCCTGGCCGATGTCGTCAACGGCGCACGCATCACCCTGCCCAACCTGCAGGCAGAAAACGTGCTCACCATCCACGGTCGCTCCTACTACTCCCGCTCCGGCGAAGGTATGCACCGCTACTTCGACCCCTCCGATGGTCGCATCTACCTGTACACCCAGTACGAGCCCTCCGACTGCCGCCGAGTCTTCCCGAACTTCGAGCAGCCCGACCTGAAGGCAGTCTTCAACTTCCGCATCACCGCACCCAAGGACTGGGTCGTCAGCTCCAACGGCGTACTCGAATCCCAGGTCGTAGACCCCACCGACGACTCCATCACCAAGCGAGTCTTCTCCCCCACCGCAAAGATCTCCACCTACATCACCGCAATCGTTGCCGGCGAATACTTCACCGCAACCACCACCTACAAGCCCAAGAGCAAGGTCAACAACGGTGACATCCCCCTGGTTGTCTACTGCCGCCAGTCCCTCAAGCCGCACTTCGACTACGACCACATCTTCAAGGTCACCGAAAACGGCCTGGACTTCTTCCAGGACCTCTTCGACTACCCCTACCCGTACCCCAAGTACGAGCAGGCATTCGTGCCCGAATACAACATCGGCGCAATGGAGAACCCCGGCCTGGTCACCTTCACCGAAGACTACATCTTCGTCTCCGGCGCAACCGAGGACGACCTCGAAGGCCGCACCAACACCATCTGCCACGAAATGGCACACATGTGGTTCGGCGACCTCGTCACCATGAAGTGGTGGGACGACCTGTGGCTCAAGGAATCCTTCGCAGACTTCATGGGCACCCTCGGCGCCAAGGAAGCCAACAACTTCAACGACGCCTGGGTCACCTTCGCGAACAACCGCAAGGCATGGGCATACATGCAGGACCAGCTGCCCACCACCCACCCCATCGTCGCTGACATCCCTCACCTGGAAGCAGCATCGCAGAACTTCGACGGCATCACCTATGCAAAGGGCGCATCCGTGCTCAAGCAGCTGGTCGCCTACGTCGGCTTCGACACCTTCATCGAGGCAGCACGCGTGTACTTCAAGCGCTTCGAGTGGGGCAACACCTCCCTGAACGACTTCCTGCAGGTACTCAACGAGGTATCCGGCCGCGACATGCAGGCATGGGCTAACGCATGGCTGCAGACCTCCGGCGTGTCCGCACTGGGCACCAAGCGCGTCTACGGCGAAGACGGTCAGCTCACCAACCTGGTCCTCACCCAGGAACTGCCCGCACAGCAGCCCGCAGGTCTGGGCCGCCCCCACGTGGCAAAGCTGGAAACCTTCGCGCTGACCGACGGCAAGCTCGTCTCCACCGGCCTGCTCTCCCTCGAGTACCCGGCAGAGCCCGTCTCCGAGTACCGTGTGGAGCTCACCGACGAGCAGAAGAAGCTCGTTGGCGAAGCAGACCTGCTCATGCTCAACGCAGAAGACCACACCTACGCCAAGGTTGCCCTGACCGACGAAGACGGCCTGCAGGCAGCTATCGAAGGTGTCTCCACCCTCGAATCCGCACTCTCCCGCGGCCTCATTTGGGGCTCCCTCTGGGAGAACGTGCGCGATGCACGCCTGCCCGTCACCACCTACGTCGACGCAGTCGTCCGCAACGTCTCCAAGGAACCGAGCGCATCCCTGCTGGGCACCATGGTCAACAACGCACAGGTCGCTATCGCAACCTTCTCCGCACCCACCGGCCGCGAGCGCCTCTACGACGCCCTCTACGACGCATTCGCAGCCGCACTGGCGCAGGCTAAGCCCGGCTCCGACGAGCAGCTGATTCTGCTGCGCGCCCTGATTTCGGTCTCCACCAACGCGACCAAGGGTGAAGAGCTCTGCCGCGATATTGCCCGCGGTGCTTTCGAAGACACCACCGGCGATATTGCTGACGCAACCGGCATTCCTTACGACCAGAACCTGGGTTGGAGTGCACTGGGTGCGCTCGCAAGCCGCAACCTGGTGACCGTTGAGGAGCTGGAGCGTGCCTCCAAGTACAGCCCCTCCTCGATTTCCTCGAACGGTTACGCGTACGCAATGGCCGCTCTGCCGAACGCCGAGCGTAAGGCTGCCGCGTACAAGACCATCATGGAAGACGAGTCGCTGTCGAACGACGCTCTGGCTTCGACCATTAACGGTTTTGCTCGCGGTCCGGTTGAGCTGCGTGAGTCCTACTACGACTCCTACTTTGAGGCTCTGCTGCCCATTTGGGCGTCCCGTTCGATTGGTATGGCGACCCGCATTGTGCGTGGCCTGTACCCGAAGGCTCCGTACAACACCGGCTCCACCGAGGGTCTGGGCGTTGAGGGTAACCCCTCCGTTGCGCTGGCTCAGAAGTGGCTGGAGGCGAACCCCGAGGCTCCTTCGGCTCTGCGTCGTCTGGTTCTGGAGGCTCAGGATCACGGCCACCGTTCGATTGTGGCTCAGAAGTTCAACGCCTCCCTGCAGGACTAAGCTGCATGGTTTGAGGGCTTGTGGCGGGGTGTGAGCCGGTATCTAGACTAGGTTCCGCTCTCCCCCGCTAGATTCTCTAGCCTCTTTGAGAGACTGCCGTTCGGCACGCCCCCGGTAACGTACCGGGACGCGCCGGGCGGTGGTCTTTTTCTGGCTCATCTATAGAATTCATAGCGGCGGTATGCCGTCTAAATATTTCCCTCATACAGTGGTTCACATACTGACAAGGGCACTTATTACCGGGGCAGTTTCACCAGGGCACAAAACTATATGCACCCGGTGCTAAAAGACAGATAAATGTCACCCGTTTTTGTGAGCTGTCCGCTCTGAAAGCATGAGAGAATAGACTAGGTATCCGCTCGCTTAGACATATCAGAAGGAGTTTTCAGTGGTCGATTACGCACTCGGTGACCGCGGTAGCGTTGACATCGTCACCGATGATTACTACGAAGCAGAAACCCTCCAAATTTTCGAGGAACTGCACATCGACCGTGAACGGATCTGGTACGGTGAAGCGCGCCTGGTTCCCGAACCGGATAACCCCTACGAGCCCAATAGCATCGCCGTCTACATTGACGAATTCAAGGTAGGCCGCATGAGCGTGGAGGACTCCGCCGCGTACTGGGATTCCATTACCCGCGTGGTCGCCTCCGGCTACGAACCTATCGCGCATCTGCAGCTCTCCGCTGTTGCCGTACGCGCTGAAGGCGGCAGCATGCACGTGAAGAGCACCGGTGTGCTCTCCCTGTCCGCACCCGGTTCTCTCTTCCCCCTCAACGACGCACCGACCCGCGCAACCCTGCTGCCCCAGGGCCCGTCCATGAAGGTGCTCGACGAGAAGGAACACTCCGAATACCTGCACAGCATCCTGCCGCCCAGCGGTGAAGGCCGCGTGATCCTGACCCTGGAAGCGAACCAGCTCAAGACCTCCGACGGCCGCGTTGTTGACAGCGTGGAGGTGCGCCACGACCGTAAGCTCGTGGGCCGCCTGAGCACCCAGATGTCTGAGCAGCTCGCACCCGTGATTCGCTACGCGTTCGAGAACGACCGCCTCACCAGCGCATGGGGCACTATTCGCGGTAACACCCTCGAGCTGTCCCTGACCGTTCAGGCTGCACGCCCTGCCGATATTCCGCAGGAATGGTACGAGACCCTGCCCAACAACGTTCCGGCTCTACTGCCCGTTGGTGAAGACTACGAGGTGCCCCCGGCATTCGTGCCCACCGAAGGCGAACGCCACTACCTGGAGTCCTCCGCACAGCAGGCGCCGAAGAAGCGTCGCGGTTTCATGAGCTCCCTGACCGGTGGTTCCTCCGCCCCCGAGCCGACCCGCAGTGAACCCGCCGCAGAGAAGCCGGTTATCGAGTACAGCATTGAGGAAGAGGAATACTACGAGCCCTCCGAGCGCGAGCGTCTTCTGAACCTGGTTAAGGGTGCAGGCCTCGCAGTTCTGGTCGCCGGCCTAATCTCGATGCTGTGGACCCCTATGCTCGGCATCCTCATCGCGATTCTGGGCGGCGCTGTCGCGGCAGTTGCCTTCTACTTTGGTCGCCAGCCCTACTACGAGGACTACGAAGAATACGACGAGTACGAGGAAGAATACGAAGAGACCGACGAGGCTGAAGAAGTAGACTCGAAGGCATAAACTCCTCCACGACAGAGCGTAAAGATACAACGCAAAGATACAAAAGGGGCGGCTACCCCACCATCACGGTGAGGTAGCCGCCCCTTTTGTGTGCCTACCATCCTGAGCATCATGAGCTACGCGTGGAGAGCCGATTAAAACCAGCGGGGGTGAAAGCCTCATCAGCTTTCACCCCCGTAAGGAGTCAGATCTTAGTCCTGACCATAAGTTGCCATGAACTGATCCATGCTGTCATGTTGCAAAGCATAGGACAGGTTAGCGTTCGCAGCCTGGTTCACGATAACAATCGACTGACCGTCGTAAGACCAACCCGGACCCGCGTTCGGCAGGGTAGTCATGCGCATCGTGGTGTCACCACTGGTCAGCACCGGAGCCGCAATCTGAGCAATCTGTGCAGCATCCAGACCGGAGTCCACACGCATGTAACCAGCGATGGACTCAACAGCAGACTGGAACGAACCCACGTTGCTCAACGCGCCCTTCGCCTTCATCGTGTTGTACAGGCCGCGCAGGAACGCACGCTGGTTACGAACACGCTGGTAGTCACCATCAGCGAACTGGTAACGAGCACGCACGAAGGCAAGTGCCGCGCCGCCGTCCATGTGCTGCATACCCTGCTTGAAGGACCAAATGTTGATATCAAAGTTGAAGGGGACCTGAACGTCCACGCCACCAACAGAATTCACCAGAGCCTTGAAGCCCTCGAACTCAATCTCAGCCACGTGATCAATCTTGATGCCCAGCAGGTTCTCAACGGTTGCCACCTGCAGAGAAATACCACCGTAGTTCAGCGCCGCGTTAATCTTTGCCGAACCGTAGCCGGGGATGTTCACCCAGGTATCACGCATAATCGAGACCAGGTACACGCCCTTGCCGTCAGCCGGGATGTGCATGAGCATGATGCTGTCCGCACGGGAGCCGCTCACCTGAGCAGCTTCAGAACCGGAACGGGTGTCACTACCGAGCAGCAGGATGTTCTTACCGGGGCCCTTCACGACATCGTAACTGTAACCGTCATCCAGGATGCCGTCGCCATCCTTATCGTGTTCGCTGGCGTTTGCTGCAAGAGCCGCAGCAGCATCGGAGCCGTTAGCGTTGGTACCGTTCTTGCCGGTATCCGAGTTGGTGACGGTTGGAGCCTTCAACTCCGTCACGTTCAGGGGCTTAGCTTCGCCAAGCTTTTCCTTAATTTTGGCCTGATCTTCATCCACCTTAGTGATGGAGTCGAACTTCTCGGTCTTGCTATCCCAGGTATGGCCAGCACGCCAGATAAAGAAACCAATACCGAGAGTAATAACCAGCAGAAGAATCAGCAGAATCAGCAGAATACGCTTGACCCATTTCTTCTTCTGCGACGGTTCAGAGTGAGCGTCGCTCATAGGTTGTCCTTTGTTTGAGGTGGTGATACGCGAGGTGCACAGCGCATCCAGCGAAGTCTCTAGAGTGCAGAGAGCCGGAAAATAACCCGCCGATATGGGGCGGCGCTGGAGGGCACAGAAAATGCACAGCTCGCAAAATACTTTCCCATTGTAACGCCGTCAGCGGGTCTACGCACCGGTGAACGAAAGGTTTTACATTACAACTTTCCTCACGTTCACGCGAACCATTCTGCTACCCGCATAGAACGCGCAATGCCCCGCCTCCCTGAAAACCAAGGAGAACGGGGCATTGATCTCGCTAAAAAGCAAAACTGGGAAAGAAGATTTACTTCTTGCCGAAGTTGCCGAAGCGTGCGTTGAAGCGCTCGACGCGACCTGCGGAGTCCATGATGCGCTGCTTACCGGTGTAGAACGGGTGCGACTCGGACGAGATTTCAACCTCGACGATCGGGTACTCGTTGCCGTCTTCCCACTTCTCGGTCTTGTCCGAGGTCATGGTGGAACGGGTCAGGAAGACCTTGCCGGATGCGAGGTCGCGGAACAGAACCAGGTTGTAGTCCGGGTGGATTTCTGCCTTCATTGATTACCTTCTTCTGCTACTGGATTTTGCCAGTAGCCCTTATATAGATGGAGTAGGTTTTCGATGTGCAGCTATCGAGAAAATCTCAGAGCGCATCACCATTGTGCCCGCATAGGGCGTGCACAACCCATTAAGGGTACCACCTTCACGGATTAAATCCCAGTACGTTCCCTCACAGGCACCAACCCACACACCGCAAGGCACCCGAAGAAGGCACTCACGCGGGTTTAGAATCAGGTGAGAACTCAGGTTATGAACGCGGGCGGGTCTCCCAGAACGCCACGGCACTCGCCGCCGCAACATTCAAAGAATCCACGCCGTGCGACATCGGAATCATCACCGTATCGTCACACGCCGCCAAGGTGCGGGGTGACAGGCCGTGCCCCTCCGTGCCCAGAATCAGCGCAAGCTTCTCATCTCGGCGAGCAGACAGCTCCTCCAGGGTCAGCGAGTCCTCCTCCAAAGCCAACGCCGCGCTCTTAAAGCCCAGCTCGTGCAGGGTCTGCAGGTCGGCAGGCCACGACTCCAAGCGAGCCCACGGCACCTGAAAAACAGTACCCATCGACACGCGAATCGAGCGGCGATACAGCGGATCAGCGCACCGCGGAGTCACCAGCACAGCATCCACGTTCAGCGCGGCAGCCGAACGGAAAATAGCTCCCACATTCGTGTGGTCCACAATATCTTCCAAAATCGCCACGCGAGAGGCACCCTGCAGCAACCGCTCCAGAGGCTGCGGCGCCGGACGAGCCATCGCCGCCAACGCGCCACGATGCAGATGAAAACCGGTCACCTGCTCCAGCTGCTCCTCACTGCCCACATACGCGGGAGTGTCAGGATGGGCGCACAGAACATCCGCCAAATCATCAGCCCACTTCTCACTCATCAGGAAAGAAACGGGCTGATGACCGGCAGCGAGCGCACGACGAATCACCTTCGAGGACTCCGCAATGTAGATACCCCACTGCGGCTCCATGGCGCTACGGAGCTTCACATCGGTCAGCTGCGTGTAGTAGCGCAAAGCCTGCTCGGGTGCCTGCGCCAGAGCCGTGACCGACTCGATGGCGTAGACACGCTCGGCACGCTCAGCGATCTGTTCGGCGCTCAGCTGCTTCGGGGCACGGCTCATGCGCGCTTGAACGCGGAGTAACGACCCGCGGAGGTGACGGTCAGAGCCAGGTCCATGTCGTAGGTTGCGGCGAGGTTCGCCTCGGTAATGGTGGACAGGATCGGGCCGGCAGCAACCACGCCACCGTCACGGACCAGCAGAGCGTGGGTGAAGCCCGCCGGGATTTCCTCGAGGTGGTGGGTGATGAGCACGGTAGCCGGTGCGTAGGGGTCAGCGGCAAGTGCGGTCAGACGCTCGACCAGGTCCTCACGGCCGGAGATGTCCATACCTGCGCCGGGCTCGTCCAGCAGCAGCATTTCGGGGTCGGTCATGAGGGCGCGGGCAATCAGTGCACGCTTGCGCTCGCCGTCGGAGAGGGAGCCGAAGGTGCGGTCAGCGAGGGTATCGACACCCCATTCAGCCAGTAGCTCGGTTGCACGCTCGTCGTCCATGACGTCGTATTCTTCCTTCCAGCGGCCGGACACAGCGTACGCTGCGGTCACGACAACGTCGGAAACCTTCTCGTTGGCGGGAATCTGGGTAGCCGAAGCACCGGAGGACAGACCAATGCGCGGGCGCAGGTCGAATACGTCAACAGCGCCGAGGGTCTCGTCAAGGATTTCAACCTCGCCGCTGGTCGGGTGCAGGCGGGCTGCCGCAATCGAAAGCAGAGTGGACTTACCGGCGCCGTTGGGGCCCAGAACGACCCAGCGTTCACCTTCGTTCACAGTCCACGAAACGTTGTTAAGGATGGGGCGGCCGCCGCGAATCACGGAGACATTCTGAAGGTTGAGTACGGTGCTCATGGTTCTTCTTCCAGTGAGTTAGATGGATGGGATGCGCCCCCACCCCGCAACCCGTGCCGGGTTATCGGAGTGGTTGGCGCATAGTGCGCGGGTACCCCACATTGGGTTCCTCGCGCGAAGCCTTAGGGCTATAGGTGCCGCCGCGTCAGGGGCGGCGCGCCTCATCAAATGTACCTTGTCAGAGGGGCGGGCGCATCCGCGACGGCACCTATAGCAGCTGAAGTTATTAGTCGATGAAGCCGCGTGCGCCGCCGACCAGCTCAACGTGGCCGGTCTCAACGTCTGCGGTGACCATCTTCGCGATTTCCTGCGCGAACTCGTTGACGGTGTAGAGCTTGCCGGCGGTCTCACGGCGCTGCTCAATAGCGCCGGGGTGCAGGCGGTTCAGCAGGGTTGCGGTGACGGTACCTTCAATCATGTCAGCGGACACGACGACCAGGGAGATACCCTTCTCGGAAAGTGCGGGAATCTCGGCGATCAGTGCGTCTTCGCCTGCGCGCTTGGACTCTGCGACGGGCTTGTACTCGTCCATGGTCTCAACCTCGCGGATGAAGTGCGCCTGGTGGCTGGTCACGAACACGATGCGTGCGCCTTCGGGCATCTTCTCTGCAGCCAGGCGTGCCAGGTTCAGCTGTGCGTCACGGTTCAGGCGCATTGCGTAGTCTTCGCCCATGCCGGATTCCATGCCGCCCGAAGCGTTCAGAATCAGGTAGTCCAGGGAGCCGAAGGTCTCCACGGCGGTGTTGACGAGGTTCTGCAGGTCCTCATTGTTGGTCACGTCAGCCTGTACTGCGATTGCCTTGCCGCCAGCCTCTTCAATAGCCTTGACGATCTTGTTCGCGCGCGGTGCCTTGGAGCGATAGTTCACCACAATGTTCGCGCCCTCAGCGGCGAGAATCTGTGCGGTGTCTGCGCCAACACCGCGGGAGGAGCCGGTAATGATAATGGTCTTGCCGGTCAGCTGTGCCATAGTTTTATGTCCTTAAAGTCTAGAAAGGGTGCGCCCACGCTCAGGCGCTTCGTGCAGTCCGTACGGGTGGGGTTAGTGACCCATACCCAGGCCGCCATCAACGGGGATGACAGCGCCAGAAATGTAGCTAGCCTCATCGGATGCGAGCCAGCGAATCACGCGAGCGACCTCTTCTGCCTCCGCGAAACGACCAGCGGGGATGGACGCCAGGTAGTTCTTCTTGGTTTCCTCGGGCAGAACCTCGGTCATTGCGGTGTTAATGAAGCCCGGTGCCACCACGTTAGCGGTGATGTTACGGCCGCCCAGCTCACGGGTGATGGAGCGTGCCATACCGACCAGTGCAGCCTTAGATGCGGAGTAGTTGACCTGGCCGGGGGAACCGTACAGACCCACCACGGAGGAAACCAGGATGATGCGGCCGCGCTTGAGCTTCAGCATGCCCTTGATGGCGCGCTGAACCACGCGGAAAGAACCGGTGAGGTTGGTGTCGACCACGTCGGTGAAGTCGGATTCCTTCATGCGCATCAGCAGCATGTCGCGGGTGATACCTGCGTTGGCGACCAGCACCTCCACGGGGCCGAACTCTGCTTCAATTTCCTTGAATGCTTCGTTAATGCTGTCGGCATCGCGTACATCTGCCTTGACGGCGAAAAATTCTTCGGGGGCTTCACCGCTACGGTAGGTGATGCAGACATTGTGTCCTGCTGCCTGGAATTCCTTGGCAATTTCGTAGCCGATGCCTCGGTTGCCGCCGGTGACCAGCACGGTCTTGGGAGTGTTCTCGCTCATGAGCTTCCTTGATGAGTCGACCCCTCGCGATCGGAGCCGATGCAGCGGCTACGCGGTTGGGGTGTGGACGGATGGACAGACAAACCCTATTTTACCGCGTTTTAGCGCAAAGGTGCCGCAGGCTACACTCCGCTCTTGAACACTGAACACCCGCTCCCCTTCTTTTACATGCCTCATCGGGCGCGTACACTAGCTGAAGCGGAACAGCCCGCACCCCTTTTCTGCCCGGTCTCGCGGGCACGGAATAACACCGCACGTCGAGGCGCAATAGTAAGGATAAGAAGACATGGATCTGCTCGGTTCACTTTCTCAGGATGCACAGCCTGAGTACGCCAAGTGCTCCCGCAAGGGCTGCCAGCAGACGGCAGAATTTCAGCTGCTCTGGAACAACCCGAAGGTGCACACCCCCGAGCGCCGCAAGATTTGGTTGGCGTGCTCCGAGCACGTGGGCTGGCTGGAGAATTACCTGCGCGAGCGCGAATTCTGGAAGCAGACTCTTCCGTTTGAGAGGTAGTGCCGATTGAGAAGTGATGCCGCTTGAGGGGATAACCCCACCTATCGAAAGTAATTTCGATATATGCTATATTTGTTCTAATTAGTTCGAGTGAACATCCCGGAACCCAGGCAACCACACTCGCAGGGCAATCACATTCAAGGAGGCACCTCCCCATGATGGGCTATTCGCACACCGTCAGCGCCGCAGCTGGCTGGCTAGTGCTCGTCGAGACGGGAGTGGTGCAGGTTCCCGATACCCCCACCCTCATCGTGACCACCCTGGCGTGCGCCGGTGCGGGCATGCTCCCGGATATTGACCACCACAACGGCAGTATCGCCAACTCCATCCCACCCCTTTCACGCTGGGTAGCACGTATTGTCGGGGCGGTCAGCGGCGGACACCGCAAGGGAACGCACTCCATTTTGGGTCTGATAGCTTTCTGGGCGGTTGCCTATTTCAGTGCCAACCTGAGCTACAACGGAATCCCCTGGGCTTCACTGCTTCTTGCCGCATTCTCGGGCGGTCTAGCCTTGCGCGTGCTCGGCGCACCGGGTGGATGGATCGGTGCCGTTGCCCTTGGATACGCAGCCTATACAACCGATTCGCTGGCGCTGCTCCCCTGGGCTATTTCAGTTGGCGCCACCATTCACCTGATTGGCGACCTGCTGACAACCCGCGGCCTGCTGCCCCTCTACCCCATTGTCATCAAGCCCCTGGTGGCATCCCCCCTATGGAAAAAGAGCGGCTACATGGCGCTGCCACTCCTGGGTGATGCCGGCAGCGTACGCGAGAAGGCACTCGTTCTAGCACTGACCGGGTACATCGCCTGGTACGCGGCAGCCATGATGGGCTTTACCGAATACCCCCTACAAATGTTCGGACTGGGTATTCACGCCGCATAACTAAATTCTCACTGAGGACAGCAAAGCGCCCCGTCACTTCCCTATGGAAGCGGCGGGGCGCTTTTCTAATCCTTATCCCGACCTATCGGGGTGAGAGATTAAGCGTCCTGGATGGGCCAGAAGACGTCAACCTCAACGTTCTCTTCACCGGAGGTGGGGTACTTCTCGAACTCAGTGTTGTGCATTGGCAGTTCTCCTTCGTGAGCGGGCGGGAATCTCTTCTCCCCCGCGCTAGCTCACCATCGGTAGTGAGCCCTAATGTTTCGCGTTTGCGTCCTCGCAGTGGCGGGAACAGTTACAAGTCTACGCCCCATGTATGTTGTGTTTCTACCATTTTTCCCACAATGTATGTAGAGACACATGAAAAATTCAAAAAGCCCACACAGACCCCCCGAAATATCGCCTGAGAGCTTTTCTTTCCCTCAGAAAAACCCACAAGGCAACATTATTTCCCGTCAAATACGCCGCAAGTTTTATGTGTCAGAACCCACAAATCACATGCACGGGAACGCAATTACACCACATATGATCAGAAAACAATACAACCCCACGGGTCAGGTCACATTTTTCCGCACTATTCGCGAGAAAAATACCGACAATATCTCCGCAACACATTTTCAGAACACAAAAAACACGCCCTGGACAATACACCCCGGCCAATACGCCACAAACAATACGCCCCGGACAATAAAACAACGCGCAATACACGTAAAGAGGCCCCGGCACCACACGGTACCGGAGCCTCCCCCGTACTTTCATGTCGGCTTTGATGTTCAGCGGATATTGCTTACGCCAGCGAAATCAGGTCCTGGTATTCCTTCGACCATAGGTCCTCCACCGCATCCGGCAGAAGCAGCACACGCTCGGGGTCGAGCGCCTCCACGGCACCCTCATCGTGAGAAACCATCACGATAGCGCCCTGGTACGCCTTCAACGCGTTCAGAATCTCCTCACGCGAGGCGGGGTCCAGGTTGTTGGTCGGCTCATCGAGCAGTAGCACATTCGCACTCGACGCCACCAGGGTCGCCAGGGACAGACGGGTCTTCTCACCGCCGGAAAGCACACCGGCAGGCTTATCCACGTCATCACCGGAGAACAGGAACGAACCCAGAATCGTGCGCACGCGGGTGTCATCCAGATCCGGCGCGGCAGACTTCATGTTCTCAAAGACAGTGCGGTCGCCATCAAGAATTTCGTGTTCCTGCGCAAAATAGCCCAGCTTCGCGCCGTGACCGTACACAACCTCACCCGTATCAGGCTCGGTGGAACCAGCCAGCATGCGCAGCAGAGTGGTCTTACCGGCACCGTTCAGGCCCAGCACCACCACTCGCGAACCGCGGTCAATCGCCAAATCAACGTCCGTGAAAATCTCCAGAGAGCCATAGGACTTCGACAGGCCCTGCGCAGAGAGCGGAGTCTTACCGCACGGCGCCGGATCCGGGAAGCGAATCGCCGCAACCTTATCGCTCTGACGCTCCTCCTCCAGGCCGCGCAGAAGCTTCTCAGCACGCTTAATCATCTGCTGAGCGGCAACAGCCTTCGTCGCCTTCGCGCGCATCTTATTCGCCTGCTCCATCAGAGCATTCGCCTTCTTCTGCGCATTCGCACGCTCACGCTTGCGGCGGTGCTCATCCTGCTCACGCTGAAGCAAGTAGTTCTTCCAGCCCATGTTGTACTGGTCAATCACGCAGCGGTTCGCGTCCAGGTAGAAGACGCGGTTGACGACCAGCTCCATCAGGTCAACATCGTGGCTAATGACCATCAGGCCGCCCGAGAAGTTCTTCAAGAAGTCACGCAGCCACATGATGGAGTCAGCATCCAGGTGGTTGGTCGGCTCGTCCAGCAGCATGGTGTCTGCATTGGAGAAGAGGATGCGCGCCAGCTCCACGCGGCGACGCTGACCACCCGACAGAGTAGACAGCGGCTGGGCAAGCACACGCTCCGGCAGGTCCAGGTTGGAGGTGATGACCGCCGCCTCCGACTCAGCCGCGTAGCCGCCACCGGCAATAAACTCTGCCTCCAGGCGGTCGTAACGGCGCATGCCCTTAGCGCGCACCGCCGGGTCCTCGCTCGCCATGTCCTCCTGCGCCTGACGCATCTTGCGCGCCACACCGTCCAGGCCACGCGCCGAAAGGATGCGGTCACGAGCCAGCTGGCTCATGTCGTCCACCTTCGGGTCCTGCGGAAGGTAACCGATAGTGCCGCTGCGGGTCACCGTACCGTCAGCGGGCAGGGTCAGACCGGCAAGCACCTTAGTCATAGTGGTCTTGCCGGCACCGTTACGGCCCACGAGACCAATCTTGTCACCCTTATCAATGCGGAAGGTGACCTCTTCCATGAGCAGGCGCGCGCCTGCACGCAATTCGAGGTTCTGTACAGCAATCATGGGTGCCTTTCCGGATGGCGGTCTGGTGTGTGGGTTGATAGTGCTCGGTAGGCGGGATTCGCCGGGTTAGAAGCGGCGAGCGCGCAGAGCACCTCATCAATTTTAGTGCAGGTGTGCCGAGTGCGCATGTGGGGCACCTTTTGTTTTTGTGGTGTGCGGTGTACTATACATACCGAACACCATTCATAGAACATTGTTCAAAACTGGGTTGTGACAAGCAGTCAACCACCGCCACCCTCAACTCTGTAGAAAAATCTACAGAGCAATACGTATCAAAGGAGTACCACCCCAATGACCGATTCCGTGCGCGAATCAGCCCAGGCACCGCAGGCAACCCAGGCACCGCGCCGTAACGTAGCGGCAAAGACCTCCCTTGCCACCGACCTCTCCCTCATCGCAGTGTTCGCTGGCTTCATCGCCGCGCTCGCCATCATGCCCGCCGTCAGCCTGGGCGGCGTCGCTGTCCCCTTCACCTTCCAGACCCTCGGCATTTACATCACCGCTCAGGTGCTCGGCGGCAAGCGTGCCACCGCCTCCGTGGCGCTGTACCTGCTGGTTGGTTTCGCGGGTCTGCCCATCTTCGCTAAGGGCGGCGCCGGTTTGGGTACGCTCGCCTCCCCGAGTGCCGGCTACCTGCTCGGCTTCCTGCCCTTCGCCGCTATTGCCGGTACCCTCGCCTACCTGTTTACCCGCAACACCCGCTCGGTAGGTGCGACCTTCCTCATGGCTCTGCTTGCGAACTTCTGCGGTTTTGTGGTTCTGACCGCCTGCGGCATCGCCGGTATGATGGTGAACGCCCACATGAGTTTTATCGCCGCGTTCAACGCGGCAATGGTATTCGTCCCCTGGGATCTGGTGAAGTCCGTCATCGCGGTTCTGGTCGGTTTGTCGGTGCGCCGCGCCTTCCCGTCCCTGACTTCCACCCAGCGTTAGAGACGCCTCCAAACTACCCGAGAGGAAGCTATGTTTTTCCGCCGCTCCCCGCGCCAGAGTACACCGCAGACCGTGCAGGGCGAGCAGGCGGATAGCGCCTCCACTAGCATGCCCGCCCTCGAGCTCGAGTCGGTGAGTGTTTTCACCGAACTGCCCGAAGGCGGGCATCGCCGTATCCTCAAGAGCGTGAGCCTGCGCTTCACCGCGAAGCGCACCGCGGTGCTGGGCCTCAACGGTAGCGGCAAATCGACCCTGCTGGGGCTTTTTAACGGGCTCACCCACCCGGACGAGGGCATTGTGCGCGTCAACGGCGTGGACACCCTGCAGGCGCCGAGCCGCGGCTCCAACGGTATCGGCTCGCAGGGCGCTTTCGAGGGCGTGGGGATGCTCTTCGCTCAGCCAGAGGCGCAGCTCATCATGCCCACCGTCGCAGAAGATATTGACCTGAGCCTGCGCCGCGCCGCGGCCGTTGAGAGAACCGCGCTCAACGGCGAGCAGCGCCGCGAGCGGGTTCGTGAGCTCCTGCGCGAGCGCGGCCTCGAGCGGCTGGAGAACCAGAGCGTTTTCACCCTCTCGGGAGGCGAAAAGCAGCTGGTGGCCCTCACCAGCGTTCTTGCGGCTGGCCCGCAGATCCTTCTGCTGGATGAGCCGACTACCCTGCTGGATCTGCGGAACCGGGCGCGGTTGCTGAAGCACTTGGAGTCCCTGGACCAGATGCTGGTGCTCAGCACGCACGATCTGGATTTGGCGGCGTCCTGCGATGAAGCCGTAATCATTCACGACGGGTGCCTGCTCGCCCGGGGGGATGCGGCGCAGATGGTGCAGCGGTACCGGCTGTGGTGTGCCGAAGGGTTCCCGAATGAGGGGGCAGCCGAAGGTACGGATTCAGCGGGAGGCGCGCATGAGCGCTAACACGCCGCGCGCGAACCCCCGTGTGAATCCTCGCCCCGCCTCCCGGGGGTCCGGCTTCAACCCCGGCACCCTGCTGGTGGGTTTCTACCAGCCGCTGAACACGCCGGTGCATCGGGCGCCACTGTGGCTCAAGGGAACGCTTTTCTTTGGGCTGTTCATTGTGCTGGCGGTGACCGGCTGGCAGGTGGCGCTGGTGGCTTTGGCCGCGGCCACGCTGTGCGCGCTGTGGGCTGGAGTGTCCGCCTCCCAGCTGTGGCTGGTGGTCCGAACGCTGGCGCTATTGCTGCTGATTATGGCCGCCTACTACGTGCTGACGGGCCAATACGCTTCCGGTGCGGATGCCATCGCGACCATGCTGACGGCCTTCTACGCTTCCCGTACTCTGCTGGTGAGTACTCCCCTGCCGGTTCTGATTGACGGTTTTGTGCGGCTGTGCTCGCCCCTGCGTTTTATGGGTCTTTCACCCGAGCGCCTGGGGTTGCTGATTGCCCTCATGATTCGTTCCATCCCGGCGCTCGTGGACCGCTGGGGTGCCCTGCAGCGGGCGGCGGTGGCGCGTAACCTTCCGCGCCGCATGTATTGGCGCCTACTGATTCCCTGGGTGGTGCAGGCGGTGGATTACGCGACGGCGACCGCTCGGGCTTTGCGGGCGCGTCGTGTGGACGAGCTGAAATAGGCGGATTGGGGCGGTGACGCACGGTAAACCCGCGCAGAGAGTAAGGGCGGGGTGAAGATTCACCCCGCCCTCTCACTTTTACCCCCGGGTTGAGTTCAGCCGCCTTTAGGGCGTCTCGACGACCACTGCCGCCGGGAGCTGCTCCCACCACAGGTACCAGTCGTGCTGGCCGTAGAGTGCCTCCACGAGCTTGTCAAAGCCGCGGTAGACGCGCACCGGCATTGCCGAGGAGACCATCGTGTGCTCGACCGCCAGAATCTCGGCGTCGCGGCGGGTGGTCACGGGAACCGGCGTGTAGAACTCGATGAATTCGGCCGCGATGACCGCCGGGTAGGCGTCGTCGCGTTCCAGCCAGTAGCGGGCGATGGCCAGCATGGTTTCGGGGGCAGGGCTGACGTCCCAGCCGCCGAAGGGGAAGTACGCGAAGACGTCGGAAGCAACCTGAACCGGCATGTCCACGATGAGAAGTTCGGAGGCCCGCTCGATATCGGTGGCCTTGACCTTCTCATTGAGGACCCCGGCGGTCAGCTCGAAGGGGTATTCCGCGTCCAGCGGTGCGTTGAGGTCTTCCTCGCTGAGCTCACCGTGTTCCATGAGGTGCCGGTAGACGTTCAGGTAGGTGGTCTCGTTGAGGCTCCGGAAAGCCTCGTGCGCGGCCCGCTCCACGCCAACCTGTCGCAGGTGTTCGTGCTGGGCCACGAGGAGCCCAACCGCGTACTGCTGAATCGTGTCGGCAGTAATCTCCCCGACGGGTGTTGAGGTGCGTATGGATACGTTGTTCTCAATGGTCCCGAGCAGGGTGGAGTCAAGGGCAACCACGATGGGGGTTATTCCCTTATTCTTGCCCTCGTAGAGGTGTTCGAGGTATCGCCGGTTGAGTTCGGCTCGTGGGGCGCCGTGGCGGATTCGCTCGTGGGGGTAGGGATACAGGGCGACGAAGCGCTCGTAGAGCTCTGCCATGGTGTTCTCCGATGTTTGGTTACCCCAAGTTTAGCGCTTATTTCCGGGGAAAAAAGGGGGTTTTTAGTGCCCCGGAGCACCCCTCCGAATCGCGCGTTTTTTTCGTTTGATGAGCTGCTATCGGTGAGGTCCAAACGGGTCTAAACGTTCGTTGTATTGGGCGGTTTCGGCGAACAAATCTTCCGAAAAAAGTTTGGAATTTTTTGGTCGGCTGCTGAGACGAAAGGGCGGGTCGTGCTCCCCCGTCGCGGGGGCCTACCGAGCGGGACTGAGCCGGCGCCCGGTTGGGCCGCCCGACCCCGCGCCCGCGTTCGTTCCCGAGCGCTCGCAAATTTCGCGCACAGCGCCTCCCGCCCTCGAGCGCATCTTCCCTGGAATGATACCCAACGTCAGGTGCGGGCGATAAGCTTCCCGATTCTCCCGGCTAGCCCGTCATATTTACGTATTTACGCGCTCTTATGGCGTTTCTCTGGTGGTATTTGACAGGGTGCCGTACAGTAGGGGTACCAGCTATCTATACCTCGGTTTATATAGCCGGTAGCGTCAATTGATCGAGTCGTAACCAACGGAGGTTCTCGTGACGAATAGCTACTACAAAGAGATGATTCGCCTGGCAGACAGCATCGCTGATAAGGCGCATGAGGGACAGACGGACCGCAACGGCTGGCCTTACATCTCTCACCCTCGTCGTGTTGCCCTGGGGGCACGCAAGCTCGTTTCTGAGATGGCATCCTCGACCTCTCCCGACACTTCCCTGGAGGAGCTGAAGGCTGAGGTACAGATTGTCGCCCTGCTGCATGACACGGTGGAAGATACCGGAGTGTCGCTGCCCTACCTGGCTCGCTACTTCTCCCCTCAGATTGTGGACGCCGTCGAGGCGCTGACCCGCCGCCCCGGTGAGTCGCGCGTTTCGTACCTGGGACGCGTGCGCGCCAACGATTTGGCCCGCCTGGTGAAGCGCGCCGACATCATGGACAACCTGGACCCGCACCGTCTGGCAAAGCTGGACGAGCCGACCCGCTCCTGCCTGCACATCAAGTACGAGCACTCGCTGGAGCTTCTGGGCCTGGGCGAGTAACCTGTCTAGCCGCGGCGAATAGCGTCTCGGAGCATAACAAAGCCGCCCGGTGTGTGGATACTGTATCCACGCACCGGGCGGCTTCTAAATTATCTGTTGAATTAGTTCAGATGGGAGACTGCGTAATCGGCCTCTTCCTCGGTGAATCCTTCAATCGAAGAAGTCAGCTGAGAACGAATTGCCTCGGGAGACATACTCATCGTCTTCTGGTAGCTCTTAGCCTTCTCCAGGGCATTTGCGTTCCAGTCAGCCTTCACGTTGTCCACAGCGTACTGGGCCGCCTCGGGGCTAAACTTCTCAAATTCACTGGTGAGCTGGTTATAGATACCCTGCTTAGACATGTGCATGGTGCGAGAGTACGATTCAGCCTTCTTCAAAGCAGACTTATATTCGGTGGGAACGTTGTTATCGTTCTGCTTCGTGTTGGGTTCTGCCGCGCCTGCAGAGGAAGATTCACCGCCAGATTCCTGAGAAGCTTCAGCAACGGCAGAAGAATCGGCAGCCGCCGAAGATGAAGAAGCGCTCGTAGACTTGCTGGAGCCACCACCCATCACCGAAGCGCAACCACCAAGAAGAACAAGAATAACGAGAGTGATGAACCACCAACGGAGGTAGAAGGGCTTCTTCTTAACGTAGACAGAACCGTCAGCGGCGATAATCTTTTGTGCCATGATTTCCTTTCGGCGTCCTCAAGCGGCCGTTGCATGAGGAGCCTAGTATGACGTGAGTGTATGATTCACAAGGAATCATACTTGGACCCCCCCCCCAGTCAAATTGTCCTAATTATCAATAAAAAATCTATCCTTGTTGTCACCGCATAATCCTCAGCCTACAAAACATAGCGCTAGGTCTTTGCCCTAATTTTTAACAACATAAAAACACCCGCCGGGTGCGGAGAGTATATGCTCTCCACACCCGGCGGGTGTCTATTCAGCGTCTAGGAGCTTAGATGTTGAAGCCCAGCGCGCGCATCATGTCGCGGCCGTCCTCGGTGATACGCTCCGGACCCCACGGCGGCATCCAAACCCAGTTCACACGCCAGGAATCCACCACGTTCTCCAGGTTGGCCTGCACCTGCTCCTCAATCACTTCCTGCAGCGGGCAGGCTGCGGTGGTGAGGGTCAGATCCAGGATGAGGGTACCGTCCTCATCCCAGCGCAGACCGTAGAGCAGGCCGAGGTCAACAATGTTGACGCCGAGCTCCGGGTCAATGACCTCCTTGAGGGCTTCCTCAATATCTTCCTGAGGAACACGACCCTGCACAGTCTCAGTCATAGTTCAATCTTTCTTGTCGAATCCGGTGACGGAAAGCAGGTTACTTCTTACCCACGTAAGAGACGTAGCCCTCTTCTTCCAGGCGGTCAGCCAGCTCGGGGCCGCCCTGATCAACCATCTTGCCGTCCACGAACACGTGCACGAACTGCGGCTTGATGTAGCGCAGGATGCGGGTGTAGTGGGTAATCAGCATGACGCCCATGTCGTTAGCCTCGTGAGCGCGGTTCACGCCCTCGGACACAATCTTCAGAGCGTCGACGTCCAGGCCGGAGTCGGTCTCGTCGAGAATGGCGAACTTGGGCTTGAGCAGCTCGAGCTGCAGAATCTCGTGGCGCTTCTTCTCACCACCGGAGAAGCCCTCGTTCACGTTACGGGAGATGAAGTCGGGGTCAATCTCCAGGTTCTTCATGGCTTCCTTAACGTCCTTGGTCCAGGTACGCAGGGAGGGAGCCTTGCCGTCCACTGCGGTCTTTGCGGAGCGCAGGAAGTTCGACATGGTCACGCCGGGAATCTCAACCGGGTACTGCATTGCGAGGAAGAGGCCAGCGCGGGCACGCTCGTCAACGCTCATCTCGGTGATGTCCTGGCCGTCCAGCAGAATCTGGCCGGAATCAACCTGGTACTTGGGGTGGCCGGCGATGGTGGAAGCCAGGGTGGACTTACCGGAACCGTTGGGGCCCATGATGGCGTGAATCTCGCCCGAGTTGATGGTCAGGTTAACGCCCTTGAGGATGGGCTTGGTGGTTTCGTCATCGAGGATGACCGAGACGTGAAGGTCCTTGATTTCAAGAGTAGACATTATTTCTCCTGGTAAAGCTTAGTTGTTGCTGAGTGCGAGCTCTGCCTCAAGGGCCTCGGTGAGCTGCTCTTCAAGTTCGGGAACGCGAATCTGCTGAATGACCTCGTTCAGGAAGCCGCGCACCACCAGACGGCGGGCCTCAGCCTCCGGAATACCGCGAGCCTGCAGGTACCACAGGTGCTGCTCATCGAGCTGGCCGGTGGTGGATGCGTGACCGGCGCCCTCAATCAGGCCGGTCTCAATCTCCAGGTTCGGCACGGAGTCGGCGCGGGGGCCAATTTCCAGCAGCAGGTTACGGTTCAGCTCGTAGGTGTCGGTGCCTTCAGCGTCCTTACCAATCAGAACGTCGCCAACCCACACCGAGTGTGCACCCTTACCCTGCAGCGCGCCCTTGTAGGTCACGCGGGACTTGCAGTTGGGCACGGAGTGGTCCACGAACAGACGGGACTCAATGTGCTGGCCGGCATCCACGAAGTACAGGCCGTACATTTCGGTCTCGGCGCCGGGAGCGGTGAACTTGGTCGAGGGGGTCACGCGCACCAGGTCGCCACCGAGGGAAACCACCACGTGCTTGAAGCGGGAGTTGCGGCCCAGCTTAGCGTACTGTGCGGAGGTGTGGATGGCGTCGTCAGCCCACTGCTGGACGGACACGACGTTCAGCTCGGCCTCGTCGTCCACCACGAACTCGATGTTCTGTGCGAGCACGGTGGAGCCGGTGTGGCGGATGACCACGACGGCCTTCGAGAAGGGCTTAGCCTCAATCACGATGTGCTGGGCGGCGGGCTCGTTGCCGGTGCCGTCGATATCAATCTCGACGTGCTCGGACAGCTCGGCCTCGGCGGGGATGGTCACCACGGTTGCCTCGGAGAAGCTGGACCAGGCGTTAGCCGCCACGCGATCCTCGGGAACACCGGCGGAGCCGATGCGCTCGTCCTCGCGGGAGACGGTCTCAACCTTGACCTGCTCGGGTGCGGTCACCTTCGGTGCCGGTGCGGTGCCGGTCAGCTTCTCCAGGTGCAGGCCACCCAGACGCTTCAGCGGGGTGAAGCGCCAATCCTCTTCACGGCCGGTCAGCGGAGCGAAGTCCTCCACGTTGTAGGAGGTCTTACGCTCGGCGCGGGATGCCTCCAGCACCTTCTGGATGTTGTTCGGGTTGGAGCCCTGGTGGTGTGCCTCGGTGGCACGGTACAGGGTGTCATCGTGGGCGAACTCGGTGGCGAGCTTCTCGCCCTCCTGGTCCATACCGGGGATGATCGGGGAGTGGTAACCCAGAGTTTCTTCGTTGGTCGGCATTAGCCCACAGATCCTTCCATCTGAAGTTCGATCAGGCGGTTCAGTTCGAGTGCGTACTCCATCGGCAGCTCGCGGGCAATAGGCTCAACGAAGCCGCGAACAATCATCGCCATTGCTTCTTCTTCGCTCAGGCCACGCTGCATCAGGTAGAACAGCTGGTCTTCAGAGACGCGGGAAACCGTCGCCTCGTGACCCATGGTCACATCGTCCTCGCGCACGTCCACGTAGGGGTAGGTGTCAGAACGGGAGATGGTGTCCACCAGCAGGGCGTCACACACCACGGAGGACTTGGAGTGCTTAGCACCCTCGCGCACCTGAACCAGGCCACGATAAGCGCTACGGCCACCGTTACGGGCCACGGACTTCGACACAATGGTCGAGGAGGTGTTCGGTGCAATGTGAACCATCTTCGAACCGGTGTCCTGGTGCTGGCCCTCGCCAGCGAATGCGATGGACAGGGTCTCACCCTTGGCGTGCTCGCCGACCATGTAGACGGCGGGGTACTTCTGGGTGACCTTCGAACCGATGTTGCCGTCCACCCATTCCATGGTGGCACCCTCGTGCGCAACAGCGCGCTTGGTCACCAGGTTGTAGACGTTGTTCGACCAGTTCTGAATCGTGGTGTAGCGAACGCGGGCGTTCTTCTTCAGCACGATCTCAACCACTGCGGAGTGCAGGGAGTCGGACTTGTAGATGGGGGCGGTGCAGCCCTCGATGTAGTGAACGTAGGAGCCCTCGTCAGCGATGATCAGGGTGCGCTCGAACTGGCCCATGTTCTCGGTGTTAATACGGAAGTACGCCTGCAGCGGAATCTCAACGTGAACTCCCGGGGGAACGTACACGAAGGAACCACCGGACCACACGGCGGTGTTCAGCGCGGAGAACTTATTGTCACCAATCGGGATGATGGAGCCGAAGTACTCCTTGAACAGCTCGGGGTACTCGCGCAGACCGGTGTCGGTGTCGACGAAAATCACGCCCTGCTTCTCCAGGTCCTCGCGAATCTGGTGGTACACGACCTCGGACTCGTACTGTGCGGCCACACCCGCGACGAGGGAGTTACGCTCCGCCTCGGGAATGCCCAGACGCTCGTAGGTGGTGCGGATGTCCTCGGGCAGTTCCTCCCAAGAGGTCGCCTGACCCTCGGTCGAACGCACGAAGTACTTGATGTTGTCGAAGTCAATTTCGGAAAGATCCGCGCCCCAGGTGGGCATGGGCTTACGCTCGAAGAACTTCAGCGCCTTCAGACGCATGTCCAGCATCCACTGGGGTTCGTTCTTCTTTGCAGAGATGTCGCGCACGACGTTCTCGTCCAGGCCGCGCTTTGCTACCTGGCCTGCTTCGTCGGAGTCTGCCCAACCGTACTCGTAGTTGCCAATGCCCTCGAGTTCGGGGTTCATCTCCAGGATCTCTGAAATGACGGTGTCGTTGGCGTTCTGCCCAACTTTCTCAGTCATTACGGCCTTTCTTCGATGGTTATTACATTTCTCGCCGCCACCTGCCGGTTGCAGGCGCGGTAGTTGAGGGGGCTGATGCCGCACTCAACCACAATGCGTGATGCGGTGTACGTGGTGTGGTTGCGGGCGGGTTTCAGCGTGCGGGTCGCACCCTTGAGGGGGGCATCGGGGTGCGCCGCTGCGTACTGCGGTAAGCGTTACGCGGAAGGTTCTTCTGCGTTCTTCTCGCTCTCGGCGGTGATACGGTTCAGGGGCACGTGCGTGGTACACACGTGAGCGCCCGAAGCCATGGTTGAAAGCCTACGGACATCAACGCCGAGCAGGTCAGAAATAATCCCGGTTTCCTGCTCGCAGAACACTTGGAAGTCTCCAGCAAGGTCGCGCACCGGGCAGTGACCCTGACAGAGCTGAATACTTGCCAGAAAATGCTCGGGAACAGTTCGTCCTGCAGGAGGCGCGGTGACCTGAGCGGTCGCCACGAAACCGTCCTTACTCATTGCCTCTGCGAGCGCCTGCGCTCTGGCTGCCACATCGTCACCGGCGGCTTCTACGACGGGTCGGTAGCGGGCTTCCATTTCTGCGGCGCGGGCGGAGGCGAAAGCTTCGAGGGCTTCCTGACCAACCGTGTCGCGGAGCATTTGCAGGGCATTGCGGGCAATGATTAGGTAGTCGTTGCCGAGGCGTTCGTGGCCCTGGGGGGCGATCACGTAGCGGCGGGCGGGTCGTCCAGCTCCGGCGCCGTGCTTTTTGATGGGTGCGACCTCGATCATGTTGTTGGATTCGAGGGCGTCGAGGTGGCGGCGTACCGCTGCGGGGGTGAGGCTGAGGAGCTCACCGAGGGTTGCTGCGGATACGGGGCCGTTATTGAGGACTTCACGCAGGACGCGGTCCCTGGTGCGTTCTTCTGCCTCGGCTTTGCGCTTGGATGTGCGTGCCGCGGAGGACTTTGTACTGGAAGCACCAGTAGAGCCCGATGCGGCGGTTCGGGTGCCGTTTCGGGTCTGCGCCTCGTTCGTTGAGGCGCGCTGAGGGGTCTTATTCACGGAATACACAAGTAAAGTATGTCCTAATTAGTTTTTCTTTGGCTAGTTAGGTACCCCTACTTGCTAACTTTTCTACCTTAAAGTGAACTTTTGAGTCGTAACGAGCGTGCCTTAGACGTGAGTTAGGGCATAAGATGAAGGGGGCACACACACGCTCATCATCGAAAAAATCGAAAGTGACTGTCTATGGAGACCACCACCGCGGGCCAGCAGGACCACCCTGGGCGTGCATCCGCCGTACCAACGGCACACACTGAGCACCACACGGAGCCCAGCGCCTCACCCACCGCACGACGACGCATCGTCACCGAAGAACCGGCGCTCACCATTAAAGACCTCATCAAAGAGTTCAAACCCTCACGCGCCTTCCGCACCAAATACCCCGAACGGCTCACCGCCAGCGGGCTCTACCGCGCCGTCAACAAGGTCAACCTGCGCGTCTTCCCCGGTGAAGTGGTCGTCCTCCTCGGAGCCAACGGTGCCGGCAAAACCACGACCCTCGCCTGCGCCCAGGGCCTACTCAAACCCACCCGCGGTACCGTGCGCCTCCTTGGTGAAAACCCGCTGCAGGCGGACCCGGAGCTGCGCGCCAAGGTCGGCATTATGCTCCAGGACGGCGGCCTGCCCAACGCCATGCACCCCATTCCGCTACTCGAGCACATCTCGACCATGTACACCGACCCGTACCCGGTCGAAGAGCTCGCAGAACGCCTCGGCATTGATGCCTTCAACGGCACTACGATTCGCCGCCTCTCGGGTGGTCAGAAGCAGCGCGTCTCCCTCGCCGCCGCCCTCATCGGCCGCCCGGACGTGCTCTTCCTCGACGAGCCCTCCGCGGGCCTGGACCCGCAATCCCGCAACGTCGTCTTCGACATCATTCGTGAACAGCGTGAACTTGGCACCGCAATCGTGCTCACCACGCACCTGATTGATGACGCGCAGAAGCTCGCCGATTACGTCTACATCATTGAAAACGGCGCCACGGTTCAGGAAGGTACCGTCTCCGAGCTCATCGCCAGCGACGGCACGAACCGCCTGCAGTACACACTGGATGCACCCACCCCCACCCGTGAGCAACTGCTGCCCGCACATCTGCGTGCCGGTGTGGAGCTCATCGAGAAGGTGCCCTACACCCCGGCTCGTGACGGCGCACCCTCCGTGCCCGGCGCGTATGAGCTGGTCGGCGCACTACGCCCCGAGCACCTGGCGGCGTTCACCTCAGCGCTCGCCGAACGTTACCTCATGCCGATTTCTCTCACCATGGAACCGAAGACTCTTGAGGATGTCTTCCTCGACATTTCAGGACGTGATATCCGATGAGCAACACCGCACGCACTAACAACAACCGGGCGGCCAACAACCGGGCAACAGAAAACCAAGTAAAAGAAAAGCCTGCAGAAGAGAGCCGAGCGGAAGGGAACCGAATGGAAGAACGCGCCGCGAACACCCGTTCCGCCGTAGACACCCGCCCCAAGGTCTCTTCTATTGACGAAGATGAGGAGTACATTCCCCCGCGCGCGAACTACCCGCTCGTGCGCGTAATCGAGCAGGGCCGCTACGAGACGATGGCGATGCTCCGCAACGGCGAGCAGCTGATGCTCAACATTATTTTTCCCGTCATGGCACTCATTGCGTTGCGGTTTACCGGCCTGATTGATGAGTACGCGAACTCGGTCGGGGTCTCCCGCATGGACGCGGCGGTCCCCGGCGTTCTGGCGCTCTGCGTGATTTCTACGGCGCTGTCCGGCCAGGGCATTGCCACCGGTTTTGATCGCCGCTACGGCGTGCTGCGGTTCCTGGCGACCACTCCCCTGGGCCGTAACGGCCTGATTATGGGCAAGTGCATTGCGGTGCTGGTGGTCGTGGCGATTCAGTTCACCCTGGTGGCGGTTCTGGGGTACGGCCTGGGGTGGCGCCCGGACGCTATCGCCGTCTCCCGCTCCATCATCACGATGATCATGGGTGCTGGCGCATTTACGGCGCTGGGCCTGCTCATTGCCGGTACGGTGCGCGCGGAGGCGACCCTCGCCATCGTGAATATTGCCTGGGTCATTCTTGCCGGTGCCGGCGGCGTGGTGTTCCCGTTGAAGTCCTTCCCCGACTGGTACGCCGGAATTGTGGCGTGGTCGCCCTCGGCGGCTCTGGGTGATGCGTTGCGCGGTAACTTCATTCAGCATCAGTGGCTTGCCGACCCGCACTGGGTCCTCATTGTGTGGACCGTGGTCATTGGGTTTGTTGCCTCACGTAAGTTCAAGTGGTCCGACTAGAGGCAGCACAAATACAGACAGTGCAAGCGCAGACAGTGCAAGAGCAGACAGAGCTTCTTCTCATCGCAAATTAAAAGACGGGCGCCGGATATGTTCCGATCATATCCGGCGCCCATACATATAACACAAACCTTTAGTCTCAACCACGCACAAAGTGCACGGTCCGAGACTAAAAGAAAGCACCCTCCTCCAGAACCTTTTATCTCACCACCACAGTAAGATAATCAACGGTTCTTACGCGGAGGAGGGGCTTCAATCACCGAGATGCAGACCGACCCAACCACTGTTTCGGTCTACAACCTTCCTGCTCAACCTTAACATGAGCTTCACCACTTACACAAAAATTGTTACGTTACTGAACAATATTCAGCGCATAGCTCAGAAACACAGCTCAAACGTGCACCGCGAAATCCGCGGAGCCCGCGTTGTAGCGTCGCTTTTTTCTCCATCTCAGCCCCGTATCACCCTGTGAATGTCTGCATTCACACACCGGATACTTCCGCCCAGTGAACTATCCTGTTAAAACGAAAGGGTCGAAACAAACCTCCAGGCTCCCCGCACCTACCGGGTACTTACCAAGGCACCTACCCGGGTACCTACCGGCGCGGGAATAAGCGCCCCCGAAGGCACGTTACACCCGATGAACAGCGCGCTAGCACACGCCTGCTGGCGCATCCACTCACGTTGTGAAAGGACACCCACGTGGCAGAGAACTTCCAGTGGACAGAAACCGACCAGCGCGCCGTAGATACCGCACGTATCCTCGCCGCAGACGCCGTAGAAAAGGTCGGATCCGGCCACCCCGGCACCGCAATGAGCCTGGCGCCGGTCGCCTACCTGCTCTTCCAGAAGGTCATGAACCAGGATCCCTCCGACGACCGCTGGGAAGGTCGTGACCGCTTCATCCTCTCCCCCGGCCACACCTCCCTCACCCTGTACACTCAGCTGTTCCTCGGCGGCTACGGCCTGGAAATGAAGGACCTAGAAGCCCTGCGCACCTGGGGTGCCCTCACCCCCGGCCACCCCGAATACAAGCACACCAAGGGCGTAGAAATCACCACCGGCCCGCTCGGCCAGGGCCTGGCATCCGCCGTTGGCTTCGCCTACGCACAGCGCCGTATGCGCGGTATGTTCGACCCCGAAGCAGCGCCGGGCACCTCCCCCTTCGACCACCACGTCTACGTCATCGCCTCCGAGGGTGACGTGCAGGAGGGCGTGACCGCCGAGGCGTGCGCGCTCGCAGGTCACCAGGAGCTCGGCAACCTGATTGTCGTCTGGGACCGCAACCACATCTCCATTGAGGAAGACACCGACGTCGCCTTCACCGAGGACGTGGCCAAGCGCTACGAGTCCTACGGTTGGGACGTTCAGCGCGTGGATTGGACCCGCACCGGCGAGTACGTCGAGGACGTCGCCGAGCTGTACGCCGCCATCGAGCGCGCGAAGGCCGTCACGGACAAGCCCTCGTTCATCGAGCTGCGCACCATCATCGGCTACCCCGCACCGCACAAGCAGAACACCGGCGCAGTGCACGGCTCCAAGCTCGGTGCTGAAGAGGTCGCCGCAACCAAGGAGGTGCTCGGCTTCGACCCCGCCAAGAGCTTCTTCATCGAGGAGAACGTGCTGGCACACACCCGTCAGCTCGTTGAGCGCGGTGCTGCGGCACACAAGGCATGGGACGAGAAGTTCGAGGCCTGGGCCAAGGCTAACCCCGAGCGCGCCGAACTGTACAAGCGCCTCGTCGCAGGCGAACTGCCCGCAGACTACAAGGCTGCCTTCCCTGTGTTCGAGGCTGGCACCTCCGTGGCAACCCGCGCGGCGTCCGGCACCGTCATCAACGCTATCGCTGACACATTCCCCGAACTGTGGGGCGGCTCCGCTGACCTCGCCGGCTCGAACCTGACCACCATCAAGGGTGCAGAGTCCTTCAACCCGGCATCGCACAGCACCGAAGACTGGACCGCGAACCCCTACGGTCGCGTGCTGCACTTCGGTATTCGTGAGCAGGCTGCCGCAGCCATCGTCAACGGCATCGTGCTCTCCTCCCCGACCCGCGCGTTCTCGGGCACCTTCTTCGTGTTCTCCGACTACCAGCGTCCGGCTGTTCGTCTCTCCGCGCTGATGGGCGTTCCCGCACTGTACGTGTGGACCCACGACTCCATTGGTGTGGGCGAGGACGGCCCCACCCACCAGCCGATCGAGCACCTCTCCTCTCTGCGCGCTATCCCCGGCTTCGACGTGGTTCGCCCCGCGGACGCTAACGAAACCGCCGTCGCATGGCGCACCATCCTGGAGAAGTCCGACCGCCCCGCAGGTATCGTGCTCTCCCGTCAGAACCTGCCCGTCTGGGCTCGTGAAGACGTGCACGCAGACGCTGAGGGTGAGAAGTTCGCTTCCGCTGAGGGCACCGCACGCGGCGGCTACATCATGGCTGACACCGAGGGCACCCCGGACGTCATCCTGATCGCTACCGGCTCCGAGGTTGAGCTCGCTGTTCAGGCTCGCGCAACCCTCGCAGAGCAGGGCATCGCGGCTCGCGTGGTCTCCATGCCCTCGCGTGAGTGGTTCGCTGAGCAGGACGCAGAGTACCGCGAGTCGGTTCTGCCCTCCTCGGTTGTAGCCCGCGTCTCCGTCGAGGCTGGCCTGGCGATGAGCTGGTACGACCTGCTCGGCACCGCCGGCCGCGCCGTATCCATCGAGCACTTCGGTGCATCCGCCGATGCGAAGACCCTGTACCGCGAATTCGGTATCACTGCGGAGGCTGTCGTGGCCGCCGCTAAGGATTCCATCGACGCCGCTAAGTAGGCAGTAACAACGCCGCGGTAACTGCCGCGCACACTGCGCTCCCCCTGTACGGGTGGGGTGCGGACGCAACGGGTAGGCTCCGGCTGACCGCTCAGCCGGAGCCTCCCGCCGCCCAGAAGATTTCACTGATATCTCAAATTTCAATTTCGACAAAGAATCGAAGGTTTTCACATGTCTGAGTCCACTCAGAAGCTTTCCGACGCCGGCGTCTCCATCTGGCTTGACGACCTCTCCCGTGAGCGTCTGACCAGCGGCAACCTCGCCGAACTCATCAAGACCCACAACGTCGTCGGTGTGACCACCAACCCCACCATCTTCGCTGGCGCGCTCTCCAAGGGCGCCGCATACGCCGAGCAGATGCGTGAACTTGCCGCCGCCGGCGCAAGCGTTGAAGAGGCAGTCTTCGCCGCAACCTGCGACGACGTGCGCGCAGCCTGCGACGTGTTTGCACCCGTTTACAAGGCATCCAACGGTTTTGACGGCCGCGTCTCCATCGAGGTTGACCCCCGCCTGGCACGCGACGCCGAAGGCACCGCCAAGATGGCACGTGAACTCTACGAGCGCGTGGGCCGCGAAAACGTCATGATTAAGATCCCCGCAACCCAGGAAGGCCTGCGCCCCATCGCGGAAACCCTGGCTGCTGGCATCAGCGTGAACGTGACTCTGATCTTCTCCCTGACCCGCTACCGCGAGGTCATCAACGCCTACATGCTCGGCCTGGAGCAGGCGCTGGAGAACGGTAAGGACCTGTCCACCATCCACTCGGTCGCATCCTTCTTCGTCTCCCGCGTAGACACCGAAATCGATGCACGCCTCGAAGCTGCCGGCGGCGACGCTGTGCAGCTCAAGGGCAAGGCAGGCCTGGCAAACGCACGCCTCGCCTACGAGGTGTTCGAGGAAATGTTCTCCTCCGAGCGTTGGGCACGCCTGCAGGCACACGGCGCAAACGTACAGCGCCCGCTGTGGGCATCCACCGGTGTGAAGGACCCCTCGCTGCCGGACACCCTGTACGTCACCGGCCTGGTCGCACCCAACACCGTGAACACCATGCCCGAGGCAACCCTGAACGCTGTTGCCGATCACGGCGAGGTTACCGGCAACACCATCGTGCCGAACTACTCCGAGTCCAACAACGTTCTGGACGCTATCTCCGTTCACGTCTCCTACCCGGAGGTCGTGGAAAAGCTCGAGGTTGAGGGCCTGTCCAAGTTCGACGTCTCCTGGGAAGAGCTGCTGCAGACCGTCCGCGAAGCACTCGAGCAGGCTAAGTAAAACCAGGCGACACAGCCGAATCTACAGCTGCTGAAATTCGGAAGCCACTGAAGTTCAGCAGCCGCTGAAATATAGCGCATGACCAATGCGTTCCCGGTGTGCACCACCCGACGCACACCAACCGATATGCACGCCCAACATATTGTGGGCACAGCACCAATCCGCCGGGATTCTCGTAGAGATTCTGACCGGGATTTTCGCCAGGGTTCCCGCAGGGCTTCACCGCCCGGGGCGTCCCAGGGAATCTCGGCGAATTAGGGTGCCACTGAGACAATCCCGTCAAAACCGGTACAATACAGGGTACACACCTTCCAGAATGCGGCATCGCCTCCGCGCGACAAGGTACGAACCGCGCGCCGCACGAACCAACCAAGGCAATCAAAGGAATATATTGTGACTATCGGTCATGAAGCGAACCCCCTCAGGGACACTCGCGACCGCCGCATTACCCGCATTGCGGGGCCGTCCGCGCTCGTCTTCTTTGGCGTAACCGGTGACCTGGCCCGCAAGAAGCTGCTTCCGGCAGTGTATGACCTCATGAACCGCGGTTTGCTCCCCCCGAGCTTCGGCCTTGTCGGCTTCGGCCGCCGCCCCTGGAGCGATGACGATTTCCGCTCCTACGTACGCGAATCCGTTGAAGCACACGCCCGTACCCCCTTCCGCGAAGACGTATGGAACCAGTTCCAGCAGGGCATGCGATTCGTCGTAGGTGCCTTTGACGACGACGCAGCCTATGAACAGCTCAAGAGCACCCTCGCCGAACTCGACGAGCGTGGCGCTCACGGCAACCACGCCTTCTACTTGTCGATTCCCCCGAAGGCATTCGAGCAGGTCCTCACCAAGCTCGCCGAACACGACCTCGCATCCCGCGATAACGACACCATCAACCCCGTCGACGGTTGGCGCCGCGTGGTCATTGAGAAGCCCTTCGGTCACAACCTTGAAAGCGCACGCGAACTGAACTCCATCGTGGAGGCAGTCTTCCCGCCCGACGCCGTGTTCCGAATCGACCACTACCTGGGCAAGGAAACCGTTCAGAATATCCTGGCGATGCGTTTCTCCAACCAGATGTTCGAACCCCTCTGGAACTCCCACTACGTGGATCACGTCCAGATCACCATGGCAGAAGACATCGGCATCGGCTCCCGCGCAGGCTACTACGACGGCGTGGGTGCGGCCCGCGACGTCATCCAGAACCACCTGCTGCAGCTGCTCGCCCTCACCGCCATGGAAGAACCCCTCAGCCTCGATGCTAAGCACCTGCGCGCCGAGAAGGCGAAGGTCCTCGAAGCAGTCCGCATCGACGACCTGCCGAACTCCTTCGCGCTCGGCCAGTACGCCGCAGGCTACCAGGGCGGCGAGCACGTCAACGGCTTCTTCGACGAAAACGACATCCCCGCAGACTCCCGCACCGAAACCTTTGCAGCGCTGAAGGTGTCCATCGCAAACCGCCGCTGGGAAGGCACCCCCTTCTACCTGCGCGCCGGCAAGCGCCTGGGCCGCCGAGTTACCGAAATCGCCGTGGTCTTCAAGAAGTCCTCCGACCGTCTCTTCGGCGAAAGCGAAAACCAGCAGGCAGGCCAGAACGCCGTCGTTATTCGTGTGCAGCCCGATGAGGGTATGACCATCCGCTTCGCAGCGAAGGTCCCCGGCACCCAGATGGAAATCCGCGACGTCAACATGGACTTCGGCTACGGCCATTCCTTCACCGAAGAGTCCCCCGAAGCCTACGAACGCCTCATCCTGGACGTTCTGCTCGGCGAACCGCCGCTGTTCCCCCGCCACGAAGAAGTTGAGCTCTCCTGGAAGATTCTCGACCCCTTCGAAGAGTACTGGGAAGAAAACCGCATTAAGCCTGAACCCTACGAGTCCGGTTCGTGGGGTCCGCGTTCAGCACACGAGATGCTTGAGCGTGACAACCGCGCTTGGAGGCGCCCGTGATCTCGCACCTGCATAACACCACCGTTTCCGCCATCAACAAGGAACTGAGCAACCTGGCTGCAGCCAACGGTAGCCTCAGCAGCGGACGAGTACTCACCCTCGTTGTCCTCGCGGAAAAGGGCCACTCCCGCGAAGCGATGCGCGCCGCAATTCGTGCCTCCCACGAACACCCGAGCCGCATTATCATGCACATCTCCCACGACCCGCTCGACCCTGACCAGCTGGATGCAGAAATCCACCTGGGCGGCGACACCGGTGCATCCGAGATGATTGTTCTGCGCGGCTGGGGTAGCGCATCTCGCCCGACCGAAGCACTGATCTCCGGTCTGCTGCTGCCGGACTCCCCGATTGTGGTCTGGTGGCCGCACTCGGTGCCCGAGAACCCGGCACAGCACTCCATCGGTCGTATCGCGCAGCGTCGCATTACCGACTCTGCACGCGCCGACGACCCGAAGGAAGCACTGCGCAAGCTCACCGACGTATTCCGTGCAGGCGACACCGACCTGGCGTGGACCCGCCTCACCCTGTGGCGCACCCAGCTGGCAGCGCTCATGGAGCAGATGCCTTCCTCCCCCGTACGCCGCGTGGTTGTGTGGGGTTCGGGCAAGTCCCCGTCCGTGGTACTGCTCGGTACGTGGCTCGGCTGGAAGCTTGAAGCGCCCGTACACCTCGCCACCATTGGTGCGGCAAACCGCGGCCTGTACCGCGTCAGCATTGAGCGTGAAGACGGTTCCGTGACGATGTTCCGCCCCGGCATTTCCGTGGCAACCATCTCCACCCCGTACGCACCCGACCAGCAGATTGCGCTGCCGGTGCGTACCCTCGCCGAGTGCATCTCTGAGGAGTTGCGCCGCCTCGACCCGGACGACACCTACGGTGACGTGCTGAAACAGGCGCTGTGCACCGTCACCCTCGTCGATGACACCTGCCAGCCTGAAGACATGCTGGATCTCGAAGAATACCCGGAGGTTTTCGATGCCTAAGATTCAGAACATGGGCGCATCCACCCCCACCCTGGTGGCGCACCCGACCCGCGAGGCTCTCGCAGCGGACGCGGTGACTCGCATCCTCGACATCATTGAGCATGTGCTCTCTGAGCGCACCATCGCCCACATTTCGCTGACCGGCGGCACGATGGGTATCGCCACCTTGAAGGCGTGGGCTGAGAACGAGCGCGTGAAGGATATCGACTGGTCCCGCGTGCACTTCTGGTTCTCCGATGAGCGTTACGTGCCCGAACGCAGCCCCGAACGTAATGACGGCCAGGCTATTGAGGCACTGCTCGCTCCCCTGCTCTCGCACGGCCTGGTTGTGGGCAATGTGCACCGCATGGGCCCGTCCGATATTTTCACCGGCCTTGAGGCTGCCGCAGAGCACTACGCCTTTGAGATGCGCGACTACGCCGGTTCCGCACCGGCTGTGAGCGTGCAGATGCCCGAGGGCGCAACCGAACTGCCGCTGGCTGGCGGTCACGGTGGCGGCGCAGGTCACAAGCACGGCGGCTCCGGCGGCTGTGGTTGTGGTGGCGGCGGTTGCGGTTCTTCCGCACCCGAGCAGTCCATCGAAGAGACCACTTTGGAAGACTTCGACGCTGAGGCTGCTGAGCCCGCAGGTGGTTGCGGATGCGGCGGCGGAGGCTGCGGTGGTGGCGGTGGCCAGTGGCCCGCACCGGTCTTTGACATCACCCTGCTGGGCATGGGCCCGGATGGTCATATTGCTTCTCTGTTCCCGGGCCGTAAGCAGGTTCTGCTGGGTACCGGTCTGCCGGAGGATCCGGTTGAGGGCGGTAAGGCTGTGACCGTGATGGTGTCCGATTCGCCGAAGCCACCGGCTGAGCGTGTGTCGGTGACCCTCCCGATTATCAATAATTCGCGTCACGTGTTCTTCCTCATCACCGGTGAGGATAAGCAGGATGCGACCAGCCGCCTTCTGGCTGGCGCGAAGCTGGACGCTGAGGATCTGAACGCGGAGCTGCTGCTGGAGACCCCGGCGGTGGGTGCGCGCGGTAAGAAGCAGACCCTGATTTTTGCTACTGAGGAGTCGCTGGCTCCTGAGAACCGCCCGTAAGGTTCGGTTCTGAATCAGTTCTAACTGCATCAAGATTAAAGAGTGGAGCCCCGGATAGGTGACTATCCGGGGCTTTTCTCTATGGTTCTAAACCAGTCCGAAATGGTACTAGAAGTGGTACCATTAAGTATGCCGAGTATTGAAGATTTAGTCGCGAAGATGGCCGCCAGCCCTCAAAACGTTACTTTCACTCAACTTCAAAAGGTATGCACCCATTTCTTTGGAGCGCCGCGTATCCGCGGATCTCACCACTACTACAGCACGCCCTGGCATGGTGACCCTATTGTCAACATTCAACAGGGAAACTCTGGTAAAGCAAAGAAATACCAAGTCAAGCAGGTTCTAGCAGCCATTCGAAAACTGGAGAATAACGATGACTAACACTCTCCCCCGCCAAGAGCTTTACACCTATCGCGTCGAGTGGTCTGAAGACGACCAGGAATTTGTCGGAACCGTCGCCGAATTCCCCAGCCTCTCATACCTGGCCCCAACCTCTACCGAGGCATTCGCAGGTATTCGAGAAGTCGTCGCCGATACCCTCGAAATCCTTGAAGAAGACGGCCGCGAGGCACCCGAGCCGTTCTCCCTGCGTTCCTTCTCGGGACGATTCAACCTACGTGTTTCACCGCAATTGCATCGTCGTCTGGTTCAGCAGGCAGCGCTTTCTCACCAGAGCCTGAACCAGTACGTGAGCCAACAGCTCGAGGCAGTCGCCTAAGTAAACCAATACGTCTTCATCATCCAACGAAGATTCTAAAATGTTATGACATGACAAAAGGGTGGAGCCCCGGATAGTTTCGACTATCCGGGGCTCCACTCTTTGCTACGCTCGCCTACTGCCCGCCTACTGTTCAGCAGCGGCAGGATTCTGCGGTTTCTAATTCTTCAGCTGCTGTGCCTGCGGCTGGGCTTCCTCCGCTTCGCTCTCAAAGCCCACGTACAGTGCCGCCAGCGACGGAACCGTCGCCTCCAGCACTTGCTGCGCCTCCTCGGGGCTCGGGGTGAGCTTCGCGCCGGTCAGCTGCAGGTACTCGCGCACCGTCATGGGCTGCGCCCAGTCAAAGTGCTCACGCACGGCGGTGATGTTCGCGCCAGACTGCAGCACGTTAATGCCGTGGGCAAGACCAATATCCGTCACCTTCACGATGGCGTCGGTCTCCTCCGGGATGTCGTACGGGTCGCGGTTCTGCAGGTCCACGATGAACGGCAGCACGCCGCGGCTCTCAGCGCGCAAGGTGAACTTGGTGTGCACCTGGCTCACCTCATGCACCTCACCCACACCTACGGCGGGCACCACCATGAAGCCCGCCTGCAGGTCGTTCACCGCGGCCAGGGTGTGTGCCTCCCCGAAGCCGGAGTACAGCTGCACCACCGGCACGAGGTAGCACACCTCCGCCTTGAGCGCCTTGCGAGCCTCAATGTCGATGTACTCCCAGGCGCCTCCGGTACCGTCCGTAATGTCGCCGGAGTGGTGCGCGTAAATGGCGCCCTGGCTGTTCTTCACGGTCTGCGACCAGTAGCTGATCTTGTCCATGTAGTTGCCTTCGGCGTCGAACATCATCAGCGACAGGTCAATGTCCACGCCCTCATCCCAGAAGCAGAAGAGGCGAATCACGCCGGTGGGCGGCAGGTGCACCGTCGAGGTGTTGTAGCGGCCCATACCGTCCAGGGAGGGGCGGGCACTGCGTGTGTTCAGCGGCATGATTGTATCGCCCACCTCGTCGGGCAGGTAGATGGAAGTCTCGGCAAGACGGCCGGACAGGCCAATCTCGACCAGGCGCTCCAGCAGGTCCAGCACCGCCGGACTGTACTCGCGCGCCGGAATCATGGTGGCGATACCGGTCTTGGACAGGTTCATGCGCTGCGGGGCGGCAGGCTCAGCCTTCTGAGTGGAAGCCGCGGCACGCTGAGTGTTTCGCGGGCTCTCGGGGACAGAGGTGTGCGGGTTAGACAGGCCGGCGTTACGGTCGAAGAACGAGCCCAGCGGGTTCGGGATGCCCGCGTTCTGCATGAGGTTCTGAACTCTCGCGACACCTTCCGGGTTGCGGCGCGCATAGTCGGCGAGCTCCCGGTCCTCCTGCGCCGCCACCGGGTTGGCGGGGCGCTCCTTCGGCGGGTTCGCGAGCGCGTTGCGCTGCAGGGCCACCAGGTTGCGGATCTGCACCAGGATGGGCGCGGAAACGCGCGGCGCCACGGCGGCAAATGCGTCAAAGATGACCTGCTGGCCGGGACTCGGTGCGGTATCAATACCGTAGCGGGGCACCTCGAAAGCATCCAGGGCGCGCACCAGCTGGCGTGCAAACACGCCGGGACGGGTCGAGAGCAAACGTGCCACGTTCTGCGCATCCCGGGTTGCGTAGGCGCGGTCCACCAGCGATTCGAAGCTGTACACCTCGCTGCGGTACAGGTCGTCAGCCCAGCGGCTCAGCGCGGTCAGTGACGGGTAGTCGCCGGGGTGAATCGCCTTGACGAGGCGCTTGTACATTTCGGCGGCGGGTGCGCTGTCGTAGCGGGCACCAACCGGGTCAGTCTCCAGTACCCGGTTGAGCAGGTGCGCGATGCGGGTGCGTTCGCTACGGTGCAGCTTCAGGCGCGGCGCGATGCTCAGGCTCAGGTCCCCCACCGTGCCGTTGTAACGCAGGCGCGAGTAGGCGGCGGCGAGGGCGAGCGGCTCCTTCATGGTGCGCAGGTGCTCAGCGTCTTCGGGGTGCAAGCAGGCGGCGATGAACACGCGGTTTTCACGACTGGTGTTCTCCGGTCGGGCAACCGGCAGCGCGTCATGCTGGGCGAGGAAACGACGCAACGCCACAAGGTCGCGCTGGTCGGTCTGGTTGTACGCCTGCTGCTGACCGAGCAGCTGCTGGTAGAGGGCACCCGCCATGATCAGGGCGTTCTGCACGCCGCTGACCATCTGCAGGGGTCGGCGGTTGCGTTCCATGCTGGTGAAGTTGGAGCGGCTCATCGGCTGCTGCCACTCGTAGGGCACGTAGTTCTCGGGCAGGCCGCCAAGGATGCGCTCGGTGCCGTCCGGGTTGTAGTACGGGTTGGAGAGGTAGTGCATGATCTGCTCGGTGTAGCGCTGCTCGTCGGTGAGCGTCAGGGCGCGCAGATCAAAGTCGCGGCGGAATACGCGGCCGGGACGGTACCCGTATTCGTAGGACCAGATAGTCGCGAACAGGGCAAATTCGTTGGCGCTGGCGTTCAGCGCCTGGGCGAGGGACTCAGGGCTGAGGGTCAGACCGCAATTGCTCAGGACGGATACTCGCCCCAGGTCGGTGTCGAATGCGCCGGAGTGGTGCAGGTCGTTAATGCTCGAGTAGTTCGAGCGGTAGTAGGGGCCGTCCAGGTCGGTGAAGACGTACACGCCGTAGCGGCGCATCAGGATGAGGCGCACGAGGGGGCTGAGGCCCTCGGGCGCTTCGCCGTGAAGGTAGGCGGATTCGTTGAGGTAGGGTGATTCCTGCAGGTAGGGGGATGCGTCGTAGGGGGTAGTCACGGGTCGTCCTTTCCGTTGGTCTCACCCGACTGTCACCGTCGGTGGTGTGTCTATGTTCTTATCGTAGCGGCGTGGGCGCGGGTTGTCGCGGGGTTTGGTCATCGGTGACCTGCGGGGGTACATATTCGCGGGGTAACAGGCGGTTACGTATCGCGGAGCCTGGGCGGCACTTATCCGTTGCTTGTTGATCGGTCGCTTGCTGATCTGTTGGCCGCTTATCTGTCAGCCGCGTGGGAACTGGGTTAAAAGAAAAAATGGCGGGAAGCGAAGAATCCGATAAATATAGGAAAGATATTTCAGAAAGTAGGACTCTTCATGATCCGCCATTACCTATAGAGTACTCCCGCCCCGCGACGGTGGTCAAGCCGTTTCGTCACGGGGCGGTAACACGGGGCGGTGAGTGCGGTTGGGTGCACGAGGTTGGGTACACAGGGTTGCGCGCGTAGGGGTGCAGATACGGCGGCGCAGTTACGGGGTGCTCCCCTATGACTCCCCTACCGTGAGCTACCCTTCAGCGCCTACCGATGAGGTGCCCCCACCCGAGGTGTCCCCGCTCGAGGTTTCTCCACCCAGTAGCGCAAGCGCGGCCTCGCGGGCGGCAAGCGCCTCCTCAGTCACGCGCGGGGTCACCGCAGCCAGGGCGCGCAGTGCTTTCGCCAGCACCGTGGAGCCTTTCATTTTCGGCTCCAGGACGGCGGGGATCTCAACCGGCGTGCCGTACAGCTCGGCAAGCTCCACCGCCAGGCGCACATAGTCGCCGCCCTTAGTCAGCTCACCGACCATCGGCAACAGCAGGCGCAGAACCTGCAGCACACGCCAACCCGCCAGAACACCGATAGACGACACCTCACGCAGGGTCGCCACCAGGCGGTTAGGAAGAACCATCCCGTCCTCCAGAGCCCACTTCAGGGTCTCTGCGAAGGTGGATGCATCCAGCAGGCCCGCCTCAAAGAGCGCCGCAATGGCTTCTGCCGCCGCCAGACGGTACTCGGGGTTCTTCGCGCTCGCCACGTAACCGAGCAGAGTGCAGGTCGGGGCGCCCACCTGCACGGTGGACTCCCTCAGCGCGCGCATCAGCACGGGAACGGGGGTTACAGTCTTCTCCTCAACACACTGCGAAGCGGCGAACAGGAAGTATGCCGAGAGCAGGTCCGGGTTGTTCTGAAGCAGCCAGGAGGACCACTCGGTGAGTGCCGGGAGGAAGTCACCCAGCCAGCTGTCAACCCTGTCGAGATTCAGCAGATATACGAAGGGAATCAAGGCGGTGTTAAGAGCCTCGTAGGCTATGACCTCCTCGGGGCTCATGCCAGCGGTTGCGTGGCTCAGCGCCTCGCGCGCCTCATCTGCGGTATCCACGATGTCGCCCTTGACCTGCCACATGGGCTGGTACTTCACGAATTCCTCAACGTTAAAGTTTTCGAAGCCTGCCTCGCGGAGACGACCCGACCTGCTGGCCTCCTGGTATTCCCAGACCCGTTCATTGTCGAGACCACGGTTGAAGCCGCTCCAGGGCATATCCATGCCAGAAACAGTGCGATAAGTCCAGTCACTGTAGGTCAGCTGGCGGGCGGGTAGTGGTGCGCTCAGCAGGCGCACTGTACGACCATCCGTGTGGTACTCTCCCCCGGCGGCGACGGCACGCATCTGCTCGCGGAAGATCTCGTAGAGGTCACGGTAACCCTTCAACGGCTTGTAGTCAGCATTCCAGAGATGGTGTTTATTCTGAATAGTCAGACGTATCATCTCTTCCTTGCCCAGGAGCGCGTTACTCGGGCGGGCTCGTGCAACCATCTCACTACGGTCGGAATACTGCAGGAGCGGCGTCAGCTCGGGTAGCTCCCACGACTCGTATCCCGCGGCCTCGGCGTTAGCTTCCAACACGGCGCAGAGCGCAGGCATGTACGCGACGTTGTTGTAGTAATATTCGCTGGCGATCTTGCGCAGGGTACGAAGCTGCTGCTGATCCGCCGGCGCCAGCTTGTCGGTCGCGGCAAAGTGGTAGAGACGTGCCAGGTTCTCTCCTCGGGTGCTGGGAGATTCGTCCCCGGTAATTCGACCCGAGGTGGTGTTCGACTCTTCCGTAATGAGGGTGCAGAACTCTTCCAAATTTGCGATGGATGCGACGGGTTCTCGGTGCTCAACGCCGGGCAACAGCACCGGCGGTACCTCTATGGAAGCGCCCGCCGCCTCCGCCGCCTCCGCCTGGGGCAGGCGGTCTTCGGGCAGGCAGGCTTCCGCGGCACCGCGCAGTTCCAGGGGTAGCACCTCGTAGGCTTCGAGGACGCGATCAGCAATATAGTTGGCGAGCGCCACCTGCTCGGCGGTTTGCGCCTTCTTACGCTTGGCTTTGCTCACGCCGGCGTACTGGGTGGCGATGAGCTTGAGCAGGCGCAGGGCACCGCGCTGAATCTTCTTTTCGGTGCGGTAGAGGTTCGCGCCGAGTGCGTCGATGAGCTGTTCCAGGTCGACCTGTTCGAGGGGCTGCAGGTCGGGGGTCTTCTGCAGGGCGGCGGGTGCGCAGGCTTTGAGCACGTTCTGCAGCATGGTCTGGGCGAATCCGACGGAGGCGCTGGGCTCTGCGGTGAGGACAGCCATGAGCTGCCCGAAGCGTGCCCGGTTTTCTGCGTCGGTGGGCTGCAAATCGGTGTAGACGGAGTGGAACGCAGCCGAGTTGAATGCGCTGAAATCGCTGGTCAGGCCGCGTAGCAGGGCGTCCAGAATCTCGTCGCGGATGTCGAAGTATTCGCCCATGAGGCGGCAGAGTTCCGCGCTTTCACCCATGTAGTTGCCGTAGCCCTTGAAGAGCACCCCTTCGGTGCGGAAGACCGCCCAGAATTCCTGGTCGAGCAGGGTCATGTCACGGGTGAAGAAGGTTTTGAGCTGGGCGTGATTACTGGCGCTGCCCTTCTTCACGCAGGGCAGGGCCTCGTGCAGGAAAAGAACCAGGTATTCAGGGGCATCGCAGCTCAGGTTGCGGGCGCGAAGCAGCATGTAGCAGGTTTCCCAAATTTTCTTCGAGCGCGCCCAAGAGTTCGGCAGGCCCTCAATAAAACGCAGAATCCACTCATCAGGGCGTTCGGTGGCGCCGAGCAGGAACGCGTCAATCAGCTGCTGATCCGGGCGCCCCTCCCAGAGCAGGGTGCGCATGGCGCGACCAGCGGAACGGTGGTATTCCCACGGGTCACCGTCGGGGGTGCGCACGAGCGCCCCGGCAACGTAGGCGGCAAGCGGGGTGCGGTTAATGTGGTCGCTACCGATCACGCTCCTGGGGGTGAGGGTTCGGGCGAGGGAGGCGCGCTCCTCCTCGGTGGCGCCGGTGATGACGGCATGGTATTCCTGCACGTCAGTTGATTCTGCCGCCATAAGGGCTTTGAGGGCGGCACGGCGCTCTTCGAGGGTGCGCTCACCGGCGTTATGCTCACCGGCGCTGCGCTCGTTAGGGTTATGCGGCTGGGCGGTATCAGTCATCGGTACCTGCTTTCAGAGTTGATGGTGAATGGTTGCAAAGAGTTGAATGGAGGGTTTGAACGGGTGCGGGCGGGGCGGTTAGCTCTGCACCTGGTTGAGGATATTCCGGGCGTACCGCGCCTTCTGCGAAGAACCGGTCAGCGTACCCAACCAGGCACGCAGCGGCTCATCCACAAGCTCCGCACGGGTAGCAGGATCGAGAGTCGCCAACGCCTGGCTGAAGGCGCCCAGCAGCTTACCGAGCGAGTTCGCCCCGGTATCCAGGTGCGGTATGAGGCGCGCGAAGAAGCGCACTGCCGCCCGCGCATCCAGCTGGGCGAAGTCGGTGAGGGCGAGCGCCCAACGGTTCAGCATCGCCAGCGGCGCAAAGTTCACGAAGCCTGCCGTGGTGTCCTCAAGGCTGAGCTGGTCGTCCAGCACGCGGTGCATGATTTCCACGGCGAGGGAACGAATTTCGACGCGTTGCTCCGAGAAGCCCGCGGCAAACACGAACGCGCAGGCAGGACCCCACGCGCCGGGGTGCGCCGCCAACGCCAAATACAGGCTCCGGTCAAAGGCGCTGTGGTCCAAGCTGTACCAGTTGCTGCCGGCGCAGTAGTATGCCAGCGGTTCTGCCCGTGAGGGATAGAGCAGGGCGTACTGTCCTTCTTCGTCGTGGTGGGCGGTGGCGAGGCCGCGGAAAGCGTTCAGCTCGGGGGTGGAAGCACCGTGCGCCACCCCGTTCAGCTGAAGGCCCCAGCTTTTTTCCCGCTGGGCTACCGTGATGGATTCCAGGTAGGGGTTGATGCGCCCGGTGGCGAGGGTGCCATCGAGGGCGGAGCGGAGCACGCGAATCTGGGTAGGAGCAGAGCGCGGAGCCTCCTCCTGAGCGTTCTTCACGTATTGCTCTTCGAGGCTTTCAAGCAGGGTCAGCGCCTCAGCACGGCGGCTCTGGGCGTTCTGTCGCTGCTCGTCGGTAGCGTACGGAGGCAGCACCTCCGGCACGCGCACACGCAGTAGCGCCGCAGTGAAATCCTGGCGCAGGATGGGGGCTCCATCAGCCAGGTTCTTGGTGTACCGGCGCACCAGGGTATCCGGATGCACCCACCCGCCAAACAGCTCAGGGGTGGCGAGCGGGGTGTAGCTCTGCCTGCTCTGCAGCACGCCGAGGGCATCCTTGAATCCGGTGCTGAAGAACGCGGCGTGGCGGGAGTACATGTAGTGCAGGTTTGGCACCGTACCGGGGTCTTCCCTCGGGGTCATTTCCGACGCCTTCGGGCGCTCACGCAGCTTCCCGGCGGCGGCAAGAACCGTCAAGTGCGCGCGCATGTCGAACCATGTCAAACCCCAGTGGTTCAGCTTTTTCAGGCAGATAGGAACCAGCTGTTCGAGCAGTTTGGGGCTCTGCGCGACGCCGTCGGCGCTGAGCAGGTAGGCGGTGAGTAGTTCCAGCTCCAGCTCGCATCCGGCGTGCGTTTCGGGAAGTTCCGCCTCATTGAGAGTGTCAGGGGTGGCGCAGGGCGCGACCTGATGGTGCAGGAGCGCACGGGCGCGTTCTTGCACGTCGGATGCGGTCACGGGGCGCACGGGTGTGTCCCAGTACCGGTGGATTACGGCGCGGGAGGCGGCGAGCGCCTCCGCGGCGGCGGCCTCAAGGTCAGCAGCTTCAGTGAGGGCTGCGTCTTCCGTGCCGCTCCCCCGGCTATTCTCCGGGCTGTACCCATCTTCAAGCAGCGGCGAGCCATTCTCCTGGATCTGCGCCACAACCAGCGGATCCAGCTGGGAGCGGTAGTCGCGGTAGAGTTCGCGGGCACGCTCGGCAAACACGACAGCGTCGGCGCTCGCGTTGTCTGCGGCGCCCGCCTGCACCCATTCTTCGAGGTGGTTGAGGGCGGCGGCTTGAACCTGCGCGTGGGTGTGGCTGAGCGCCATGACTACAGCGTCTTCGCAGGCAGCAGCATCGAGGGTGCCCGCCCGGTACAGCGCCTGGAGCATGGTCAGAATTTTGAGCGCGTTTGCTTTGGTACCGGCACATACGGCGGGTGCCGCGTAAGCGAAGGCGGTGGCATCCAGCGCCTGCGGGTTTTTGCTCCAGAGACGGTGAATATGCTGCACACCAAGGGTTACGCTCGGGCCGATGGGTGAGGAGAAAAGCGTCAGAAATTCGCTCTGACGTGCCGCAATTTCTTCGGCGGTGAGTTTGAGACCGGTGACCAGGCGTGAGAACCAGCCGACCCGGTACGCCGGGAAGTCACTCATGAGGGAGATCAGGAGCGCATCAATGAGGCGGTCACGGCTAATCAGCCCGGTTTCGCTGGCTTCGATGAGGGCACAGGACCAGCCGGGGTTGTTGACCTTCTGCCCGGGCTTGTAGGAGTCACGCTGGGTGAGGGATACGTCCCGGTTACCTTCGACGGCGAGCATACCCCAGATGAGTTCTTCGCGGAGCTGTTCGTCCTCGCGCAGCAGCGGGAGGATCAGCTCGCGGTCGCAGTTGATGAGGGCGGTGTAGTATTCCTCGTCATGTTCGAGGCGCGCCCCGCCGTAGAGCTCAGCTAGGCGCATGGCAACGCCTCCGGTGAACCAGCCGAACTCTGCGTAGGCTTTAACGCGGTCCTGGGTGACGGTTCCGGGCGTGTTTTTACCGAGCTGGGAGCCGTAGGGGGTGGTGGTGATGTCGAAGTACTGCCAGCGGCGGTAAATCTGCTCGAGGGTGCCGCCGACCGCCAGAATGTTGGCGAGGTTGCGGTTGAAGTGCATGATGTCGCTCCAGGTTTTCTGCTGCCTGGTGAGCGGGTGAATGACTTCGCCGGGGAGCGGCTCGGTGATGACCCCTTCGGGGAAGGTGCGCGTTTCGGGGCGTTTGCTCATGGTGGTCTTTCGGGTGGAAGCTGAGGGGAGCTTTTGGGGCGTCGTCTTTTAGTGCGGTACGTAGTGTGTCTAGTTAGCGGCGTGTTCGCGGTAGAGAATACTGACCGCCAGGGCGTGCTTACAGGGGCCGCGCGTACCGCGGTACTTCAACCACCAGGGGCAGGAGCAGAGGTACCCCTCCACGGCGTACGGGTCGGCGGGCAGCACCACGGTGTACGTGTTCGCGCCGCTACGCACACTGTACTCGCCGGTGCCGTGCTCCCCCGCCCCGACCCGCTCAATAGCGCCAGAGTCGGCAAGCTTTTTCGCGCCGACCAGGCGCGGGTGCATGGCGGTCAGCGCCTCCGGATGCACGGGCAGCGGGCGGTGGAAATACTCGCCAGCGTGCGCGTCAAAACCAACCTGGCCGGAGGAAGCCAGCAGGGCGAGGGCATCGCGGGTTGCCGCCTCATCCAGGCCGGCACGGGCAGACATGACGGGCACGTCAATGCGCGGCTCGAAGGAAAGCAGCACGCTGAGCATGTCAGCGTTCTGGGCGGTGTTCGGGTTAGACAGCGCCTGCAGCACGGATCCCTCACCGGAGAACCCGCGTGACTTTTCGGGGCTCAAACCGATGCTCAGGCGTGCGCCGGGCAGGTGCGCCACCCACACGCTGGGCACGGGCGCGTTACCGGCGCTCACGGGCTCACTGTACGCGTCCAGGCGCTGAATGTGGCGGATGAGCGGCTCAAGCACGCGCAGACGTTCGGGGCCCGCCACGCATACGGATCCGGCGGTGGCGCGGGTGGCAAGTCGCAGGGAACGCACGGCACGGGTTGCCCACATGACCGCCTTGGTGCTGGAGTTACGCGGCAGGGAGTGGATGAAGGTTCGGGCGGCGGCAGCGTCCAGGCTGTGCACGGGGCTCATGCGGGATGAGAGCATCTGCGTTTCTGCAAAGCCTTTGAGCCAGCGGATGGGCAGCGGCACTTTTTCTTCCATGACGGAGCCGTCAAGGGTGGTGGTGAGCAGCCCGTCGTCGCCGACGTTCAGGTGGATGGGCTCCCCCGCCCTGAGGGAGGCGAGCGCGGCGCGCAGGGGCGGGTTGACGTCTACGTTGGTGACGCCTACGGCGCTGTGGCTGGCGTCGAGTGCGCTGGAGTCAACGTCGAGGCGCGCGTACACTCCGCAGCAGGCGCTGAAGGATTCGAAGCGTAGGCCTTCGGCAGTGCTGGTGACGACTGGGTCTGCAGCGCGTAGGGCTCCGGCGAGGGAGCTGGGCGGCACGTAGAAGCGGGTGCGGGCGACCCTGGCGACGACCAGTAATGCGGTGGCGTAGACGTCTGCTCGTTCGAGGAACCCGGAGAAGAAGTACGGGTGGGAGGCGGCACCTTCGGGGGTGCTGCCGCCGCTGGTGGCGAGGCTGAGCGCGCGGGAGTCGGCGCCGTCGATGAGGGCTGACGGGGCGGTGTACGTGTAATCGAGGGTGTAGGCGCTCATGGCTTCTTTGCCTTTCGTATGTGGTGTATACGTCCTATCATGCCGTAAAGATTCGCGTCCCGCTACCGCTTTCGTCATTGCCGTTTGGTGCATAAAAAATCCCCGGCATTCTCGGTTGAGAAGTGCCGGGGAGAAGCTCTATTGGCTCACCCTCGATGGGGTGGGCGCGGGCTCTGATGAGAGGCTCTGACTAGACCACAATCTGGCCGTTGAAGCGCAGGGCCAGGCCGTACAGGACCACTGCGATAACCCAGATGACGATTACGGTCACGGTCAGGCGAATCAGGTTCTTCGACGCCATACCGGAGGAGTTCAGGGAGTTGGTCATACCGCCACCGAACATGTCGGAGAGGCCGCCGCCCTGACCGCGGTTGAGCAGCACAAGCATCACTGCGATCACGCTGGTGATGGCAATGATGACCATGAGTACGTTCATGATGACGTCCATGGGGACCTTCCTTCGTTGTCTTCTGGTGGGGTGCCTGGACTGCGGGGTGCAGACAGACGGGTTTAACTATACGCTACAGCCGCCATTCGGTCACGTTGAGGCGGCTTTTTATGCGGCGCGGTTGCTGCGGCGCTGGTATTCGCTGGGGGTCAGCTGCAGTGCTGCGGGGCGGTCGGTGAGCACACGCTGGGCGGTGAGTTCGTCGCCTTCGGTGTCGTAGGCGCGCACGTATCCGCCGTCGATGAGGTAGTAGGTGAACTGCTGCGCGGCTGCCCAGTAGGCGCCTCCTTCAGCGTAGAAGCCCTGGTCAACCCAGTCGCGCAGGGTGAGGGTCACGGGGATTTCCGGTGAGGAGGTACGGCTGTAGAGCTGGTCGAGGAATGCTTCTCGGCGGCTCTCGAAGTACTGGTATTCGGGCGAGGGTTCCTGGTATTCTGCGCCGCCTGCGTAGCCGATGTTGCCGCCGTCATTGCCGGGTAGGCGCGGGGCACTCACTTTGCGGTTGCGCAGGTAGCTGTAGAGGATCATGCCGACGAGGGCTGCGACGACCAGGGAAAAACCAAAGCTGAACATGCCGTTAAGTGTACGGGGCGAACCGCAGGGTCGGCGTATTCTGGGTGGGTTTTGCGGTTAGGGGCGAACGCGCCCGGCTCTTACACCTGAGTCATACACCAGCCTTCCTACGCTCGTCTCTTGCCCCCCGCCGCTAACTCGGTGGCGGTTTAATGGTTCAGCGCCCGGTCGGGTGGGTACCTAACCGGGCGCCGTAACGCTATGAGACGCTGTGGTGCGTCGGGGTTTTATGCGTCGAAGCGTGCGATTGCTGCGAATTCGTCAGCCTGCAGGGATGCGCCACCGACGAGCACGCCGTCCACGTCTTCCTTGCCCATGATGGAGGGTGCGGAGGAGGACTTGACGGAGCCACCGTAGAGAACGCGGACCTTCTCTGCAACGTCTGCGGAGTAGAGCTTAGCGATTTCTGCGCGGATTGCTGCGGACATTTCCTGTGCGTCGTCTGCGGTTGCGACCTTGCCGGTGCCGATTGCCCAGACGGGCTCGTATGCGATGACGAGGGTTTCTGCCTGCTCTGCGGTCAGACCTGCGATGGAGCCGCGCAGCTGCTCGAGGGTGTACTCGACGTGGGTGCCTGCTTCGCGGATTTCGAGGGGCTCACCGACGCAGAGGACGGGGGTCAGGCCGTGCTTGTATGCTGCCTGAACCTTTGCTGCGCACAGCTCGTCGCTTTCGTGGTGGTAGGTGCGGCGCTCGGAGTGGCCGACGAGCACGAAGGTTGCGCCGAGCTTGGAGAGGAATGCGCCGGAGATTTCGCCGGTGTATGCGCCGGAGTCGTGGACGGAGAGGTCCTGGCCGCCGTAGAGGATGTCCAGCTTATCGCCCTCGACGAGGGTCTGCACGGAGCGGATGTCGGTGAAGGGCGGGAAGACGGCTACTTCGGTTGCGGAGAAGTTGAAGTTTGCGTCGTCGAGGGTCCATGCGAGCTTCTGGACGAGGGTGACTGCCTCTGCGTGGTTGAGGTTCATCTTCCAGTTGCCTGCGATGAGGGGCTTACGCGACATAGTTCGCTCCTTAGCTTTCCCGCGCGGTATACCGGGCGGGGTTGTTGTTCGGAATTTTCCTTTTCTATTTTAGAGGGTTGGCGGCATATTTTCACTGGTTCGGCGTGGTTTTATGCTTTGCGTTGACTATTCTCACCCCGCGCTCGCTGATCGTGTGGAACCCCGGATACGAAGTACCGGCAGGGTGGAGCTTAGGGGGCTCTACCCTGCCGGTATTCTGCCGGTGGTGTTTGTCTACGGTGTGTTAGTACCTGCCGCCGTTGAGAGCGGACAGCAGAAAAGAAAAGGTAATGGCGATAATGATTGCTTCGAGTGCCATCACTCGTGCGCATAAGCCGAGGGACTGTGCCCAGGGCATCTTACGGGTGGCGATTGCTTCGGTAATCCAGGTGACGAGTGCACAGTATGCGAAGGCGATACACACCCAGATAATGATGCTCGCAATAATCAGCAGGGGCGCGTTAGGCCCTGTCGTGTACGTCAGGTATAGCGACATTAGAGGTATCCCGCCGATAGACACTCCAAGGGGAACCGCAACCAGGAGGCAGATAAGCGAGTAGAGGCCCATGCGCTTAGGCTCTGCGGGCGCGGGTGCTACCGCCTCGGCGGGAGCTGCGGATGCGGTGCTTGCTAGAGCCGGGTCATGCTCGGGGCTTTGGAGGGCGGTTGCGGTAGGTACTGCAGTAGCTTCTACCGTGGTGCTTTCTGTGGCATTGTTCTGCGCAGTATTCTCCGGCAAGGGGCTGCCCTGCATGGTGCTAGCCTGCGCGGGCGCGCTGGGGTTCTGGGGTGACTGTTCCATATGTCTCCTAGTGTGGTTGGTGTGGTTATCGGTGATGTCGTGCGGTTACCGGGAAGGTGGGTTCTTATACCTCTAGCCCTTCGAGGGAGAATCCCGGAGGGTACAGCGGCGTGGCGTCCTTATCGTCTTCCACCAGCACCCAGCGGCCGCGCAGGTGCTCCGCACAGAGGAAAGCGTACTCTTCCTCACCGGTCTTCAAGAACTTATCGATGGGTAACTTCTCCCCCGTTTGGGGCACATAGAAGACAGCCTCATCACGAATACGTCGCCTTGCCTGATATTCGCTGATATTACGGCTGTTCTTTTGGCGTCTACCGATACCGGGAATCGTGACCTGTACGCGGTACACGTCCTGATTAGCAATAAGCCAGCCGCGGTTTTCCCGGTACAGCCGAAGAAGCTCAGGAGAAATGATCTCTTCGGGGTTGATCACTTCAGAGAGCGGCTTGGTATCTCCGGTGTAGTAGAAATAGTTCAGGGCGGCATAAAAGTACGCCTGAAAAATATAGAAACCACCGCGGTTATACTCATTCATTCCCGGCTGCAGAACGGGGTACGGCACATTCTGAGCGGCGCGCTCTTCGGTAGCAGGCACGTACCTGCCGTTGCGCTCGTAGGCGGTGT
>NZ_KV810762.1:162087-162815 GCF_001812895.1 Rothia sp. HMSC069C04
GCACGTACCTGCCGTTGCGCTCGTAGGCGGTGTAGACAAGCAGACCAGTTGAATCACCCTGTTTGGCAAGCCCATCAAACTTCTCAGTCGGCTCAAGGGAAGCCAGTACCTTATCCCGCTTGAAAAGGCGCGCTTCGTGCTTTTCCTCATTGGTGGCGAGGATACCGGTCTGTCGACCGACGATGAGAGCGCCGAGGGTGCCCACGCCTGCTATTGCGAGGGCACGACGAGAAAAACGGGGCTTCCGCGGCTCCTGCTGATGAGCAAGTAGCTGACCAGAAGATGCCGACGGAGCTTCCTGGGAGGAACCCAGCGTTCCGTTCGTCTCCTGTTCCTTACGTTGGGGTCCCATGGTTATACCTCCTTTTCAGGGATGAAGTGAATATCCCATCCGGGATCGAGGAAACGCGAGCGCAAGGTCCCGTGGATTGCTCCGTCGCGAAGGAGTCCGCGCGTGTCGAATTCGGCGATGGGCTGTAGCTGCCCGGTATCTTTCCGGAAAACTTTTGCTTCGGGAAGGATGTCGAATTTGACGTTCCAGTCGAAGATTTTTTGTTCTTCATTATGGATGCGCGGCTGCGCCTCAAGGATGTGCATGGTCAAGATTTGTTGATTGGGGGTGATGACCCAGCCTTTCCCTTCTTCAAAAAGGTCTTGAATGGCGGGGAAGAATAGTTCTTCGGTGGTCATTGCGTATTCGAGGCGGCGCGAATCGGATGCCAAAAGCA
>NZ_KV810762.1:162915-166718 GCF_001812895.1 Rothia sp. HMSC069C04
GCGAATCGGATGCCAAAAGCATATAGTTTTGGCATTGATAATAGTAGATATTATAGAATTCCAAATCAGCGGACGTTAGAAATTTAGTAAACGTATAGCTGTAATCTGGCGGCGGCGCAGAATATGCAGGGTGCTGCTGGTCTGCCGGGGTATAAATTCCAATCATGTCAGTATCGACAAGATGGTATGCTCCCCTATAGTCCTCTTGGTTGAAGAATTTTTTAGTCCACTCCGGGTCGACAGTCATTTCCTCTCCTTCTAAAAATATGTCTCTGATCGCCAAATGCTATTTTGAATTCACGAATCTATTTCGTGTATCCGGCGACAGAAACACCCTTGGGCAACAAAAGATCCCCTTGTAGATTTTCGTCAACGCTTACCCAGCGTCCATCCAAAAACTCTCCGTAGAAATCTATAGTTGGGTGGCGGTCAGTATGAAACATATCCCGAAAATATTTCACTTCGCCGGTATCGCGATACACAAAATAGGCGTCTCCATATATCGACAATTCCGTCTGCAGCTTGTATATTTTTCGTCCCTGAATCTCTCGGCTACCGTATCCGTGAGTTTCCACCATATACGATTCAATTTCTTGATCCGAAACAATCCACCCCTGGTTATTGGCTATAAATTCGTACACATTGGGAAAGATAACTTTCTCGGGGTCAACAATCTTTGCTAGGGGTTCAAGATCACCGGTCAAATACCCGTAGTTCTTGGCAGCGTTATAGTAGGCGAAGAACAAGTACATACCTGAAATATCGTATGTATTCATCTTCTCGCGGATAACTGGGTAGGGTACATTCTGTGCGGGTGCCTCACGGGTTGCGGGAACGTAGAGACCGTCCTTGCGGTATGCGGTGTACACCAGCCGACCAGATAGACCTGCTGCAGTATTCTTGTAGCTTTCCTCTGCAATTGTTGTTGCAGGCTCGGCGGCGGCTAGTGCTTGGTTTCGCTTCCATGAGGCATCTTCTTGCGCGATTCGCTCGTTTAGCGAAGCTTTCCAGTTTGAGCCAGCCACATACAGACCCGATGCTGCGGCAGTGCCTACTACAGCAGATCCCAGTAACAGGGCACGACGAGAGATTTTGGGGTTCTTTTTCTGCTCTGATGGGTTATTGCCGGTTGAGGATTCCCGAAGAGCAGGAGTGTTATTGTTTTCCTTCACTGTTTTCCTTTCCTTTAGTTCCCCTGCACTGGGCCATATGTGGGGGTAAAGTTGACTTCCCACTTGGGGTCCAGGAATCGACACACCATAGTTCCGTAGATGGACCCACCTGTAACAATGTTGCGAGTGTCAAAATCAGTAATCGGGTAGAGCTTTTTCTCCCCCACGATAAAGACTTTCGCCTCTGGTTTCAGGTCGTATCGAACGTTAATTTCGCATACGTGATTTGCTTCATCCACAATACGGGGCTGAGGTTCAAGAATCGTGAAATTAAGAATTCGCTGGTTCGGGGTAATGACCCAGCCACTAGCGTTGTCGTAGAGCTCTTGGATGGTGGGGAAGAACAATCCGCCTAACATATTTTCAAGATGAAGTCGTCGCGAGTCTCCGGATAGAAGCATATAGTTCTGATAGTTTGCATAATATGTAACGGCATAGTGAAAAGAGGCTACTGTCATATCCCGTTCAAAAGCATTCTCATAGTATGGCGGCGGCGCAGCGTATGCGGGATGTTCTTCCGTTGCCGGTTCATATATGCCGATATTGAATACATTTTTCGGATCATTGATTGCCTCGCGGTAATCATAATCGTCATGAAATGGTTTTGCGTAGGCATTATGCTTCGGAGAAGCGCTGGCTGTTGCCGAAGGGGTTTCTTTTGGGTTATTATCTTTGGTTTTTGGCGTGGATGAGCAGGCACTCAAAGCTAAGACGCCACCAGCTCCAATCACGCCCTTCATAAACCCTCTACGAGAAGTAGGGTAAATAATGCTCACAACAATAATCCTTGAGGTTACATAAATTTTCTACATCTGTATGAGTTGAAATATTCACTGAATCAACTCAAGAAGAACACTCATTGTTCAGATAACAAATGAGATTATTAAACGAATAGATGCCTTTAGCGAGTAAGGACCTAACTTGTCTGATTTAGACAGTTGAGATGCATCGTGAGAGCCTCAGCACTCTCATCTTTAAAAGGCACAGGGACGGCATGAGCCTGAAAAGTAACCATGTATTTAGCTTCCGGAAGTTGAAGTTGATGTGACGGTGAACGAGCATCCTCGCCCATACCTCAAGGTAACACACGCACACTCTGCACACGAACTCAGCAGGACGGATTCCACCTCCCCTAGCCAGCCGCGAAGAACTCACCTCAAAAGTGCAGCAAGAAACCCCCGCCAGCACAGTACCGAAAGCACTGCCCAGCGAGGGTCCTAGAAAAGCACTACAGCTGCCCGAATCCTTGCGGGTAGATTGGCTCGTAGGTGTTGCGGTTGTTGTAGCCATCGCGGTCGTAGTTATCCATTCCGGGCTGCTGAATAGGGTACGGCATGTTCTGAGCCGCCTGCACCAAGGTTCTGGGGCGACTGTTCCATATGTCTCCTAGGGTGGGTGTGGTGTGGTTATCGGTGAGGGCGTGCGGCTACCGGGAAGGTGGGTTCTTACACCTCTAGTCCTTCGAGGGAGAATCCCGGAGGGTACAGCGGCGTGGCGTCCTTATCGCCCTCCACCAGCACCCAGCGGCCGCGCAGGTGCTCAGCATAAAGGAATACATATTCTTCCTCGCCGGTCTTCAAGAACTTATTGATAGGTAGTTTCTCTCCTGTCTGTTGTACATAGAAATATGCATCTTCAGGGATAAAGGTGGATCCCTGGTATTGATATATCTTGCGACGGTTTTTAGACCGCGTACCGATTCCGGGAATCCTAATTCTTACCTGGTAGAGATCCTGGGCAGAAACAATCCACCCAAGATTTTTCTGATACATTTCAAGAATCTCTTTAGATACCACTTTTTCAGGGGTAACTAATTCGGACAGCGGTTTTGTATCTCCCGTGTAGTAGAAATAGTTCAGGGCAGCATAGAAGTATGCTTGGAAAGTATAAAAACCACCGCGACTATATTCATCAATGCCTGGCTGCTGAACGGGGTAGGGCACGTTCTGAGCGGCGCGTTCTTCGGTTGCGGGCACGTACCTGCCGTTGCGCTCGTAGGCGGTGTACACGAGCAGACCGGATGAACTTCCACTGTCTACATAATCATCAAATTTTTGTTCAGGTGCCAGTTCGATAAGTGCTCTATCCCGTTTAAGAAGGCGCGCTTCTTGTTTTTCCTCATTGGTGGCGAGGATACCGGTCTTTCGACCGATGATGAGGGCGCCGAGGGTGCCCGCACCTGCTATTGCGAGGGCACGACGAGAAAAACGGGGCTTTCGCGACTCTTGCTGATGAGCGAGTAGCTGACCAGAAGATACCGGCTGGGCTTCCGCGAAAGAGTTCTGCTGGGCGTCCGTCTCCTGTTCCTTGCGTTGGGGCTCCATTGTTATGCCTCCTTTTCGGGGATAAAGTGGATGTCCCATCCGGGATTAAGGAAACGGGAGCGCAGGGTGCCGTGGATTGCTCCATCGCGGAGGAGCCCACGCGTATCAAATTCGGTGATGGGCTGTAGCTGCCCGGTGTCTTTCCAGAAGACTTTTGCTTCGGGAAGGATGTCGAATTTGACGTTCCAGTCGAAGATTTTTTGTTCTTCGTTATGGATGCGCGGCTGCGCCTCAAGGATATGCATGGTCAGGATTTGTTGGTTGGGGGTAATAACCCAGCCTTTCCCTTCTTCAAAAAGGTCTTGAA
>NZ_KV810762.1:166818-253055 GCF_001812895.1 Rothia sp. HMSC069C04
GCGAATCGGATGCCAAAAGCATATAGTTTTGGCACCCATAGTAGTATTCACAGAAATATTTTAAAATTTGAACTGTAAATATAGGATTGTATGAGAAAACATATCCCGGTATGGGTGAGGAATACGCAGGGTGCTCATAGTTAGCAGGAACATGAACCCCAATCATATCAGTCTCACCCAAATCATACTTACCCCTGTAATCTTTCCCGTCAAAGAATGATCCATATACATGATTTATTACAGGCTCCATATAAACTCTCCTCCTCACATCGTACCAACAGAAATTTTAGCTCTTATAGAGCTCATATGCTCCACGTGTAATCGAATTACTTTTTGAGGTATTCGTCCCCGTATACAACCCCGTTCCTCCCCTTTCATTAGGATTATCTTCAAGAGCTACATAATCCCCTGTGTCGAGATGCACCGCAGTATCATAACCATGGCCATTCGAAATATTATTCCTAGTAGCATCAACATAAACATTCATATCATGAGGACCCAACACACCAGAAACGTTGGGGCTCTCAACAACATGTATTTCTTGAGCAGGATCTTTAATTTCTGCCTTATTTTGGGGAGCAAGAGAAGGGACTGGGTCCTGAGCATTAACAACTGAAACATAATTAAATTTATGCTGCAGATCCTCCCTCTGGCTTTCAAGATTCGCAACAGGCGAGCCATAAGTCACCACGCTGGAAACTTTATACTTACTATTAAATTCCTTATTGTTAGCCAAAGAGTATGCCACAGCACCACCCTGGGAGTGACCCACTAGAACAACTTGATCTACACCCATAACATCGGCTTGATGCATTGCATTTTCTACCATACGGTGATATGGGGAAAGTTCATCTATGGGTTTATCAGAAGTGTTTGCCCCTAGTCCCAAATTATTTCCAATAGACCCAAGCTCACCTTGCTTATCGCCAAAATCTGTTCCTGGAATATATACATACGCAATTTTCTCACCTGTATTTTTATTTTTATAAACATCAATCTGAACAGAAGAATAACCTTTATCTCCTTCAGATTTTTCCATCTCCTTAACATGAGGATTGTCGTTAACCGAATTCATACGCTGCGCCACCTCATAATCACTTTTGGGCGGAATCGGCGGGATATCGCCACTCTGGCCATATTGCCTATGGACATTTAGATCTTCAATTTTAGGGGAGAATGTGTCGTCCCATGCCTCCCTATTAGTAAAGTAAACGCCAGCTGAGCCAAATACGAGAGGACCAAAAAAGAAAAATCTTCCCAGATCTCTTAGTCCTGTTGCACCAGCAGCGTTAGCTTCACTTCTTTGCCTGAAGCCAGATGCTTGATGTTCTCTAAAATCTATCACCGACATCGGGCGCAAACCCCACGGGTCAGCTAGAGAAATAGGATTCCAGCCCACAAACGAATTTACATCAATGCCATGTACAATACCCGGCACCGAGCTCAAAGCATCGGTGGACACAAAACGGCGCACGCCAGCATCAGCTACACGGAAACCCATAAAATCAAGGCCAACAATATTGACTGAGGAAGCTGCCGGACCAGCACTAACCATGCCAAGGCCGGGAACAGTAGGAACAGTAACTACATCACTTTCCCACGGATTAGAAGACATAGACCAGCCCAAGCCATAGCCCAGTTCCTCCGCAGAAGAGATCTTCTCCAGCACAGAACCAGCACTCATTCCGCCCACACCCAGCACCATAGGTACAGATGAAACAGCGTCCCACATCAAAGGCATAGACGAACCGGAGACATCCACCGTAGTGCTAGGATGCACGGAGGCAAGCTCACCAGTCATGTCATGGTGCAGTGACCATTCTTCACCGCCCTGGCGAATAGCATTCACCTGCCCCATAACATCCCAGCCAAGGGTACGTTCACGGCGCTGTCCAGTCAGCTCGTCCGTGGTCACCTCACGGACGCGCTCACCGGCAGCGTTATAGAAATACTCAGTTCGAGAACGATTCTGGGCAGTACCACCTGCACCATACTGCACCTCAGAAACAGCGCTGAGCAGACCAATTGAATTATGGCTGAAGGCGCGTTCCAGCAGCAGGGCGTTATTTCCCTGCTCACAATTATGCTTATACAATGCCTCGGCGACCATCATGCCGTTTTCGTAGGTCCAGGTTCGCTCCTGAACACCATCCGATACAGAGATGAGAGCACCCGAAGCATCATAACGATACTTCATAGTGTGTGCCTCAGGCTTATTTTCTGCACCTTCAAGAGTGCAGACAGCAACCTGAGAAGAAGCGTTACGTTCCACATGAGCAACAAACGTACTTACAGGTGCACTACCAGTTCCCAACTCATGGGTACCGGTACGCTCTACCTTGTACTCCACGGGAACATGCTTAACAGGATCGAGTTCCCACACGGTATAAGTGTCATCTGTACACGCCGAAGTTAGGGCACCACACGGAGCATGGGTAAATTCCATCTCCCTGGTACGAGCAAAGACATCCTTAGACTGGGCGTGGCGCACTCGACCTGCGCCGTCACGTATCCAGCGAACTGAACCGTACGGGTTGCTACTCATTACCAGAACGCCATCAGCATCGTAGGTATAGTTCAGCGTGTACTCACCACGCTGCTTAAACGCTTGCAAGGCATGGAGAGTACGCTGGCTCGCGTCCGGGGCGCGAAGAATACCCGTGGTGTGATCAGCAATAGACACCGTACTTGAGATGCGCTTCATGTTCATATCACCATGGGGTACGCGAGTACGGCTCAGCAACCTGCCAGATGCAGAGTACTCATAGATATGCTCTGCCTTTGCATCATTTACCGAAACCTTCAACGTGCCCTGCTGAGAGCCACGTCCATTCATCAAGGAATATTCAAAAGTTCCCTGAAGTTCACCATCAACAGTGACCGAACGGAGCACACCCCCGCGAGCGTAATCATACTCAAACGAACGGATACGTTCGCCATCGTTCATCGTCAGAAGACGGCCTGCAGCATCGTAAGAGAAAGTACGTACGAGAGAGTCTGCCGCACTTTCAACCGTAAAACTTGTACCCGAACGTTCTTCACGCAGAAGACGTCCTGCCGCGTCCCATTCATAGCTCGTTACGATACCCGCAGGCGTAATCCAGCGCAGAGGACGTGCGAGCGCATCATACTCACAGCGGGAGGTACCACCCAAAGCGTCATCAACGCTCACAAGGCGACCTGCCGCATCGTATGAGAAAGAACGAGTACCTTCAACACTATCTTCAATACGTGCAATAAGTCCACGTGAAGTGTAGCTGTAGCAGGTGACCTTCTCCCCCGTATCTTCTTTAATGCGTCGGCCAGCAGCATCGTAGGTGTACTGTACAAGGCGCGACGGGGTAGCTGAAGTATCTGCAGAATCCCGAATGGTCTTCTCTAACAAACGACCTGCGAGATCGTACGTAAAGATAGTCTCCAGGTAACCCTCATCAGTATCGAGCTCGGTCGTTTTCTTGAGGGTTTTCTGGCTGGTACAACGGCCTGCCGCGTCATATTCAAAGAAAGTCTCTCGACCAGCTACACTGATGCTACGACTCATACGTCCCTGAGCATCGTACTCGAAGCTAATTGCCCCGCCATCGGCAGAGCTAATCTGAGCAATCTGACCGTGAGTGTTATATCCAGCCTGCGCAGAGCTATCAGATGAAGAGTTGAGAAGGATAGAGGCATCCGGCATGTTCAGCTTAGGAACGGGCACCCCAAAGAGAACCGCCATATCCTGACGGTTCTCAAACATCGTAATAACAGACGGAAGATGAGCAGCAGTAAGGGCGCTATCGCCTCGCGATACGTTATCGCGGGAACCCAAAATAGTGGGAACACGAAGTTCCGGCTGCACCAAGCTCCACGACGCCCAAGGACCCGCAGGACGCTCAGAAGGCTGCTTACCTGCTGAAGCAAGCCCCGCAAGAGAAGAGTTAGAGCGCAAAGATCCAGCGGGACCCAGACCCGGCACCATATTCATCAGAGAATTTGATGCAGAGACAACTCGTCCCAGGGCATCGGTTACAACGGCGTAGTTACCAGGCGCGCCCTCAACTCGCATTGAATACTCACCGTGAGAGCGCGAGTGGGTAATGCTCAAAGCTACACCAGTAGCGTCCACAATGCGGCTCAGGTCGCCAGTTAGAGAATATTCGTATTCGGTACGAGCCCCGCAGGGGTCAACGATAGCGACGAGCTGCGAGAGTTCGTCGTATTCATAATGGGTCTGGGCTCCTGTGGCATCAGTCATGGAGACAACGTTGCCCCAGGTGTCGCGTTCAACACTGGTTCGGTTACCCATAGGGTCAACCACAGCACTTAGGTGACCAGCTGAGTATTCAAAAGTAGTGATGTTACCTTCAGGGTCGGTCAGCGCTGTCAAGTGTTGCTCGGAGGTCGGCGTAGCATTCTGAGCTGCCTCTTCATAAGACAAACCCCAACGAGCACCTATAGCATCGGTCACTGCGCTGAGGCGCCCGCTCGCATCCCACTCAAAATACTGGGTATCTCCGAGAGGATTAGTTACTGAGCGCAGGTTGCCAGCAGCATCATACGAGTACTGCGTTTGCGCACCACTAGAGTCCGTGGAGCTCAGAAGCTGTCCACAGTCATTGTAGGTAAAGTGCTGTTTGGATCCTGATTCATCAGTGACGGCGGTGCAATGACCGGCGTTGTCCCATTCAAGATAAGTTGTATTGCCTCCGTTACGGGTAATAGTCAGGGGGTTAGGGTCCAGCGGATTCTGGGAGTAGGTATAGCGTGTTTCAGCAAGGATGCCTGCACGCCGATCCTTATTCATAATTCGGTGGGCAAGCATACGGTCGTACTCATCCCACGTATAACGGTGGACCGCACCTTCCGGAGTATTCTCCGAGACAAGGCGAGCACGTTCATCATAGCTACGATGCGTCACAGATCCGTCACGCTCGCAGATATAGGTACGGTAACCGTAGGAGTTGTATCGCATGGACTGGCGGCTTCCGTCACCAGCCACGAGGGAAACAAGCTGACCGTGTTCATTCGAACGCCAAATATTAGCGTGCTCACCGGTTTCGGAATCTTCAATCACGGTCATCAGACCGTGCTCATAGCGGTAGCTAATATTTCGACCATGCTCGGTCTTCTGGGCTACGATGCGACCGTCAGCGTCATAGCTATTCTCAACCTCGCAATATCCCGTTTCATTCCAGACACGGTGGATAAGGTTATCCTCCGTCTGTTCATAACGGCGGGTACCATCAGGTCGCTGAACTTCACAAAGTACGCCAGCAGAATTGTAAATATAGCGCGCATCGTTCAGCTGGCTTTCGACCTGTCCTGATGAATGTTTTTCAAAGGAACCTTCATTGAAGTTATTCAGAGACGCAGCAGATACAAAACCCTGGGCGTCATAGCTGACAACAATGCCCTGCGCGCTAAGAGGCTGAATCAAAGCGATCGGTCGCTGAACTACGGATTCCCCATCAGCATTAGCCTTTGGGCCACGGTTGTAAAGAGCAACTATAGCTGAGCTGGGGTGCCCCTCCATGAAAGCAACCAATTCACCCGAAGGAGCATAGAAATAACGGCTACCAGAATGGTTAGTAACAGACCAGTAGTAACTGGGTTCAGACGATTCCGTTACTTCAAAGGATGACGGCAGTAGACGATGGGCGGACTTGACCGCTTTATTCACAGCAGAGTATAGGGCGCGATAAAGCGCCTCTTGTCCTTCGGTATCTTCTTCGAAGGGCGCAGAGACTGAATCCACATTATACGTAGGTGCCGCGTCTAGAGCAGACTCGGATACCTTCTCCAGCCAGTAGGGGGCGTTGGGAGTTCGTGCATACCCGCTAGCCGAGTTCGTATCACGTTCAAAGACGAGTTCACGACCGTCGGCAGTGTGCCATGAGATGCTATCGGAGTTTTGCTCAAGTCGGCTATCCAGCATGCTTGACCAGCCCTTGCCAAAAGCACCGTGAGGGGTATTCGGGAGGGCAGCGAGAACACTGTTGTAGGTGCGCTCAAGACGCAACACAGGGTTTACATGAGAGCGAAGGTCAACTTCACTTTCAATGAAGTTACCGGTTGCAACGTTGACGGGGTCATTTGCGTAGCCGGATGAGATATTTACACCGGTAATGCTCATGCCAGGAACCTGCAGTAGGTGATGCATGGGAATATCATCATGCATCAGCTCATTCAGAAGGTTCATGTCGAGGCTAACTTGAGCCTTTGCCCCAGGCCCGGAAAGATCAACAGAACCCTCCACCGAAGCACTAGTGAGATTGCCATAAGTTGCAGCATCAAGCATTACCTGAGCAACTTTTCCTAGCCAGGTAGCATCTTCATACACATCTTCAATCCAGGTGTGCAACGCAGCAATCAAAGAATCAGCGTTAAAAGTTCCCCACGAAGTATTCGAACGGAACTGAGCATAGGTGGACGCTACGCGAAGCTGCACCTGGTCAAGTTCAGCATTCATAGAAAGAGTGACCTGACGATGCTGATACGCATTGTGCGGAATGATAGAAACCGTAGATCCATCAGAAGCAAGCGCAATCTGGGTATTCAAATGCTGAGTACCCTGTGCAGAAGAGTTTGCCTCGGCAAACTGTCCGAGAGCGCTTTGAGAAACTCCCGAAGAAACTGAGTTACCCTGAGCACCAGTGAAGGGGTCAGCTACAGGTCGTGGAGTGTAGACCTCAAAATGCGGGGGACTGGATGGTATAGGACGAGGAGGGATCTCCAGTTTGTAGTCAGAATTACTCTTATAGTTATATTGATACCAAGGAGTGGTCTGCCTCTCATGGATTGCATGTTGCTTACGCCTTTTGAGTTCCTCCCATTCAGTAATCTCTCGACGAATACGCTCTTCCTCCCGGGCAGCTTTGATATAAGTCTCCATATTACGAGCTGCGTTGCTAAAGCATTCCTTAAACTCGCGCAACAGCGCAAATGACGAAGCAAGCTTTGCCCTATACACTCGTGCATAGCCACCGGTGAACCCCTCCAGAGCGAGCTGAGCGGCACCACAAGTACCGTCGGCGCCATAGCGGGCAGGGAGCTGATGCTCGATTACTTGAGTTAGATGCGTCAAATGTGTTTTGAGAGCCTCGGCGCTCTCAAAATCAAAAGGAACAGCTTCAGTATTAGCGTGGACATAACCCATTGTGTATTTACTTCCGGAAGTTGATGTGACAGTGAACGAGCATCCTCGTTCACATTCGTTGCATGTGTGTCCTCACTCGGTGACAGTGAGAATCACACACCTTTCAAGGTAACACACGCACACTCTGCACACGAACTCAGCAGGACGGATTCCACCTCCCCTAGCCAGCCGCGAAGAGCCCCCCTGAAAAGTGCAGCAAGAAACCCCCACCAGCACAGTACCGAAAGTACTGCCCGGCGGGGGTATCTAGAGTAGCTACAGCTGCCCGAATCCTCGCGGGTAGATCGGCTCGTAGGTGTTGCGGTTGCTGTAGCCGTCACGGTCAACCACAATCACCCACTGCCCGCGCAGATGCTCCACAGCCAGCGAGAAACGCCCCAGATACCTCAAATATTTGTTGACATCCTGCTTCTCACCCGTCTCAGTCACGTAAAACGCCAGGTCCGTAGCCTTAGTCGTGTACAGGGTGCTCACCAGAATATTTCGGCTCGTATTTTTAGCCTTTTCACCGGCGATAAGATCATCAACAACGTTGGCGTTCAGCACATTCTTATCAGCCGAAATAACCCACCCGCGCTTCTCCCTGTACAGGCGAAGAATTTCGGGATGTAGCACCTTTTCGGGGTCTGTGACCTTGGAAAGAGGCTCCGTGTCGCCCGTGTGGTAGAAGTAATTCATCGACGCAAAGAAGTACGCCACGAATGCGTACAAGCCGGCGCGGTCGTAGTTATCCATTCCGGGCTGCTGGATAGGGTATGGCACGTTCTGCGCCGCCTGCGCCTCGGTGGCAGGAATGAAGCGGCCCTTACGCTCGAATGCCGTGTAGACGAGCGGCCCGGAGGAAGGCCCCAAGGTACGGAGCTCATCGTACTTCTCCGTGGGTTCCAGGCTCACAAACTCCTGGTCCCGCTTCTTATCGGCTTGGGAATCCGAGCTCATCGTATTGAGCAGGTTGACACCCCAGCCAAAAGCCACCGCGACGAGGGCGGCACCGGCGAACACGCCAGCCCGTATAAACTTGGCGCGAGACAGCATAGATCTCATGTACGCTCGTTGCTCGTTATATCCGGGTCCGCCGTATCCGGGTCCACCAAAGTTATTCGTCATGATGCCCTCCCCTAGCTCAAACTATTTTCTGGGATGAATTGGACGGGCCTCCACTCATTCGTGAATTGTGTGCGTAGAGTCCCGTGTATTGCGCCGTCACGAATCAGGCCGCGCGTATCAAAATCGGTGATGGGATACACCTGATTTGTGTCCTTGCGGTACACCTGAACTTCGGGAAGAATATCGAACCGCACATTCCATTCCACAATTTTTAGCGTCTCGTCAATGAGGCGCGGCTGCCCCTCCAAAAGGTTCATGGTCAGAATCTGGGGGTTAGGGGTAATGACCCAGCCTTTACCTTCTTCGTAGAGGTCCTGAATGGTGGGGAAGAACATTTCCTCGCTGATATTGTCCATTCTCAGAACCGCAGGTTCCGAGGCGAGAATCATGTAATTCTGGCAGGCGTAGTAGTAGCCCAGGTAGGGGCGCAGGTTCCTCGCCGCATAGTGCCTCGGCCTGTACCTCACCCCCGGCGCCGGCGCCGAGTAGGCGGGGTGGTCCCGGTTTGCGGGTGTGTAGGGCCCAATCACGCCATCGGCAACGTACGGGTATGTTCCGGTGTAGTCTTTTTCGTCAAAGAGCGCTTGAGCGTTTACGGTCATTCTTTGCCTCCTTGGATTCGATGTTCACTAGTTGCCGTTTTCATAAGCTGCCGAGGTGGTCCTGGACTGCTCGGGCGGCTGGGTTCAGCACCTGGGCGTCTTCGCCCGCCTGTATTTGCTTGCCTGTATTTGTTTGCCTGTGGAGGTGCGTGCGCTCCCTGTTTCGCTCCCCCGCGGCAACCGTATGGGTACCGCCCGGTGAGCGCCGGGGCCCTCTATATTTCCAGTCTAGTAAAGCTGCTCTGTCCCTCTCGGATACAGGCGGCGAATCGAGGGAATCCACAGCAAATAGCCAGGAAACAGCCCCACACCCTGCCCGCGCAGGATTATCCGGGCATGAGCGGGCATGCAGAAACCCCCGCCGGAACGGTACCGAAATACCGCCCCAGCGGGGGTTCCTTACACTAAAACCGTGTACTAAATCTGTGCACCCAGATTAGGCGCCCAGTGCCTCCAGGCCGGGCAGGGTCTTACCCTCAATGTACTCGAGGGAAGCGCCACCACCGGTGGAGATGTGGCCGAACTGCTCATCCTTGAAGCCCAGGTTACGGACTGCAGATGCGGAGTCGCCACCACCAATGATGGAGAACGAGTCAGACTCGACGATAGCCTGAGCCACTGCGCGGGTACCCTCAGCGAAGGGAGCAATCTCGAACACGCCAACGGGGCCGTTCCAGAAGATGGTCTTTGCACCCTTGATCTTCTCAGCGAAAATCTCGCGGGTCTTGGGGCCAATGTCCAGGCCCTCAGCCTCTGCGCCCAGCTTGCCGCCGGTCAGGTCCTCAATCGGGCGAATCTCGGTGTTAGCGTCAGCGGAGAATGCGTCAGACCAGACAACGTCCACTGCGGTGATGATCTCGGTGCCCTTCTCGGGAGCTTCCTTCAGGTAACGCAGAACGTTGTCGACCTGGTCCTTCTCCAGCAGCGACTGGCCAACCTCGTAGCCCTGTGCGTATGCGAAGGTGTAGCCCATACCGCCACCAATGAGGATGGTGTCAGCCTTACCAATCAGGTTGTCAATCACGGCGAGCTTATCGGAAACCTTAGCGCCACCCATGACCACGACGAAGGGACGCTCGGGGTCGTTCAGGGTCTTAGCCAGAACGTCAACTTCCTTCTTCACCAGGTCACCCAGGTATGCGGGCAGGCGCTTAGCAACGTCGTAGACGGAAGCGTGCTTGCGGTGAACTGCACCGAATGCGTCGTTCACGTATGCGCCGTTCTCACCGGTCAGTGCGACCAGCTCGTCAGCGAATTCGCCGCGCTCTGCGTCGTCCTTGGAGGTCTCGCGTGCGTCGTAGCGGACGTTCTCAACAACCAGAACTTCGCCGTCAGCCAGGGCTGCTGCCTTAGCCTTTGCGTCCTCGCCTACCAGGTCGGTTGCAACCTTCACGGGCACGGATGCCAGCTCAGCCAAGCGTGCAGCTGCCGGTGCGATGGAGTACTGGGGGTCAACCTTGCCCTTGGGGCGGCCCAGGTGTGCGGTCACGATAACGCGTGCGCCAGCCTTGGCAAGCTTCTCAATGACGGGCAGGGATGCGCGGACGCGGCCGTCGTCGGTGACAACGCCGTCCTTCAGGGGTACGTTCAGGTCGGAACGAACGAGAACGTGGCGGCCTGCGACGCCTTCTTCGAGCAGTTCGGACAGTGCCTTAGCCATAGGAATTCCTCCTGGATAGGTGGGTTTATATACCGTTTCCATCATACCGAACATTAGGGTGTTTGACAGCCTAAAAAATAGCTTTTATATGGTGTTTTTCCGCAGAATATCGCGGATATTCGCACTCTCTATCAGCTATCTTCTTACGGTATTTTTGACCCAAAAAGGGCGACGGAAAACAGTATGTTTATACGTTTTTAGGGGTTTTATTCAAGGCCCTTACACATGGGTCTTGGTACAGCAAACCCCGACTCCCCCGCTTGATGCGGTGGTGCCGGGGTTCACTATGCGTTAGTTACGCTGGGTGACGCTTACACTCGGTTAGCGTCGTAAGCCTATTGGGGCTTAGAGGGATGCCACAACCTTGTTGGTGAACATCACGAGGCGTGCAACGTAGCCGTACTCGTTGTCGTACCAAGCGATAACCTTCACCTGGTCGCCGATGACCTTGGTCAGCGGTGCGTCGAAGACGGTGGAGATGGGCTCACCCTCGATGTCCTTGGACACGATGGGATCCTCGTTGTACTTGATGATGCCCTTCATGGGGCCCTCAGCTGCTGCCTTGACTGCTGCGTTGACTTCCTCAACGGTGACCTCGCGCTCAGCGGTGAAGGTCAGGTCGGTGATGGAGCCGGTGATGGTGGGAACGCGGACTGCGAAGCCGTCCAGCTTACCCTTCAGCTCGGGCAGAACCAGGCCAACAGCTGCTGCTGCACCGGTGGAGGTGGGGACCATGTTCACAGCTGCTGCGCGTGCACGGCGCAGGTCGCGGTGGGGAGCATCCTGCAGACGCTGGTCAGCGGTGTATGCGTGGATGGTGGTCATCAGACCCTGCTTGATGCCGAATGCGTCGTTCAGGACCTTAGCCATCGGAGCGAGGCAGTTGGTGGTGCAGGATGCGTTGGAGACGATGTGGTGGTTAGCTGCATCGTACTGGTCGTCGTTCACACCCATGACGAAGGTGCCGTCGATGTTCTTACCGGGAGCGGAGAGGATAACCTTCTTAGCGCCAGCCTCGATGTGTGCCTTTGCCTTGCTGCCTTCGGTGAAGAAACCGGTGGACTCGAGGACTACGTCAACGCCCAGGTCCTTCCAGGGGAGGTTCTGGGGGTCACGCTCAGCGAGGATCTTGATTTCCTTGCCGTCAACAACCAGCGCGCCTTCCTTGACCTCAACCTCTGCGTTGAAGCGACCCATGATGGAGTCGTACTTGAGCAGGTGTGCCAGGGTCTCAACATCGGTGAGGTCGTTGATTGCGACGATCTCGAAGCCGACGCCCTCGGTCTGAGCTGCGCGGAAGAAGGTGCGGCCGATGCGGCCGAAGCCGTTGATTGCTACGCGTACAGTCACTGGAGTATCTCCTTGTCAGTGCGTTGGTGGCGGTGTACAAATCCGATGCCTTGCAGGCTCTGGTTTAGTCGGATTCGTCCGTGCTCTATGTTGCCCGGTGCGTTCCGCCGTTGTTGGTAATAATCCTACCCTAGTTTGTGTGTGTTTTGGTGTGTTGTATCGAGAAATTTTTGTGAGTTGCGCCATAAAAACCGACAAAAACCCGTTGTTTTCTGTTGGTTTGCGTTGTGTTCGCCCCTAGAAAATGTTGCGATACGGTCACGGCAACATAAACACACATGAAACGCACATTTACTAAAAACCGCGCCATATCAAGGCAAAATCTGAGGGTAAAAAATACCCTTTCACCTGCGAATGGGTTTCACTGACGCCCCATGCGCTCGCACGCAGTGCAATTTCTCACGCGAAAACAGACGAGCCCAACGTAAGACACACCACAGCCTCAAAACGGGTTAAATACGCTCCCGGCACACAGTTTTCGTGTCGTGTTTCGTGTCGCCCGCGGCGCATCGTACGGGAACACCGCGCGGACACGCAGCACACAGCACAGGGTCAACACGGGCACGCCGGAAAGGCGGCTAGTACACAATCCTAATAAACGACCAGCGCCACAGCACCCAGCCCCGAATGAGCCGACAGCACCGGCGGCAACGCACTCACCAAAAACTCCGGCGCCGAAGAAACGGCAGCATCATGAACTAGGGAGCTCTCCCCCAGCATCTGCTGAACCTGCTCGTACAGCTGCACCGCCTGCGCCGCATTACCCACATGATGCACCGCAACCACCTCACCGCGCGGGGATGCGGCAAGCGAAGAACTGGCGGGGTCGGCGGCGGTAGAACCCACTGAAGCGGAGCTGAGCGCCGCCGCATGCTGATGCTCACGGCAGGTCTGCACGGTCACCTCCACCAGGCGCTCCAGGGCGCGCGCCGCAGTGCGGGGGCGCTCCACATACGCCAGCTTGCCCTCGGTAATCGTGCCAATCGGCTTAATCTGGAACATCTGCCCCACCATCGCCAACGCCGGGGAAACACGGCCACCGCGGCGCAACGCATCCAGGGTCGGGATATAGAAGTAGAGCGTGGACTGCTCGCAGACGGACTGAATGTAGTCCACCAGCTGCGCCGCAGTCGGATAGTCAGAGCTTGGGTGGTCAGGGCTCGGAACAAAATCAGAGGAAGCAGAGTTCAGCATCTCCAGGGCGCGCACCACCGCATGACCGTAGGCACCGGCGACCGTGCGGCTATCCACCACGCTCACACCCTTAGAACCCAGGCGGCTCAGGCGGGCACCGGTGCGTGCCGCCTCCACCGTGCCCGAGAGCTCACCGGACAGATGCACCGATACCACATGCGTAAAACCTCGCGACGCCAACTCGTCATACACATCAGCAAACACGCCCGGCGCGGGCCCGGAAGTGCTCACCGTCTGACCCATCACGTGCGCGAGCATAATCGCCTCATCCACCTCGGCGGTGGTCAAATCCTGCAGCTGACGATCCGGCTCACCGGGCGTGCGAATAGTCACCGGCATCGGAACCAGTACAAAATTACCGCGAGCGCTCAGGCGCTGCACGAGCTCCGGGTCGAGGGCGGCGGCGCTATCGGTCACCACGGCAATGCGGTTCTCTGCTTTGTTCTCTCGCTCCATATTCCGGCCCTTCTTCCGGTTCGTCAGTGCGTGATTCGATGACGAACCCTCTCCTAGCGTTCCCTGAACATTATGGCACTCATCACTACCGCAGTACAGCAAAGCCCCGCCGCGCCTCCGGGTTCGTTCCATTGAACGATCCGAAGCCACAGCGGGGCTTGTACTTTATCTAAGAAACTTCTTTATCTAAAAAGCTTAGATCACGATGTTCACGAGCTTAGGCGCACGCACAATCACCTTGCGGATCTCGGCGTCACCAATCGAACGCTGAACAGCGGCATCCGCCAGAGCCAGCTCCTGAAGCTCCTGCTCGGAAATATCCTTCGCAACCTCCAGGCGAGCCTTGACCTTGCCCTTAATCTGCACGATAGCGGTGACGGTGTCATCCACCAGCAGAGCCGGGTCAACCTCGGGGAAGCCCGCGGTCAGAACCGGGGTGTCGTGGCCGAGAGCGTGCCACATGTCCTCAGCGGTGTACGGCGCGTACAGAGACAGCAGAATAGCGACAGTCTCAGCAGCCTTACGGACAGCCGGGTCAGCCGCACCAGCACCGGAGTCAATAGCCTTACGGGTAGCGTTCACAAGCTCCATGGTCTTAGCAACAACCACGTTGAACTTGCCGTTATCCAGCAGGCCCTGAACCTCGTGCACGGTACGAGCAATCAGCTTCTGCAGCTCCAGGTCACCGGTGGTTGCGTCAACGCCGGGTTCGCTGGTGACGTCCTGAGCCACACGCCATGCGCGAGCCAGGAACTTCTGCGAACCGGACGGGGAAACATCCGCCCAGTCCACGTCATCCTCGGGCGGGGACGCGAAAATCATGGTGGTGCGGATAGCGTCCACACCGAACTTGTCGAGCTGCTCACCCAGGTTCACGCCGTTACCCAGCGACTTGGACATTGCCTTGCCGCCGTTGAGCACCTGACCCTGGTTCATGAGCGCCTTGAACGGCTCATCGTGCTTGATCAGACCCAGGTCGCGAACAACCTTGGTGAAGAAGCGTGCGTACAGCAGGTGCAGAATAGCGTGCTCCACACCGCCAACGTACATGTCGACGGCACCCCACTCGCTCATAGCCTGCGGGTCGAAGGGGCCCTCATCGAAGTTCGGGGAAACGTAACGCAGGAAGTACCAGGAGGAATCCACGAAGGTGTCCATGGTGTCCGAGTCACGGCGAGCCTGCTTGCCACACTCGGGGCAAGGCACAATCGCCCAGTCATCGGCAGCCGCAAGAGGCGACTGGCCCTTAGGAGCCAGCTGCTCACCGCGCAGGTTATCGGGCAGCAGCACCGGCAGCTGATCCTCAGGCACCAGAACCTCGCCACAATCCTCACAGTGAATCACGGGGATGGGGGTACCCCAGAAACGCTGGCGGGACAGCAGCCAGTCACGCAGACGGTAAATGACCTTGCCCTCACCGGTGCCGGCAGCCTCAACCAGCTCAATAGCCTTAGCGAGCGCCTCAGCCTTCGGCAGGCCGGTCAGCTCACCGGAATTGATGAGCACGCCGTCACCAGCTGCGGCAACACCGCTGGTAGCCGGGTCCTCAGCACCCTCAACGTCCAGGACCTTCACGATGGGCAGGTCGAACTTCAGGGCGAACTCAAGGTCGCGCTGGTCGTGCGCGGGCACAGCCATAATCGCGCCGGTACCGTAATCGGCGAGCACGTAGTCAGAAGCCCAGACGGGCAGCTTCGCGCCGGTCAGCGGGTTAATCGCGTAGCGGCCGGTGAACACGCCGGTCTTCTCGCGGTCAGAGGACTGGCGGTCAATATCGCTCAGTGCCTTAATGTCTTCGCGGTACTGCTCCAGGTCAGCCTTGTGCTCGGGTGCCACGATCTGCTCGGCGAACGCCGCATCCGCAGCAACCACGATGAAGGTTGCACCGTACAGGGTGTCCGGGCGGGTGGTGAACACGGTGAAGGACTCAGCAGGCTGGTCCTCGGTCGCCTCAATCTCGAAGCGCACCTCAGCACCCTCAGAACGACCAATCCAGTTGCGCTGCATGAGCAAAACACGCTCAGGCCACTTGCCCTCCAGCTGCTCCATGTCATCCAGCAGCTGCTGTGCGTAATCAGTGATCTTGAAGTACCACTGGTTCAGCGACTTCTTAGTCACGGTAGTACCGCAACGCTCACACGCACCGTTGACAACCTGCTCGTTCGCGAGCACGGTCTGGTCCTTGGGGCACCAGTTGACCATGGAGTCCTTACGGTACGCCAGGCCCTTCTTGTAGAACTGCTCGAACAGCCACTGAGTCCACTTGTAGTACTCGGGGTCCGAGGTGTGCAGGCGGCGGCTCCAGTCAGCGGCAATAGCGTAGCGCTTGAAGGACTCAGCCTGAGTCTCAATGTTCTTGTACGTCCACTCCTTGGGGTGAGTGTCGTTCTTAATGGCTGCGTTCTCAGCGGGCAGGCCGAAGGAGTCCCAGCCAATCGGGTGCAGAACATCGTAGCCGCACTGCTTGAAGTAGCGGGCGTTCATGTCACCAATAGCGAATGCCTCCGCGTGACCCATGTGAAGGTCACCGGAGGGGTACGGGAACATATCCAGCACATACTTGCGGCCCTTGGGGGCGTCACCGGTGGGCTGGAAAACCTTCGTTTCGTCCCAGTAGGGGCGCCACTTGGCTTCCATAGCGCGGAAGTCGTACGCATTTTCGTTGCGTTCGGTCTCTACCTGAGCAGACACAGCGATTCCTTAAATAAAGACAGGTTGATAAAAACTTAACCCTCCAAGTGTAACGCGAAACCCGCACCGCGCCAGAGTTGAGGCCGCCTCGACTACCAAATGGACGGCACCACCCACCCGACCACCTGCGCAATCACACGCCCAACCACCGATGCGGCAGGCGGGTTTCAGAGCCCTTTCAGGCTTCTCCCCTAGAATTAAGAACGGGACTTTGCCGTCCCAGTACCCAACCCGCGAAAGGTACCCATGACCTCCACCGTTACCCCGGACTCTCCCAACACCTCAGTTCTTGAGGGTGTGCCCGGACCGCTCATTCCCGGCACCCGCCACGACGCCCTCATTGGTGACGGCGCGCAGGCGGTTATGACCCGCTACTGGCAGTACGGCAAAGGCATGAACGCTGGGCTCTTCCCCGAAGGCTCCTACCCCGTGCTGCTCGTGCACGGCTTCCGCGGCGACCACCACGGCCTGGAAATCATCGCGAACTACCTGCTGAAGCTTATCCCGAACGTCAGCATTATCAGCCCCGACCTGCCCGGCTTTGGCCGCTCCGCAGACCTGCCCGAAGGCACTCAGGGCAAAAACACTCGGGACGAAAACGCTCAGGGCGAAGACAACATCAACGCGTACGTGGCGTGGCTAAACGACTTTGTGAAGCACACCAACCCCGCCCGTGAGGATGCACAGCGCCTGCCGCTGCACGTGGTCGGCCACTCCTTCGGCTCCATCGTCACCAGCGCCTTCGCCGCCGCACACCCGAACTCGCTCGCGCTCCTCTCGCTCATCAACCCGATTAGCGAACCCGCCCTCGAAGGCAGCCAGCGCGTCGCCTCGCGCCTCGCCTCCCTCTACTACCGCGCCGGCGCGGCACTCCCCGAAAAAATCGGCTACCCGCTGCTGCGTTCGCAGCTGATTACCCGCGCCTCCAGCGAAGTCATGATGCGCACCAAAGACAAGGCAATGCGCCGCTTCATCAACGGCCAGCACGCCGCCTACTTCGGCTCCTTCGGCTCCCGCCGCGGAGTGCTCAGCGCCTACGAAGCGTCCATTACGCACACCGCCGCCGAATACGCCGCCGCCATCCGGGTGCCGGTGCAAATGCTCGTCGCCGAAGACGACGACCTGGGCACCCCCGAAACAGCTCGCGCCATGTACGCGACGCTGACCTCCCGCGACCTGCCTGATTCCCGCAATCTACCCGCGTCTTCGTCCGGCGCCCGCGAGCGCCTGGACATGATCCCTGAAGTCGGGCACCTCATCCACTACGAAACCCCGCACCTGGCCGCGGAACTCATCGCCGATTTTGCCGCCGGCCACTCAGGGAACGAGAAGTAAGGAACCAACATGAAACTCATGGTTGACGCCCGATACACCCGTATCGGCTTCCACGACGGCATCAGCCGCTACACCGCCTCCCTGCTGGGCGCGCTCAAAACCCTCATTGACACCGGTGACGAAGCCGCCGCCGACCTCGACCTGACCATGATTATCAGCGATGAGCGTCAGCTGGACATGCTGCCCGACTTGCCGCACGTGAAAATCTGCTCGCCCACCGGCCCGCTCGAACCGACCGCCGCACTGCAGCTGAACAAGTACGCGCCGGACGTGGTGTTCTCCCCCATGCAGACCATCGGCTCCACCGGACGCAAATTCAAGCTGATCCTCACCCTGCACGACCTGATCTACTACTCGCACCCGACCCCGCCCGGGTTCCTGCCCGCACCGGTGCGCGTGGGCTGGAGGCTCTTCCACAAGACCTACACCCCGCAGCGCTTCCTGCTCAATCACGGCGACGCGGTCGTGACGGTTTCTGAGTCGACCGCCTCACTGATTCGTGAGCACGAGCTGACCACCAAGCCGCTGTTCGTGGTGCCCAACGCCCCGCAGCCCGGCAGCGTCGTATCCCGCCAGACCGCGCTGGAACGCGCCACCACCCGCGAAGAGCAGCCCGTCAAGCACCTGGTGTACATGGGTTCGTTCATGCCGTATAAGAACGTGGAAACCCTGCTGCTGGCGATGCGTTCCCTGCCGGATTACCGCCTGCACCTGCTGTCGAAGATGCCGCCGCAGCGTCTGGTGCAACTCACCGACGAGCGCCTCATCGGTGAGAACGTGGAGGTGCACAACGGCGTGAGCGACGAGGAGTACCAGCAGCTGCTCCGCCAGGCGCACGCCCTGGTGACTGCCTCCCGCGAGGAGGGTTACGGCCTGCCCGTGGTCGAGGCTCAGGCTGCCGGTTGCCCCGCGGTGATTAGTGACATCCCGATTTTCCGTGAGATTGCGCCGCACGCCGTGTTCGCGCCGGTTGACGGTGCCCCGGAGGCGCACGCCGCCGATTGGGTGAAGGCAATCCGTTCCCTGGAGGACACCGCCGTTCGCGAGCGCGTGATCATTGACGGCCTGTCGGATGTGCGCCGCTACTCCTGGCGCGACTCGGCACTCAAACTGCTGGAGGTCGTGCGCGGGCTCTAGAGCCTGCGTTGGGCAAAGAAATGCCGCCGTACTCCCCCGGTTCTCGGGAGGGTGCGGCGGCATTCTCGTATTCAATTCATGGTTGCCGGTAGGTGCGTACGGCTTACGGCAATGATGTACAGCGGCGGTTCGCTACACACTTCCTCCGCGCCGACGCAGGGAACCCGCCCTCGCAGAGCTCGGGCACCCTGAGGGCGCATCCGGAAGGTGCAGCCTCACCGCATCGCACCGGAGCAGAGATCCTTAGACCGCAGTAAAGCTACCGGTACGAGCTGCTTCCTTCGCAGCCAGCTCATCCGCGTGACCGTACGCGTAGAAAATCTTCGCGTCATCCAGCTCAGCAAATCGAGCCAGGTAGCGGCACACCGCGCCACGCTGAGCCTTCGTCATCGAGGACAGCAGAACAGGGTCCGGGTGGGTAATACCGTTGTCGCGGCTCGGTGCCGAACTACCGAACTCGGGCTCGTAATCAGAGGTGATATTGGTGAAACTCATCGGTGAGTACCTTTCCTTAGGGCGTTTCTTAGGGCAGCGCCGCAACAATGCAGACGCTACCGGAGGCAACACCGCGAAAAGAACCTACGGAGATCATCGGAAGTCTCTTCGCAGTAGTGGTTGTGATACCTCTAAACTACCCAAGAGCTAATCAATGTTCAAGAACCATCAGGGAACGCCCCCATAGTGGACATGTTCCCGGTTGTCAGGAAGAAATCAGGGGCATCATAGCGGCATGGGACCGCCGAGTCTCCAACCGAACTGAAACCTGCCCGAAAGCCAGCGTGAAAGCCAGCCCGAAAAGCAGAAATGCTGCCGCACCCATAAAGAGTGCAGCAGCATTTCTAAAAACTAATTGTGCAGGCTACGCCATAGTTGCGTAGAGACCGCGCTCGGCATCCTTACGAGCCAGCTCGTAAGCGTGACCGTACGCGTAGAAAATCTTTGCGTCATCCAGCTCAGCGAAGCGCGCCAAGTAGCGGTAAACAGCTCCTCGTTCTGCGCTGGTCATGTCGGAAAGCAACACGGGGTCCGGGTGCATGACGCCGTAATTGTGTACAGAAGCAGACCCGCCGCATGCAGGTTCGTATGCGGGGGCGATCATAGTCTGAGTCACCAGTATTCATCTTTCGTTGGTGCGCACGGTTGTGAAGCGTACGCGAAGTTGAGTGATAGATACTGCCAACACCACCTCGACAAGCGCCGAAATAGTATCCGCAGTGCTGAATATATTACCGTGGATACGGAGACTACGCCAATTAGAATCAGCCAAACCCCAACAAATCTTAGGTGCACACGAATGCATAAAAATTCTGGGGTGCCCTTCCAACGGCACCGCCTAAGCACCCTAAACTACAGCGCTCTGCCCTGCTTTACTCTCCTGCTTTTTCTCCCCTGCGAGGTTATGTTCCTCTGCATCCTCAGCGTCTTCATCCTCACCGTCAAGACCCAGAAGAGCCGTCACCATCGGCAAAGGATTGAACTCGCTCAGCTGACCCGTGCGGTCCACCTTGCGCATCATGAACGCACGCTGCAAACGCCGCTGAGTCCACGGCGAAAGCACCATCATCAGCAGCGCCTCCACCACAAAAATGCCGACCAGAATCCACAGCAGCAGATCCGAAGAACCCGCCTGCTCACGCAGCTGCTGAGCATCCGCCACCAGACGGTCAAAACCCTCCGAATGTAGGTGCGACGTATCAAGTCCCGTCAACGCGGACAGGCTCACCGGCGACGCCACATTCAGTAGCACCGACAGCATCAGCAGAAGCACCGCATACAGCCCGTAATGCATGGTGCGCATCCACTTCTTCACGCGCGCAAAACCGCGGTTCAGTTCCGCACCAATATCGGTGAAAGCCGCCGCTTTCTGCGCCTGCTCACCCGCCGGCATCATGTGCGGCACCAGACGGTGCGCAAGCATCAACGGCACCGGCGAGCACGCATCAAAATACTGCATGTGACTATTCACCGACGGGCCCGGCAGGGTCACAAAGCTGACGTCTACATCGGCGGGCTGAGTAATATTCGACCTACCAATACTGTCACCACGAGCGGAAATCTCGCACCGGTCAGCCACATCAAGATCCTGCAGCATCGGCGCGTAGGCGCGCACATACAGGTGGCAGGCGCTACGCACCGACATCATGAGCACCAGAATCAGCGCGCCCCAAAACGCCACGGAGGCGGCGGTCAGCTCAGGGACCGCGCCCTCAACACGCAACTGAGCCAGCAGCAGCATGAACACCGCGTACAGCATGAAAACGCCGTGCACGAAGAGCAACGGAATCAGCCATTTCACGTAGGCGCGTGTGCCGTACGGGTTGACCAGGCGCGCATCCGCCAGACGCACATCAGCCGGACTCTTTGCGGAGGGAGTTTCGGAGGCGCTGTCCCGGGCACTCTTGCGGCCAATACGCGCCCTACCCTTGAAGGTACCCGGCACGCTCACAACCAGCGGCACCACACTCAACGCCAGGGGTACCAGCATCGCATAGTGCAGTAGCGAACGGTACGGGCCAAACAGCAGGGACGCCTCCACCAGCCAGGAGAACGCCGCGACCGCGCTCACCCACAGCAGCATGGAGCGGTTACGGTAGCCGCCCGCAGCATCCAGGTGCCCCGGAATGTCGTTGCGGTCACTAGCGATAATGCTAATCGGGACCACGCCACTACCCAGGCCGTAGAAGAAACGAATCGGCTTCTTACCCGCCGCCGCACGACGACGCAGCAACTCATAGCTCAAATACCCGCCCTGCGAATGAGCAATAATGCCCACCGCATCGCTACGGGAACTCAAATCGTCCAGCTGACGATCCAGACGCGCATAAATACGCTCCAAATCGCGCGACTCCGGGCTGGTTGCCGTCTGAATCAGCTGCGTCGGAATAGCCTTCACCAGCGCCCACAGCTCACGGGCACGACGAGCCAAAACCCAGCCCACAATACCCAGGCCGAGTGCCGCCGCCAGACCCATAAATGCACCCTGCGGAGTGCCCAGGGACGCCACAAAAGCATCGCGGAACGTCATGAGCGCCATAGCCGCCAGCACCAGCCACAGCGCTACGTTCACAAACCGCGCCGTAGAACGCAACAGGTGCCCGGCACGCTCACGCCAGGTCGCGCCGGGGCGCTCATAGTAGAAGCAGAACATCAAAAACAGCGGCAAAACCGACGCCAACCAGGGCAAATGCTCCTTCAACGGGCGGTAATGTCTGGGCCGCCAGAAGCCCTCCTGAAAAAGGAGGCTGCGGCGAGTGACCGTGCGAACCGGGCGCGGCTTCGGCTGAGGCAGGTGCGGAAGCTCAAGGTTCGGCAGCTCGATATTCGGGAAATCGATGTTCGGGAGCTCTACCTTGGGAAGCTCAATTTTCGGCAGCTCAATCTTAGGGAGCTCCACTTTAGGCAGTTCCACCTTGGGTAACTCCACTTTGGGCAACTCAACCTTCGGAAGTTCAATTTTCGGCAGACTGATTCTTGTAGATTCTTTGGGCTCGGAGGCTTCGGCGAGTTCTTCCTGCGCGGAGTTCTCTTCAACCTGCGGGCTTTCCTCAACCGAGTCAGCGGGGTCGGCAGGGTACTCCGTGCGCTCAATCGTCAACGAATACGTCAACTCGCTGTGGTGGCTCAGCGGGTTCACCTCGGCGGCAGGCGGGAAGGTATCACCGTCAGGAATCACCTCAACACGAACCCGCGCAGAAGCCTCTGCAGCAGGGTTCTCTTCGGAGGCGGCGACAGAATCCGTGTTCAGCGCCAGCAGAGTCTGCACACTATGCGCCACCGGCTTGCCAAAATACGCGAGCGTCTCGCCGTGATTCTGGTAGCCGATACCGTGAACCAGCAGCACCGCCGCATCATGGTGCTGGCCCTTGCGGTGCAGGGCACTCTCGGATGCGCAGAAGCATACTCAGCCAGCCGTTGCTGCTCACCATCAGACAGCGCACTACCCTTCAGCAGATGAGGCACCTTCGACATGCCTCTCACCTCCTCGCCTCTGCGCACAGCGCGCCCGCAAACCCGCGTAGCTCAACGCCCAACCCGGGGCAAAAACCGCCCCTCACTAGAACACTACAGCACGACTAGAAAATCACAGCACGTCCAAGCCGTCACAGCGAATCTGAACCGGGCGCTCCCCCACGTTCTTCTTCAACGCCGCAATCGTTGCACGCGTAGCACGCAACTCACGGGTCACGTGCTGGGCAATGCCGTACGAGAAGAACATCAGGGTACGCCAATCGCCCTGAACCGGCGCCTCCTCAGAATCCTCCTCAAGAGACTCCGACCAGGCAAAATACCCCTGATCCAGAGGAACCGGGCCCACAATACGCAGCTGCTCACGCACCCGCTCCGGCAACGCAGAAGAGCCCAAGAACTCCTCCATGAAGGCGCGAACATCCGCCTCCGCACCGGTCACCGCAGCCGTACGAACCGCCGGAGGCAGACCCGTCTGAGCGCGCTCCTCCAGCTCCTGACGAGCAAACCACGCCGGATCCCAACGCACCAGCGCCTGCTCCACCGGCGACGGCGAAGCAGTCGTCACCACCGTACCCTCAAGAGCCGCAGGACGAACCAATGCCGCCGCATTCAACCAGCGACGCAACGCCGCCTCCGGGGCACGCAACGAATCAAAACGAAGCATCTTATCGGCATCCAGAAGAAGCGCCGCCGCATAGCCGCCAAAAGCCACCGGCTCAGCACCCGGAGTCGCCACCACCAACGCAGGCTCAGGACCAACCGACGCCCGCACATGGTCACCCGCCGAAGAAATCACCGGAACATTCGGGAACGCACGGCCCAGCTCCTCAGCAGTACGAGTCGCACCCGCCGCCGAATAACGCCAATGCGTAAAACCGCATTCAGAACAACGCCACTGCTGCGCCAAATGACCGCACCACGAACACGACGGAACCGACGAACCCGAAGCCACCGACAAAGGCCCACTACACTCGCCACAACGCGCCGGCATGCGGCAACGCTCACACGAAAACGACGGAATATAACCGCTACGCGCCACCTGCACCAACACGGGACCACGCGCCAACGCCCGACGAGCATGCTCAAACGCCAGGTGAGGAATACGCGCCATCGCCGCCAACGGGTCACGCGCCAACTCAAACTCCGAACCCGTCGAAAAAATACGCGGCGAATAATCACGCACCAACGCACGCGGCGCACGCACATGAGATGCCCAACGGGTACGCACCAGACGCGCCGCCTCACTACTCATACTGAACCCGGCAAACAGCGCCGCAGTATTCTCAGCAGAAGCACGCAGAAGCAACACATCGCGGGCATGACAATACGGGGCGCGCTGCTCCACCAGCGAAGAATCGCCGTCATCCCAGCACACCACCAGGCCCAGGTTCGCCACCGGCGCGTAGGCCGCCGCGCGGGTACCAATCACCACCGGCACCTGCCCCAAACGCACCTTCACAAACCCGTGATAGCGAGTATGCGGAGTCGAATCAGAACTCAAACGCACAAACGAATCAGCGGGCAGACGCTCGGCGAGCGCCGCCTCCAGAAGATCCAGGTTCTTAGCGGTCGGAACCACCGCAATAGCGCCGCGACCACTCGCAGCAGCAGCCGCGAGTGCGGTCGCCAAAACATCCGCCCACGTGTGCTCCAGGTGGCCGGGAAGGACCGTCATCACGGCGCGGGTCGCGGCACCGGCGGCGACGTCCTCAATGAACTCCGCGCCGTTCTCGTAATCGGAGAAGACGGAGGCGGCATCCGGCGCATCCGGGTTCAGCGCCGGCGGGTCCAGCACGAAGGGTGCGAGCGCGCCGGGAGTGGCAAGCCAGGCGTACGGGTCGGCAGTGCTGGAGGCGGCGGAGACGGCAGAAGACTCGGGAGCCGTGTGCTCAGATTCCGCGGCCTCGAGAGCCGCGTTCTCGGGGGCGTTTTCCTGCGACTTCTCCCCCGCGCTCGCCGGGGTCATCTCGGGAGTGTTCTCCGGGGTGTTCTCGGGGGTATTGGAAGTACTTACCGGGGCAGAATCACCCAAATACGCCGACTCGTAACCCGGCAGAAGCGGCGCGTACTTCTTATCCAGCGCGGCAATACGCGGCGGCACCGCCAGGCGCAACACGTTCGCCACCGTGGAGGCGTAACGGTCGGCAAGCGCCTCAGCAAGCGCAAAAATTTCGGGCGCAACAGACGGCACACGCGACAGCACCGACTTGAGCGGTAGTAGCGAGGTACGCGTCCAATCAGTCGTGGCGGCGCGCTCCTCAATGTAACCGGTCAGCTCGTGACCGTTGAACAGCACGCGCACGCGGGCGCCGGGCACCGCATCCTCACTCAGCTCAGCGGGCACACGATAATCAAACGTGCGGTCCACCTGCGGCAGGGTGCTATCCACGCGCACACGCGCCACAGGGTTCGGCACGCCGCTCGCCTCCAACTCGGCGGCAACGTTCACCGGCTCCGGGGCAGCCGGAATCAGGGCATCACGAAGAGCAGGAAATCCCTGCAACAGGTCAAGCTGTTGCAGGGATTCCTGCTGAGCACCCAACGGTGCCGAAGAGTTCGATTCAGAACTGCTCTGAGTCACCCGAATCTGCGTGCTCCTCTACCCTGACAGATATTAGGAGGAGGACACTGCCGAACGCAGTGCATCCACGCGGTTCAGGCGCTCCCAGGTGAATTCCGGCTCGGTACGACCGAAGTGGCCGTGAGCTGCGGTCTTCTTGTAAATCGGGCGGCGCAAATCCAGTTCGTTAATGATTGCCAGCGGGCGCAGGTCGAAGACCTCACGCACAGCCTTCTCAATCTTGATCGGGTCGACCTTCTCGGTACCGAAGGTTTCAACGTACAGACCGACCGGCGCTGCCTGGCCGATAGCGTACGCAACCTGAACCTCGGCGCGGTCGGCAAGACCGGCACCCACAATGTTCTTCGCAACCCAACGCATTGCGTACGCTGCGGAACGGTCCACCTTCGACGGGTCCTTACCGGAGAACGCGCCACCACCGTGACGAGCCGAACCGCCGTAGGTGTCCACAATGATCTTGCGGCCGGTCAGGCCCGCGTCACCCACGGGGCCACCCTGAACGAAGCGGCCAGCGGGGTTCACAATGAACTTGGCGTTGGAGGAATCCAGCTCGACGCTACCCAGAACCGGCGCGATAACGTGCTTCTCAATGTCTGCACGCAGGTCAGCCAGGTCGTAGCTTGCGGTGTGCTGGCTCGAAACAACCACGGTATCCACGGAGACAGGCACGTTGTTCGAATCGTAGCCGAGGGTCACCTGAGTCTTGCCGTCGGGGCGCAGCTCGGTCAGCAGGCCGTCCTTACGGACCTTGGTCAGACGCTCAGAGAGGCGGTGCGCCAGCCAAATCGGGGCGGGCATCAGCACGTTGGTCTCGTTGGATGCGTAACCGAACATGATGCCCTGGTCGCCCGCACCCTGGCGGTCGTACTCGTCAGCAGCAATGCCCTGACGAACCTCGAGGGACTCGTACACGCCGGCGTTAATGTCCGGGGACTGCTCGCCAATGGACACGGACACGCCGCAGAACTCACCGTCGAAGCCGCGGGTAGAGGAATCGTAGCCGATACCCAGAATGGTCTCGCGCACGATGGAGGGGATTTCGACGTAGCTGGAGGTGGTCACCTCACCAGCAACATGCACCTGACCGGTGGTTACCATGGTCTCCACAGCAACATTCGCTGCGGGGTCCTGGGCGATGATACCGTCAAGGATGGCGTCAGAAATCTGGTCACAAATCTTATCGGGGTGGCCTTCAGTCACCGACTCGCTGGTGAATAGGCGCAGATGGTTATTACTCACGGTTTCCACTCTACTGGTTGAGGGCGCGCGAAGATAGCGCGCTCGTAATGATGACGGTTTCCTTCAATTATGACACGTTTGTTAAGCGCCATTACGAGGCGGGGTGCTGCGTTCACACCCCGGGCGGGCCTTCACCCAGCGCCAGCCAGAGGATTAGGTCAGCGCCAGCAGGCACTTAGGCCAGCGCCAGCCAGAGGATTAGGTCAGCGCCGCCAGAATCTTCTGAGCCAACGCCGGACCAATACCCGGCACCGCCGTCAGCTCCTCGGCGCTCGCCTGCTTAATCTGAGCCACCGACCCGAAATGCTTAATCAGCGCGGAACGCTTCACCTCGCCCAGACCGGGCACCTCATCCAGGGCGGAGGCTACCATCGCCTTACCGCGCTTAGAACGGTGGAAGGTGATAGCGAAACGGTGCGCCTCATCGCGGATGCGCTGCACCAGGTACAGCGCCTGCGAGGTGCGCGGCAGCACGACCGGGTAGTCGTCGTCCGGCAGCCACAGTTCCTCCAGGCGCTTAGCGATGCCGGCAACGTACACGTCCGTAATGCCCAGGTCGCTCAGCGCGGCGGATGCGGCAGCCACCTGCGGCGGACCGCCGTCCACGAGCACCAGGTTCGGCGGGTAGGCAAACTTCGCAGGCTCGGGTGTGGAGGCGTCAATCTCGCCGGAGTGCACGGGCGCGGCTTCGCGTTCCGCCTGCTGCGCCAGGTGCCTCTTGAAGCGGCGCGTAATGACGTCGTACATGCTGGCGGTATCGTCACGCGCGGCGTCGCCGGTAATGCTGTAGGTGCGGTAGGCGTTCTTCGCGGGCATGCCGTCCTCAAAGACGACCATGGAGGCAACCACGTTCGTGCCCTGCACATGCGAAATGTCGTAGCACTCGATGCGCAGCAGCGGGTCCGGCAGTTCCAGCGCTTCCTGCAGCTCCACGAGGGAGGCGCTGCGGGTGGTCAAATCGCCCGCACGGCGACTCTTGTGCAGGGTCAGCGACTGGCGCGCATTCTCGGCAACCGTCTTCATGAGTTCTGCCTTGTCGCCGCGCTGCGGGACGCTAATCTCCACGGGGCCGCCGCGCACCTCCGCCAGCCAGGACGCCAGCTGCTCCTTATTCTCGGGCTCCACCGGCACGAGCACGGAACGCGGAATATCGTAGCTGTTCAGGCTCTTCTCGGCGTCCTTCTGGGAGGCGAGGCTCGCCGCAATATCGCTGTACACCTGCGCGATGAGCTGCTCGATGAGCTGTGCGTCGGTGCTGTCGTTGACCTTCTCCACGATCCAGCCGCGCTGGCCGCGGATCCTGCCGCCGCGCACGAAGAACACCTGAACGGACGCCTCCAGGTCGTCCTCAGCGTAGGCGAACAGGTCAGCATCCACGGTCGCGCCGAGCACCACGGCGTTACGCTCAAACGCCTTAGTCAGCGCGGCAATATCGTCACGAAGAATCGCGGCGCGCTCAAAGTCCATATCAGCGGCGGCGGCCTTCATTTCTGCGGTCAACTGGGCGATATGCTTCTCAGCGCCACCACCCATAAACCGGGTCAGCCCGCGCGCCAACTCGCGATGCTCCTCGGCGCTAATCTTGCCCACGCACGGCGCCGCGCACTTATCGATATAGCCGAGCAGGCAGGGCCGGCCACTATTCTTCGCGCGGTTGAACACGCCGTTCGTGCAGGTACGCACCGGGAAAACGCGCAGTAGCGCATCCAGGGTTTCACGAATCGCCCACGCCTGCGAGTACGGCCCAAAATAGCGCACGCCCTTACGGCGCTCGCCGCGAGTGACCATCGCGCGCGGGTACACGTCATTGACGGTAATCGCCAGGTACGGGTACGACTTATCGTCGCGGAACGCAATGTTGAAGCGCGGCGAAAACTCCTTAATCCAGGTGTATTCAAGCTGCAGCGATTCCATCTCGCTCGCCACCACGGTCCACTCCACGCTCGCCGCTGTATGCACCATCGCGTAGGTCTTCGGGCTCAGCGTCTGCGGGGACGCAAAATAGCTGTTGAGGCGGTTGCGCAGGTTCTTCGCCTTGCCCACGTAGATGACGCGGCCGTCGGCATCGCGGAAACGGTAAACGCCCGGGTCGGTGGGGATTTCGCCGGGGGCGGGGCGGTAGCTGGAAGGCTCTGCCATGGGTACTTTCTCCTCGCTCTACTGGGCTTGACGGTGCTTCTCTACGGGGGTCGGTGCGGGGTTGCCACTGCTGGGCTACCGGGGTCATCCCAGGCTCGCGCATACGACAAACCGCGCATCCTGCACCCATCTCCCCCAAAGCGCGGGGGTCGGTGCGTGAATGCGCGGTTTAAGTCTACGCGGTATAGGCGGCGCGTGCCCTAGCCTGCGTCACGTGCGGCTGAGGGCGAAACGTTGTACTCGTGCTTTCGTGCCTGACCGGACAGCTGAGCAATCTCATTCATGATCGTGTCGGTGGTGACGCGGCGCTGCTTGCCGGTCATCTTCTCGCCGGTCTTCTCAAAGTAGAGCGGCTTGCCCACACGAATCGTGAAGCGGCGCGGGTAAATCATGTTCGAGCCGGGCTTCTGCAGGCGGTCGGTGCCAATCAGACCAACCGGAACCACGGGCGCGCCGGTCATGTGCGCCAGCCACGCCACACCAATCTTGCCGCGGTACAGGTAGCCGTCGCGGGAGCGGGTGCCCTCGGGGTAAATGCCGAAGACCTTACCCTCCTGCAGCTTCTCCAGGGCAATATCGAGTGCCTTGAGCGATTCGGAACGGTCGGAGCGGTTCACGGGAATGATGTCCACGGCTTCGAAGAATGCCTTCATCATCTTGCCGCGCGGGCCGGGGGTGTTCACGTACTCAGCCTTGGCGAGGAACGCCACGCGGCGCGGCATCATGGCGGAAATAATGATGGAGTCCAGGAAGGACAGGTGGTTGGAGGCGACAATCACCGGGCCGGTGGCGGGGAAGTTTTCGAGTCCGGTCACGCGGGCGCGGAAGACGGTGCGCAGGATTCCGGTGACTGCTTTCTGGGTGGATTTGTAGAGAAGCACGTGAACTCTCCTGAGGTGCCGATAGATTGCGGGCTGTGGCGGCGGTCCGCCGTGGATGCGGGGTAAGTGGCCCCTTCTGAGGGTACACCGTGTGGGTGCACAGAATCTGTACTGAAAAAATTTGTACTGTGTTTAGTAGTACCGAGTTTTATTATTCCACACCCGAGTGTAGGAACCTGAGGGGTGCCGCATTCCCCTTCCACATGCTGGGATGCGCCTCCCACCAATAATTTCGGCAAGATTTCCGGTAGAAGCTCAAGTAGAAGCCCGAGTAGGAACCCGAGTAAGAGTCCTGATTGAGGGAGCCTGCATAGCTTCCGCCCTATGTTCCCCCGTTGCAGGCTGGTAAGTAGTCACGGAAGCTAAGGATTCAACCTCAACGTAACATTCGAACTTTTTTGCCTTGTAACTGTGGCTTTTATGCCTGAATACGCCTGTCATATTGTGACGATACGTCAGCAAAGTTTCGTAAATACGCATTTAATATGCAAAAATGAGAGCAGGGTGGGCTGTCGCACCTCCCTCAAGGACGATTCACCCTGAACATAGTGAGCCGCCCCTCCAGCGGATGTGCGTCGGAACCACTCCACCTACACAATCCACGCACACTGGAGACATACACTATGGCTACAAAACCCGTCTCGCGTGCGCAGGCAGCAAAGATTGCCCGCCGCTCAGACACGGTCGGTGCCTATGCCGGAAAAGGCTGGGTACAGGCTGTTGCGTTTGTGATGCTCCTGGGCTTCACCATTATGGCAGTCCTTGCAATGCGCACCTACGCACTCTCCATGCCGCTCCCCGATAAAATCGTCGGCAACGACGGCAAAACTATCGCAACCCAAGAACAGATCCTGCACGGTCAGGAACTGTTCCAGGGACGCGGCCTGCAGCAGTACGGATCCGTGCTCGGTCACGGTGCCTACCTCGGCCCCGACTACACTGCAGAATACCTGCGCCTGACCACCGATGCTGCCGTCAAGGAGTACCGTGAACAGGGCAAGCAGGACCCCCGCGAACTCGTCAAGAACGAGTGGCGCAAGGAGAACAAGTACGACGAGCAGACTAAGACCATCACCTGGTCCGCTGGTGAGACCAAGGGCTACCAGCTCATGCTCAAGCACTACCGTGAAACCCTCATGAAGGGTGACACCTCGCAGGGCCTGTTCCCCGACGCCATTAAGAACGACGAAGAACTGCACGACCTCGTCGCATTCTTCGGCTGGACCGCATGGGCATCGGCGGCAGACCGCCCCGACCAGCCCTACTCCTACACCAACAACTGGCCTTCCGAACCCAACGTGGACAACAAGCCCACCGCGGATCTGATGGTCTGGTCGGCACTCTCCCTGATTGCCCTCATCGGTGGTACCGGTCTGATGTTCGCCATCTACGGCCGCTGGTCCCGCGCTATCGGCTGGCACGCGGAAGAGGCACCCGTCCTCGACTTCCGTCAGCCCGACGAAGTTCGCCTGACCCCCTCGCAGAAGGCAGCCTGCCTGCTCTTCGCAACGATCCTGGTGCTGTTCCTGCTGCAGGCTCTGGTGGGTGCACTCACCGAGCACTACCGTGAAGAACTCACCGGCTTCTTCGGTATCGACATGGGCCAGCTGTTGCCCTACACGGTATCTCGAACCTGGCACCTTCAGCTCTCCCTCTTCTGGACCGCAGGCGCGTTCCTGGCGGGCGGTATCTTCATCGCCCCGCTGATTACCCGCCGCGAACCCAAGAAGCAGGGCCTGCTTACCTACGTTCTCATCGGCGCCGTGGTCTTCGTGGTCCTCGGCTCGCTGCTGAACGAATGGTTCTCTCAGAAGGGCCTCATCCCCAAGGAACTCACCGGCTTCTTCTCGCAGCAGTGGGAGTTCCTGGACCTGCCGCGATTCTTCCAGATCCTGCTCACCGCGGGTATGTTCATCTGGATCGTCATCGTCTGGCGTACCCTCTCCTCCCGCCTGAAGGGCTCGAAGAAGACCTCCCTGCCGTGGCTGTTCCTCTTCTCCGGCCTGGCCATCCCCATGTTCTACGCGGTCGGCCTGCTCGCAGGTCAGCGTACTCACGTGACCGTCGCCGAATTCTGGCGATTCTGGGTGGTTCACCTCTGGGTGGAGGACTTCCTCGAACTTTTCACCACCGTCATGGTGGCGTACATCTTCGTGCTGCTCGGTGTGGTCCGCGAGCGCATCGCGATCTCCATCATCATGATGGACGCTGTGCTCTACTCCGTCGGTGGTGTGATCGGTACTCTGCACCACACCTACTTCGTCGGTACCCCCTCCGAACAGATGGCATTCGGTGCGTTCTTCTCGGCTGCTGAGGTTATCCCGCTGACCTTCCTGACCGTTGAGGCGTGGGGCTTCATGCAGCTGGGTGCTCGCCAGTACTCCAACCGCACCAAGCCTTTCCCGCACCGTTGGGCTGTTATGTTCCTGATTGCTGTGGGCTTCTGGAACTTCCTCGGCGCAGGTGTGTTCGGCTTCCTCATCAACCTGCCGATCGTGTCCTACTTCGAGATTGGTACGGCACTGACCGCAAACCACGCACACGCCTCCATGATGGGTGTGTACGGTATGCTCGCGATTGCGTTCGCGGTGTTTGGTCTGCGCTACCTGCTCCCGGAGAACAAGTGGCCGGAGAAGGGTCTGAAGTTCTCCTTCTGGACCCTGAACATTGGTCTGCTGTGGATGTCCTTCATCTCGCTGCTGCCGCTGGGTATTGCTCAGCTGTACAAGTCCGTGGGTGAGGGCTACTACGAGGCTCGTTCCTTCGCGTTCATTCACGACGGTGCTTCCGCCGTGATGGGTTGGATGCGTATGCCCGGTGACGTGATCTTCCTGGTCGGCATCATCCCGCTGATTAAGCTGGCGCTGCTGGGTATCAAGGAGATTTTCTCCAAGAACGCTAAGGAAACCGTCCTGGAGCTGCCCGAACCGCCGCTGTACGAGGTGGTTGAGGACGCTCGCATCGCAGAGTTCGCCGGCGCTCAGGATGCCGAGGAGCTGCCCGAGCAGACCAGCCCCTACCGTAGCGATCGTCGAGGCTAACCATGCCTGAGCAGATTGCTGGAGTTTCTTTCCTCGTGTGGCTGGCCTGCGTGTACGCGCTCGGTCTGGTCGCCGTGGGTTGGGGCTTCGATATTCTCGCCAAGCGCACCAGCCAGCGCATGGTGGCGGCGCGAACCTTCGGGTTCACCTACCACCAAGAGAGCGACGCGTGGCTCTGCCCCGAAGACCAGTGGCTGTGGGCGACCGCATTCGACTCGGATAACCGAGTGATGCGTTACCGCGCCAAGCCCAGCGTGTGCAACACCTGCCCGATTAAGGACAGCTGCACCGTCTCGGCGAACGGCCGCGAGCTCACCCGCGAAGTGGATGAATGGCCCTACTCCGAGTCGGGTCGTTTCCACCGCGGGCTGGCGGTTGCCGTGTCGCTGCTGGGCGTGGTCATGCTGATTGGTGCCGCTATCGTCTGGCACTCCCCGCTGGAGCTTCTGGTGGAGGGTGCCGCCGCGGTGGTCTGCCTGTCGCTGACCTACCCGCTGGCCGTGAAGCTCATGCGTTCCCCCGCGAACTTCGAGAACGATCCGAAGCATATTCACGCATCCACCGCTGACGAATCGGTGAACGTGAAGATGGACCGTTTCGCGGCGAAGTGGGGTGGCGTGTCGAATGAGCGTAAGCGCCGTACCGAGCAGACCCGCAAGCAGATGATTGCGGAGGCAACCCTGCCGGTTCGTACCTCTGCCCTCGACCCGGACCGCCCCGCATGGAGCGGTACCGGCACCTCGGTTAAGCGACTGCACAAGACCACGAATGAGGTCCTGCAGGAGCAGAACCTGGCTGAGGTTGAGGCTGCCGAAAAACTGGCAGAGCAGATGGCGAAGAAGTAGCGCTGCACAAGTTTTTCCGTTCCGGCGGCTGACCGGTCGATTGGTCCCGTCTGTTAGCTTCGGCGGCCACCCCGTGTGGAATTCTCTTTTATTCCTCTTTTGAGTTTTCCATGCGGGGTGCCGCTAAAGCACCGACCGCCGCGAGGTACGCCGGGACGGAAAATTCCCCTCCCAAAACTCCCCCACACACAGCCCGGTACCGGGCACCCCCTACTACCTGCACCGTACGAGGCGCGGGCAGGTGGGCACACATACCGTCCTCCCCCAATATTTGTGAAGGAAAACCATGGATCCCGTCACTCTGGCAACTATCCTCATCCCAGTTGCCGTCATTGTTCTTTTTATTCTGATTCGTATGTTCCGCGTCATCCCCGAATACGAGCGTGGCATCTCTTTCCGCTTCGGTCACCTGCGTTCGGAGCTGAAGCCCGGCCTGAACGTCGTCTTCCCCCTCGTTGACTCCCTGCAGCGCGTTGATATGCGTGTTATCACCCTGACCATTCCCCCGCAGGAAGTCATCACCAAGGACAACGTTCCCGCCCGCGTGAACGCCGTGGTTCTCTTCCGCGTGACCAACGCCAAGAACGCGGTGCTTGAGGTTGAGAACTACCCGATTGCCACCAGCCAGATCGCGCAGACTACCCTGCGTTCCCTGCTCGGCCGCGTTGACCTGGACACCCTGCTCGCACACCGCGAGGACCTGAACGAGGACCTGCGTTCCATCATCGGTTCGCGCACCGAGCCGTGGGGTATTCAGGTGGAGCTCGTCGAAATCAAGGACGTTGAGATTCCCGAGGCTATGCAGCGCGCCATGGCTCGCGAGGCTGAGGCTGAGCGTGAGCGCCGTGCAAAGATCATTTCGGCACGCGGTGAGCTGGAGGCCTCCAGCGAGCTGAAGGAAGCATCCGACATTCTGAGCCAGTCCCCCGCTTCCCTGCAGCTGCGTTACCTGCAGACCCTGCTGGAGCTGGGTGCCGACCAGAACTCGACCGTGGTCTTCCCGCTGCCCATGGACGTGATCGGTCCGCTCGTGGGTGCACTCAAGGGCGAGAGCAAGTAGACTGTAGACCTTGCACCTTCTGAGGCGCCTACGTGCCTACCGCAAAAACCTCGAGTACCATAGGTGCTCGAGGTTTTTGTATGCCCGGATCTTTTTCACCACCGAGGACCACGATGACTACCCGCTTTGCACTTTTTCTTTCCAGGATTCCAACTCCGCGCCGCTACGGGCGGATTATGGCGCTTCTCCTAGCATCCCTGGGGGGAGCGGTAGATGTTTTCTCTCATATTCATTACAAAGCTTTGGTTGCCACGCAGACCGGTAATTTTATCCTTCTCATTGCTGATATGAGTCACAGTTCGCAGCACGCTATTCACCTGCGTTGGCTCTCAGTGATTTTCTTTAGCCTGGGGTACCTGGGCGGTCATCTTCTGCACGATCTTTTGGGGCAGAGGGCACACCTGAAACACTGGCGCATTTTTACTCTGGTGCCCTTCCTCCTCGTCTGTTTTGTGACTCCTCTGATTCACCGGGTGAGCGAGCACGGGGTTCAGGTGGGGGCGTTAGCGTTCACTATTGGCCTGCTCATTCATGCACTTGCAGACACCCGTATTGGTGAGAACCCGTTTTCCCTGTTTATGACCAGCGGAAATTGGCGCAAAATGTTAAGCGCCTGGTACACGGCCGGCGCTCTCTATACCCGTGCTATAGCTAATGCTTGCAGCACCCGGAGGGAGCGTGTTGTTAGAAGGCGTGTTGAGGCTCGTCACCCGTCAGCGGATACCTCCCCCGCCCGGTCTGAGGACGAAGAACGCCGCACCCGCAGACGTGCTCTGATGACGGCTTTAGATTACTCCCTGGTGGTCGGAGGATTTGTCGCCGGTGTGATTGCGATGGCTCTTATAAATCAGCTGGTAGGTAGTATCTCTCTGTGGTTTGCCGGGTGTTTGGCAGCTGGAGCGTTCTGGCTGGGGTTCCGGACCGAGAAAAATGAAGATGCGGAGAACGAAGCGGCGGCTCAGAGCTCAGCTCAATAAATCAGAACTAGGTTCGGCAGGTCAGAACTAAACTCGGCAACTCAGAGCTAGCCCAGCTCCCCTTCCCTGACGCATTAGCCTGATGCACTAGCCGCGGCGGCTGATTCGCAGCGGTTAGACATATAGAAATATCCCGTGCAGATGAGAGTATCTGCACGGGATATTTCTATGCCGAACATTCTTCGCGAAAGCTAGAAGGAAGGTGTTTGGCCCGCCGCGGGGGTTGGATGAGGTGGTTGCGACGGGCCAAACTGGTCGGTTACACGCCGTAGAGGTGCGGGCGCGGCAGGTACATCAGCCAGTTGGGTGAGGGCCGGAATCCTACCGCTAACGGTTTTCACCGACGCCTTAAGCATAACCGGCACAACCCCCGAACCAGTGGTAGCTTGAGTGAAGCATCAATCACCCATCTCACGCCATGCCGGGGCGGTATTCAGCCCGAAAACCGGCACCTATCATCTAGCGCAGAGCTAGTCTTCTAGCGCAGTGCCCGGTGTGCCTGGTCAAAGAACTCACGCTCGTACACGCACGCCGACAGGTACGCCCGCGCCGCACGCACACGCTGAGCCGGTGAAGCCGCCTCAAACGCACGCTCCACCTCCGCGAGGCTACGCGCCACATCCGCGGCAAACTCTTCGCCACCGTACATGCTCAACCACTCCGCGTACGGGTGATCCGCGTGATTCTGCGAGGAGAGCACAGCGCCCACCTCTTCGTACAGCCAGTAGCAGGGCAAGATAGCGGCGGCACCGACCACGTAATCATCACCGGCAGCGGAGGCACGCAGGAAATTCGTGTACCCCATCGTAATCGGTGAGGGCCCACCCAGACGCGCACGGTTCGCCAGCCAGCCCTCGTGCAGCTGCGATTCGGCGGCAATCGCCTCATGCGCACCGGCGGCCCAGTGCACCTGCGCCTCAGCGGTGTCAGCACGCGCCGAGAGAGTCGCGAGCGCACGCGAATAATCCCGCAGGTAGAGGGCGTCCTGGTCCAGGTAGAAGGCGAACAGGTCCTCGTCGAGGGTTCCGTCACCGAGGGCACGCACGAAGGGCAGGTCCAGGATCTGGTGCCAGGTTTCGCCACCGGCTGCCCAGAGGGCGGCGGTCCAGGGACCGGCGGGCTTTACGACGGCTTCACCGGCGGGTACGGGGCTGACCGGCAGCAGACGCTCCGGGCTGGTGCCGTCCAGAGTATTGCCCTCAGAGTCGGTGGTGGCGAGCAGGTGATGCCACGGGTACGCGGAGGCGGCAGCCTCCAGGCGGCGAGCACGGGCGGCGTGATCCACCGGGCCGTGGCCCTCACCGGAGCCGACCTGCAATCCGGCACCTGCGGCGATGGATTCGTGGAGCCAGCGGGTGCTCCACTGCAGGGCGCGGTGGGTATCGTCGCTGGTCAGAGTGTTCTTCTCGCCCGCAGAAGATTCTGCGGCTTCGGTGTGCTGCAGCAGCTCCACGCCCAGGCGGGTTGCCAGCGAGGAGGACAGGGAGCATCCGGTGCCGTGCGTATTGCGGCTGTCCAGACGCGGGGTGCGCACGTGCGCGCAGGTGCCGTCCGGGAAGACCGCGGTGTTACCGGCGTCCTGACCGCACAGGTGGCCGCCCTTCACAATCACGGTGGTTCCGGTCGCCGCCGCAAGGTTTGCCGCCTGCTCATGCGCCTCATCAAAGGTCTGGGCGGGCTCCTTCTGGCAGAGCACGGCAAGCTCCGGAATGTTCGGGGTAATCACATTCACGAGCGGCACGAGGTCGCGCAGCGCCTGCTCCGCTTCCGCCTGCAGCAGGCGGTCACCGCTGGAAGCAATCATGACCGGGTCGAGCACGACCAGGGGCACGGGGTGCTCGCTCAGCCAGGTGCGGACGGTGCGAATCGTGTCTGCGTCGCCGAGCATGCCGATTTTCACGGCGTCAACCGTGACGTCATCAAAAACGGCGGCAAGCTGCGCGGTCAAAAATTCCAGGGGCGGGGTGAATACTTCACGAACCCCGCACGTGTTTTGGGCGACCAGTGAGGTGGTCACACACATGCCGTAACCGCCGGATGCGGCAATGGACTTGAGGTCCGCCTGGATACCTGCACCGCCGGAGGGGTCGGTTCCCGCAATGGAGAGAACCCTCGGCACCCGAGCTGTCTGGGGTACCCCGGATGCTCCGGAGGCGCTCGCGCCGGGTGCAGGGTTGGAGAGGGTCGAGGGGTTGGAGGTGGGTGCGCACGAGGGCGCGGTAGGCTGCTCTGCCATGATCGATAATCCCTTCGCTAGTTCGAACTAGAGCAGGTTCAATGGGTGATTCTCTCAGCCTTGAGTGTTATTACGCCGTTTCGTGCGCCCGCTGTGCTGTAGCTCTTCGCTGTGCCGTAGCCCTTCGTTGGGCGGTCAGTTGGGCGGTCAGTTGGGCGGGTTAGCGGGTCGCGGGCGTCTCAAGGCACCCCATATCGCTCTGCCAGGTTATCACAATGATTCTCCGTAGCTAAAAGTTCTGCGGGTAACAAGTGAATCTCTCCGAAATTTTCGTTTGAGTCTTGCACTCTTGCGAGTGCTCCCGCCGCCGATTTCAGTGCACCCTTGTACGGAAACCACCCGTTAAACACGTAGTGCCCGGCACCGCTTCACACGGTACCGGGCACTATCAGCCGGGCACTATCAGCCGGGTTTAGGTCAGGGCGAAAATCTCTGCCGGTGAACCCTCCGCAATGATCCTGCCCTCGTGCAGCAGGACCGCGCGGTCAGCCAGGGAGGCGATACGCGCATCGTGCGAAATGATCAGCACCGCACGGTTCGCCAGCACGGCGCGCAGGGACTCGGTTGCGTCCGCGAGCTCCAGCTGGGTGGTGGACTCGTCCAGAATCACGGCGTGCGGGTCGGCAAGCACGATACGTGCCAGTGCCAGCTGCTGAATCTGGTCGCGAGTCAGGGGCGAATCCGCGCCGCTGACGACGGTGTCCATGCCCTGCGGCAGGTCGCGCCACCAGCGGGCACCGACAGCGTCCAGGGCCTCACCCATCTGCTCGACGGTTGCATCCGGCACGACCACCGTGAAGTTATCGGCGAGGGTGCCGAAGAAGACATGTGCCTCCTGGGTGCAGACCAGCAGGCGCGGGCGGCCATCGGCGGCGGCATCGGTCGGGAAGTCGCCGTGACCGACCGGGCGACCCATCACGGTGATGGTGCCTTCCAGGGCGGTCAGCGAACCACCGATCAGACGGGCCAGGGTGGTCTTACCCGAACCGGAACGACCCACCAGGGCGAGCGCCTCACCGCGGCGAATCTTCAGGTTGATGCCTTCAAGCACCAGGGCGTCCGGCGAGTAGCCGTAGGAGACGTCGGTGCAGTCAATGGCGTACTCCGGGTTCTTCACGGCTTCATCCGACACCTTGGAGGAGGCCTCGGCCCGGTGCTGTGCGCGCTCCTCACGCTGCTTCTTCGCCAGGGAGACCACACCAAACACGCGGCCCATGTTCACGAGCATGATGCGCAGGCTGCTGACGTGGTGGTTCAGCATGTCGGCGAGGGTTCGCAGGCTGAAGACCATGACCGAGGCGGTCGCTACGGCACCCCAGCTTGCCCAGCCGATAGCCACGCAGGCGGCGCCCCAGAGCATGCACAGAATCGTGGGAATCCATGCGTTGATGGCATCCACGGTGAAGTACAGCTGGCGGATGCGCACCATGCCCAGCTGCGCGGCGAACTGGCGCTTGTTCTCACCGGCGAAGGCGTCCTCGCGGGCGGTGTGAACGCCCAGCTCACGGATCGTGGAGGTGCCGCGAATGTTCTCGGTCAGCACGCTGTTGAGGTCGCTCACGCGCTCCTGAGCGGTCTGGTTGCGTGCCGCCATGAGCGGCAGCATCTTCGACATGATGAGGGCAAGACCGGCAATCATGGGTAGCATAATCAGACCCATTGCCGGGCTCACAAACGCCAGGGAGATCGTGGAAACCAGGAAGTACAGGACCACGTAGATTGCACCGAGAAGGTCTGTGCTGACAGCGTTTGCTGCCGAGGACAGGTCGTCGGTCACGCGGGTGAGCAGGTCGCCGCTGCCGGCTTCTTCCACGGTGCGTGCGTCCAGGTCGAGGGTGCCGTCGAGGGTGTCCTGGTTGGCATCACGGGTGACGAGCGCACCCAGTCGCGCAGCACTGTACGAGGAGACCATGAGGGTTATCGCCTGCACGATGAATGCCGCCAGGATAATCAGAATCGGCTGCCACGGGTAGCTGGAGAACTTGCCCGCCACCACGTCGTCCACGGTGGCACCAATCTGCAGGGGCACCACCGCACCCATGAGGGTGCTGACCATGTAGATGACGAAGGTGTAGAGGGCTCGCCCCTTATGCGCTGCGAGGTAGTTCCACATGCGGCGTGCCACGTAGGCGGGGCTTTCGATGGGGAGCTGCTTTGCCATGCTAGTTCACCTCCTGATTCTGAGTGGTTGCGGGGGTTTCTGCCTGAGCGACGGGGTAGCCGTCGCGTTCCATGCGGCGGGTCGTCTCCGCGGTCGTGGAGACAACGTAGACCTGCTCCAAATCCTGCAGCAGGCCGGGGTAGCCGACGGGCAGGCGGTCGCTACCGACCTGGGTTTCCATCGCATCGTAGATGTAACGCTGGCTGGGTTCGTCCACGGAGTTCAGCGGCTCGGTCAGGATGAGCACCTGCGCATCCTGTGCGAGTGCGCGGGCGAGTGCCAGACGCTGACGCTGACCACCGGAGAGGTTCGCGCCTTCGCTGGTGATGCGGGCGGCGAAGTAGTCTTCGGGGTTGCGTCCGCCCAGTCGGTAGGCGATTTCGCGGGAGTCGGTAATCTTCAGCAGTTCCTCATCCTTTGCCTGTGCCAGCTCCTCGTCGGGATTCGGCACGGTGCCCAGGCGCAGGTGCTCCTGCAGGGTTCCAGCGAAAATCATGGGGTTGGGTTCGCTCAGCAGCACGCGGCGGCCGGAGGCATCCTTGAGGTCCTCTCCCCCGTGTCGCAGGGTGCGGGCAAGCGCCTCAGCGTAGTCTTGCGCGGTGAGGTTGTAGTCGCGCGGGTTGACGTACACGATGCGCGGGTTGCTTGCACCGGCGGGGGCGACGGGTACGGGCACCTCCAGGGTGCTTGCTTCGACTGTCTGTTCGACGCGTGCCAGCTGCGCCATTTCTTCGTCGGTGCGCGGGCTCTTCAGCACGCCCTGGCGTACGCCAGCGTGACCTTCGAGGCGGGCGACCTTGGCGAGCGCAATCTTGGCGTAGCGCCATGCGGTGAGGAAGTTCTGGGTAATCCAGATGGGGCCGCCCATCATCGCGATAATGGAGGCGACGGTCACCAGGGACGCGGCGGGGGTGTCGGATACCCAGCGGCCGTTTTCGACGTGGCCGGTGAGGGCGAAGCCGATGCCGAGCAGGGTCACGGCGCCGCCGAGCAGCGCGCGGATGAGGTACATCCAGCGGTGCGTCTTTTCGTAGCGCATGTAGCTGTCGAAGACTTCGTCGGTGCCGCGGTGGTAGCGTTCACGCATCTGCTCTTCGGCGCCGAGACCGGCGATGGTGCGCAGACCGGTGGCGATGTCGGAGGCGCGTGAGGAGGCTTCGCCGTCCTTTTCGCGGTATTCGCCGATCTTGGATTCGAGGAAGGTCGAGTACCAGGCGATAACGCCGACCACGATAATCGTGCCGATGAGGGTGACAATCGCTGTGACGGGGTTGATCAGCCAAAGCTGCACGGCACCGAGGGTCGCGATGATCATGGCGTTGACGAATAGCGGCAACGAGAAGTAGACGTCCGTAATGCGGCGTACGTCTTTGTTCATGACGGTGACCGCTTCGCCGGAGTCTACGCCAGCGCGGGTGCGCCCCATGAGCCGGTTGATGTAGATGCGCCAGTCGCGGCTAAGTTCCGCGCTGAGGGTCATGGAGGTGCCCCAACCGAAGAACTCGTTGATCACGATGAAGGTGATGGCTGCGACGACTACCCAGAACATGGGCCAGGCGTCGGGGGCTTTGCCGGCGATGTGCTGGTTGATGAATTGACCCACCATGACGGGGATAAGAATCGCACCGGTACCCGCGGTGGTTTCACCCACGACGGGGATTGCCCAGCGGTGCCAGGGGTATTTGTATCCGGGTGCGGTGACTCGCAGGGCGAGGCGCTTTTTGAGGGCTTCCTCTTCGGCCTTGCGCTGTTCGCTACCGGTTACTTCCTGTGCAGCTTTTTTCTGCGCAGTTTTCTTCTGAGCGGCTTTTTCCTGCGTGGTTTTGTTATGCATGGATTCTTCATGCGTAGCTTCTTCACGCGCGGCGTTTTCTTGTGCCTTGTCAGCGTTGTATTCAGTCATTCAACGTCTCTCCTTTCTCTTACCCTATTCCTTTATCAATGTGGCACGCAACACTATTTGCACCATAGATGGGCGTGTCGTCATTTATGCAACGTATTTTGGAGTTTGTATCAGCCGCTCAACATGCACCGACATCAATCGGCGGATTCTGCATCTACGCGGTAATCTATGCGGCTTGGAGGCCTACGTTTTCGACCTTCTGAGCACCAGGTTTTTGCACCACTGCACTTTTAGTGCTTTGTTCTACACTACACGAATTTGGGGAATTCCCGCGTTAGCGCGGCACCGCGCCTCCCGAACGCCCTATATACGCCCCGCGAAGGAACCGCGAACCACCCCGCAAAGATACAGCGAACACCCCGCAAACACTCCGTGAGTACCCGTTTGTTCCCTCGTAACGATAACGCCCCCGCGCCCGCGCTATTCCCGATAGACTGGAATCCTCATGAGTATTTTGAATTTTCTTTCTCCCTCGCTGGGTGAGAATCCCGGCGACTACAATCGACGCGATTTTAAGAGCAACCCCCTCACCGCCGAAGAAATCTATGAGGCGTTCACCGAGTGGATTTCGACCCGCGGTATGACCCTGTACCCCGCCCAGGACGAGGCTGTTCTGAGCATTGCCGCCGGACATAACGTGGTGCTGGCAACCCCGACCGGTTCGGGTAAGTCCACTGTGGCTGTTGCCGCGCATTTTACGGGTCTGGCGACCGGTCAGCGTTCCTACTACACCGCCCCCATTAAGGCGCTGGTGTCTGAGAAGTTCTTTGACCTGATCAATATTTTTGGTGCCGAGAACGTGGGCATGATTACCGGCGACTCCGCCATTAATACGGAGGCACCCATTATCTGCTGCACCGCGGAAATTCTCGCCAATATTGCCCTGCGCGAGGGTAAGGATGCGGACCTCTGCCAGGTCATTATGGACGAGTTCCATTTCTACTCTGACCCGCAACGCGGCTGGGCGTGGCAGCTTCCCCTGCTGGAGCTTCCGCAGGCGCAGTTCCTGCTGATGAGCGCGACCCTGGGCGATACGACTCGCTTCCAGGAGGAGATGACGGCGCTGACCGGTCGTGAGAGTGACCTGGTGGCTCACTCCGAGCGTCCCATTCCGCTGCATTTCTACTACTCCACCACCCCGGTTCAGGAAACCGTGCAGGAGCTCGTGCAGACCAAGCAGACTCCGGTCTACATTGTGCACTTCTCGCAGAAGGCGGCGCTGGAGCAGGCGAACGCGCTGCTGTCGGTGGCTATTGCTTCGAAGGAAGATAAGGAACGCATTGCAGAGCTGATTGCGAAGTTCCGTTTCGGTCCGGGCTTCGGTAAGGCGCTGAATAAGCTGGTGCGTGCCGGTATCGGTATTCACCACGCGGGCATGCTGCCCAAGTACCGCCGCCTCGTGGAGCAGCTGGCTCAGGAGGGCCTGCTCAAGGTCATTTGCGGTACCGACACCCTGGGCGTAGGTATTAACGTGCCCATCCGTACCGTACTGATTACGGCGCTGTCGAAGTTTGATGGTGCCCGTAGCCGCCGTCTGCGTGCCCGCGAGTTCCACCAGATTGCTGGACGTGCCGGCCGCGCCGGTTTTGATACCGCCGGCACCGTGGTGGTTCAGGCACCCGAGCACGATATTGAGAACGCTCGTCTGCTGGCTAAGGCTCAGGCGAAGTTCGGTGACGACACCAAGCGCATTAACCAGTCGCTGTCCTCCAAGCGTAAGAAGGCGCCGGAAGGCTTCGTTGGCTGGTCCGAGAAGACTTTCGACCAGCTAGTAGAAGCCGCCCCGGAGCCGCTGACCTCCTCCTTCGACATCACCCACTCGATGCTGCTGAACCTGATGCACCGCCCGGAGAACCCGGTCATTGCCGCATACCGCATCATTCAGGAGAATCACGAGAGCCCCGCGCGCCGCCGCGAGCTGCTGCGCAAGGCAATCGGCATCTACAAGGAGCTGCTGACCGGCGGCGTGATTGAGCGAACCAACACCCCGGACGAGCACGGATCCTACCTGCGCCTGACCGAGGACCTGCAGGATAACTTTGCCCTGAACCAGCCGCTGTCCGCTTTTGCGGTCGCCGCGCTGGAATTGCTCGACCCCGAATCCCCCAGCTACGCACTGGACGCGCTCTCCCTCATCGAGGCGACCCTGGAATCACCGAACCAGGTGCTGTACGCGCAGGAACGCAAGGCGAAGAACGAGCTGTCGGCACAGTTGAAGGCGGACGGTGTGGACTACACCGAACGCATGAACGAGCTGGACAAGGTCACCTACCCGCAGCCTCTGGCGGAGCTCATTGATCAGGCGTACACGACCTACAAGCAGTCCGCGCCGTGGGTTGCACGTTTTGAGCCGCGCCCCAAGTCGATCGTACGTGACATGTACGAACGCGCAATGGGCTTCAACGACTTCGTGCAGTACTACTCGCTCGAACGTGCCGAGGGTGTGCTTCTACGTTACCTCTCTGACGCGTACAAGGCGCTTCGCCACACCATCCCCGATTCTGCCGTGACCGACGAGCTCGACGACATCATCGAGTGGCTCGGCGAACTCGTGCGCCAGACCGACTCCTCCCTGGTGGACGAGTGGGAGAAGCTGGCTGCCGGCGAAGACACCGCGACCATTGCCGCCGAGCACGCCTCCATCGAGGAGGAAGAGCCTCCCGCCGTGACGAAGAACCTGCGCGCCTTCCGCGTGATGGTGCGCAACGCCCTCTTCCGCCGCGTGGAGCTCTTCGCTGATGAGCGTGACCGCGCCCTGGGCGCTCTGGACGAATGGTGCGGATGGGATGCCGACCGCTGGGCGGACGCCATGGACGACTACTTCGACACCTACGACGACATCTACACGGACGCCGACGCGCGCTCGCCTCGCCTGGTCAGTATGGATGAGGACACCGCCGCTCACCCGGGCGTGTGGAAGGTTCAGCAGAGCTTCGCCGACCCCGAAGATAACTTTGACTTCGGTATTCGTGCCGAGGTTGATTTGGCGGCATCCGATGAGGCGGGGTACCCGGTGCTGAAGATTCTGAGCGTGGGCGAGTTCTAAGGCTCCAACTGAGACTCCGATTGAGACTCCGCCCGAGGCTCTGCCACGATGTTGCCCGTAGTGGGCTAGAATACAGAGTATCTATCTATTTGAATGAAAGAAGGTTCACCGTTGACCGTTTCTTCGCTTCCCAAGGTTGAGTACCGCAAGGGTTCGGTCGTCAAGCACGACGGCTACGAGATTACCGACCACTGGTTCCAGGTTCCCCTGACCCACGGTCTGATTTTCTCCAAGGGCAAGGATGCCGCTCTCTCCTCCCGTTTCGCGGACCAGACCATCACCGTGTTCGCCCGCGAGGTTGTGAGCACCAACGAGACTCTGACCGTTTCGGCTGATAAGCGTCCTTACATTGTGTACCTGCAGGGCGGCCCCGGTTTCGGTTCGCCGAAGACCGGCTCCATTGGCGGCTGGATTGCTGAGCTGGCGAAGTCTCACCGCGTGGTTCTTCTGGATCAGCGCGGTACCGGCATGTCTTCCCCGCTGTCTGCTCGCAACATCACCGCTGTGGGTGACGCGCAGGTTCAGGCTGAGTACACTGAGCTGTTCCGTGCGGACTCCATCATTGCTGACGCGGAGGCTGTCCGCGAGGTGCTGCTGGCTGACCGTGCCGACAAGCGCTGGTCCACCATTGGTCAGTCCTTCGGTGGCTTCCTGACCCTGTCCTACCTGTCGTTCGCACCGCAGTCGCTGCGTGACTGCCGCATCACCGCGGGCCTGGCGCCGATTCGCACCTCCGTGGACAACGTCTACCAGCACACCTTCGACCGCATGAAGGAACGTGTTGAGGAGTACTACAGCTGGTTCCCCGAGGACGCTGAGCTCGCTACCCGCATTGCTGAGCACCTGCGCACCCACAAGGAGTACCTGCCCACCGGTGAGCGTCTGACCGATCACCGCTTCCAGATGGCCGGCCATTTCCTGGGTGGCCGCTGGCGCGAGCGCGGTCTGCACTACTTCCTGGAGACTGCTTTCGCTGAGGGTAACGACCACCTGTCCGATCAGTTCCTGACCGCTATGGGTGCCGAGGTGACCTTCCAGGCGAACCCGCTGTACGCCCTGATGCACGAGACCATTTACGCTGACGGCCCCGCCGACGGCGTTCTGCCCGGCATCCCCGGCTACGAGCTGTCCCCCTCCCCCGCGCCGACCAACTGGTCTGCTGCTCGCGTGGCGGCTTCCCGCCCCGAGTTCGCACCGGATGCGGACCGTCTGCTCTTCACCGGCGAGCACATCTTCCCCTGGTACTACGAGGAGGATCCCTCGCTGCGTCCGCTGGCTGAGGTTGCAAACCTGCTGGCTGAGAAGAAGGACTGGGGCCGCCTGTACGACCACGCACAGCTGCACAAGAACGAGGTTCCCGTGGTGGCTGCGGCGTACAACCCGGACGTGTACGTGGACTTTGAGCACTCCATGGAGACCGCTCGCTGGGTCGGTAACACTCAGGTGTGGACCTCGAAGACCCACCACCACGACGGTTTCGGTTCTGACCCGCTGACCATTCTGGGTCACCTGAAGAACATGCTGGCTGAGGTTCACAACCAGTAATTCTTCGCCGGGTAGTCATTCTGCCCCGGGTATATCCCCGAATATATTTTGATACAGCGAAAGCCCCTCACCCCGGTTGATCCGGTGTGAGGGGCTTTCGTGTGAGCGCTTAGCCTGGTGAGGCCGCAGGCTCAGTAACTCAAACTACTTCGAGGAGGAAGAATGCGCATCCTGTGCGGTGCGGGCACGCATCACGAGGGCGTGGTATTCGTCTTCCTTCTCGATCAGCTCGTCACGCAGCTTGGCGGGAATGGCGTTGAGCTTCTCGGTTTCCTTCTGCCAGCGGGCGGTGATGTCCGCACGCTCGGCGGCGGATGCATCCTCGGGCAGTGCCAGGTACTTCTCGGAGAGCGCCTGAACACGCTGAATGGTCTGCAGCGCGCGGCCCTTGGGGCTGAGCAGCGAGGCAAGCACGGTAATGATCAGGACGCCCACGATGACCATCAGCGACATTTCGGTGCTGATTTCGACCACGTGCACGGGCTCGCCGTGGTTGATAAACGGCAGGTTATTCTCGTGCATTGCGTGCAGGATGAGCTTCACACCAATGAACGCGAGGATGGTCGCCAGGCCGTAGGAGAGGTAGACGAGGCGGTCCAGCAGGCCGTCAATAAGGAAGTACAGCTGGCGCAGACCCATGAGGGAGAACGCGGTCGCGGTGAACACAATGTAGACGGACTGGGTGAGGCCGAAGATCGCGGGGATCGAGTCGAGCGCGAAGAGCAGGTCGGAACCAGCGATAGCGACCATGACGAGCATCATGGGGGTCATGACGCGCTTGCCGTTTTCGATGGTGAAGAGCTTGTCACCGTCGAAGTGGTCGCTGGTCTTCAGGTACTTCTTGGCGAGGCGGACCATGATGTTGTCGGCTTCGTCATCGCCGTCACCTTCGGTGATTTCGTCCTTGAGCAGGTTACCTGCGGTCATGAGCAGGACCAGGCCGAAGATGTAGAACACCCAAGCGAAGGAGTTGATGATCGCTGCGCCGGCGAAGATGAAGGAGCCGCGCGCCAGGATCGCGAAGACAATACCGAAGAGCAGAACCTTCTGCTGATTCTCACGGGCGACACGGAAGGTGCCCATAATAATCATGAAAACGAAGAGGTTATCGACCGAGAGAGCTTCTTCGGTGATGTAGCCTGCATAGAATTCGGTGGCAGCGGAGGGGCCGTTCGTCACGAAAATATACAGACCGAACAGCATCGCGATGCCGATGTAAATACTCGACCAGATGGCCGCTTCCTTGACGGAAGGTTCGTGCGCCTTACGAACGTGGAACACGAAGTCGAAGGCCAACAGACCCGCGATGATGAGAATAGTAACCAACCATTGCAACCCGGTAACTTCCATGGGGAGCCTTTCTTGTGGTGTGCGTACAGGACCACAAGTCTCTCCCGCCGACCTTAATGGAGGTCGGCTCGATTCACCGGTTAGGCGCCTTCGGCTAACGTGCTGACGATGAGTCGATTGGTGGGATACTCCCTTGCTCGGTGAACGATTATACAGCAGGTTGGGGTTTTCGCACAGGAGCCCCTCCGGGAGAACTTTCAGGAGCTAGGTGCACCGAAACGCCGCATCCGGCGGGGTTGACCTGTCGGATGCGGCGTTCTGCGTGACGAATACACGCTGTCTAGTTGGGGGTCTAGCTGGCGCCACTATTAGTTTGACAACATGTAGAGCGGCGTATTGCAGACCAGCACGCACAAATCAACACCGCGCCGCAAGGCCCCATAAAAGTAGCCCTCCCCGTGAACTATTACGGGGAGGGCTACTTTTCATTCAATTAGGAGACCATGTTGAAGGTCGGCGGGGTGAAAGCAATCGCGTTGACCTGCTTGTTCGTATCAAGCGTGCCGTTCTCACGAATCGTCGGGACGGTAATAACCACCTCGAACTGGTACATGCCTTCCATGAGCGTATTGCCACGCAACGCAAAACGCGCGGAGATGCCGGTCGCCTTATCATTCACGCTCGACGCGAAGGGAATGACCTGACCCTGAACGGTCTGAGTCTTGCCGTTGCGGGTCATGACGGTTGCCTTGCCGGTCGGGTCAGTCGTGAAGACCTGACGGTCAATGATTTCACCCTCGGGCGAGAAAAGGTAAATGTCCATGGACGGGTGCAGGTGCGTGGTGCCGGTCGTCGCCTCCAGGGCGGAGACGTTGTAGGTCATCACGAACTCACCGCAGTTCAGGTTGAGGTCGCCCTCGGGGCCGTGAGTCGCCTCGTACACGGACATGAGGCGAATCGTTGCGGGATTCGGGGAGGTTGCATTCTCCATGGACCACCACGCCTGACCGGTCTCCGGCGCAGTCACGGGCTTGTTCTTGGTGCGCGACTGCAGGGCGCCACTGGCAGGGTTGGTAATCATCCAGCCGCCGACCTGGGTGAAGTCCGGGCCGTGTACCGTCTTGCAATCATCAGCCGAGGCAGCGAATGCGGGTACCGCCGTGGAGGCGGCAATAGCGGGCAGAGCCCAGAGCGCACCGCGGGTGAGGTTGCGGCGGGTAACGGAACGAGCTCCCATGGTGTGTGCGTCTGAAGAGTTATTCGAAATAGTCACAGATTTTTCTTTATCGTTCGGAAGCATCAAGGTGTTATTTGACACGTAAAACACCTTGATAGTGTACAGCATGTATCTGCACTCAGTAGAACTTCATGAACAATGAGTTACCTCATGGCGAAAAACCCACGTCGGCCCCTAAACGCCGGGCTTAGAACACCGGGCTTAGGCGTGACCCGCCTCCTTCATCAGGCGCAGCTCCTTCTTCAAATCGGCAAGCTCATCACGCAGACGCGCCGCCAACTCAAACTGCAGGTTCTCCGCCGCCACACGCATCTGCTCGTTCATCTGCTCAATCAAATCCAGCAGGTCCTCAGCGGGTGCCGCCGCCAGGCCGTCCGCACGAACGCGCGCCTCCGCACGGGCGAGAAGCTCCTCCGACTCCGGGGTGCTCGTGGCAATCTTCGACGAGGTCGCAGAACCGGTCTTCGCACCCGCACTCACCGTGCGGGCGCCCTTCTTACCACTCTTACGCTGCTGCAGAAGCTCGCGGGTGTCCTCTTCCTCGCGGGCGAGAACATCCGTAATATCGGCAATCTTCTTACGCAGCGGCTGCGGGTCAATGCCGTGCTCACGGTTGTACGCCTGCTGAATCTCGCGGCGGCGGTTCGTCTCATCAATCGCCACGCGCATAGAATCCGTAATCTTATCGGCGTACATGTGCACCTGACCGGACACATTACGCGCCGCACGACCAATGGTCTGAATCAGCGAAGTGGTCGAACGCAGGAAGCCTTCCTTATCGGCATCCAGAATCGCAACCAGGGACACCTCGGGCAGATCCAGGCCCTCACGCAGCAGGTTAATACCAACCAGCACATCAAAGGTACCCAGGCGCAGCTCACGCAGAAGCTCCACACGGCGCAACGTGTCAACGTCAGAGTGCAGATACTGCACCTTCACGCCATGCTGCAGCAGGTACTCGGTCAAATCCTCCGCCATGCGCTTGGTGAGGGTCGTGACCAGCACACGCTCATCACGCTCAACGCGCACGCGAATCTCCTCGAGCAAATCATCAATCTGACCCTTGGTCGGCTTGACCACAATCTCCGGGTCAATCAGACCGGTCGGGCGAATAATCTGCTCCACATAACCATCAGCCTGCGACAGCTCATACTTACCGGGGGTCGCCGAAAGGTAAATCGTCTGACCGATACGCTCCAGGAACTCCTCCCACTTCAGCGGGCGGTTATCCATCGCCGAGGGCAGACGGAAACCGTGCTCTACCAGGGTGCGTTTACGGGACATATCACCCTCGTACATGGCACCAATCTGCGGGACCGTCACGTGCGACTCGTCAATAATCAGCAGGAAATCATCCGGGAAATAATCCAGCAGACAGTTCGGGGCACTGCCTGCGGCACGACCGTCAATATGGCGCGAGTAGTTCTCAATGCCATTGCAGAAGCCCATCTGCTCCATCATTTCCAGATCATAGGTGGTGCGCATGCGCAGACGCTGCGCCTCCAGCAACTTGCCCTGGGATTCGAGGGTCTGCAGGCGCTCGCGCAGCTCATCCTCAATGGAGGTAATAGCCTTCGCCATGCGCTCCGGGCCGGCAACGTAGTGGCTTGCGGGGAAGACATACATTTCTTCTTCCTCGCGAATTACCTCGCCGGTCAGCGGGTGCAGGGTGTAAATCGCCTCAATCTCATCACCGAAGAACTCGATGCGGATCGCGTTCTCCTCGTACATGGGGATGATTTCGACGGTATCGCCGCGCACACGGAACGTGCCGCGGTGAAAGTCCATGTCGTTACGCGCGTACTGCATCGCCACGAACTGGCGCAGCAGCTCGTCGCGGTCAATCTCCTCACCGCGACGCAAAGTCACCATCTGCTTAATGTACTCCTCGGGCGTGCCCAGACCATAAATGCAGGACACGGTCGAAACCACCACCACGTCGCGGCGAGTCAGCAGGGAGTTCGTCGCCGAGTGGCGCAGACGCTCCACCTCCTCATTGATGGAGGAGTCCTTCTCAATAAACGTATCGGTCTGCGGCACGTACGCCTCAGGCTGGTAGTAGTCGTAGTACGAGACGAAATACTCCACCGCATTATTCGGCAGCAGCTCGCGCAGCTCATTCGCCAGCTGCGCCGCCAGAGTCTTATTCTGCACGAGCACCAGAGTCGGACGCTGCACCGCCTCAATCAGCCAGGCTGCGGTCGCGGACTTACCGGTACCGGTAGCGCCCATCAGCACAATGTCTTTCTCACCGTTCTGCACACGCTCGGTGAGCTCGGCGATAGCCTTCGGCTGATCACCGGCAGGCTGGAAGGGGCTGACCACTTCAAAGGGGGCGACGATGCGGTTAATTTCGGGTGCGTAACTCATGTATCCATCCTAGGGGAAAGCCGCCCAATGCGCCTCAGGATTGGTCGCCCTTTTCTGCTGGCGCAATACGATGACGCGCAATAGTCCAGACACGACAGGTAACAAGCCATCACCATGAAAGTGCCCAAGTTCATAAAAGAAAGGACGCAAAAGATAAGGGGTATTCGACTGGTTCATCTGCGCTACCGGGCAGGAGGCGAGCGGGAGCATTCTCCCGCACGATGACGGTGCTCTTAGGAACAGCGCTCTTAGGGGTGGCCGCCCTCCCCCACAGCCGCCGCCACTTACGGGTGCCGCACCGCAGAAGATAAGCGGCAACACATAAAGACTTATGACGGGCGCTCTGCACTCACCCCCTTTGCCTCTTTGATGTGGCTCACATATGTTTAGAGCACACACGCAGACAGAACGGGACCACAAGAGCGCACGGAAGGACTCCATGAGCACGACCACGGAGACAGCTTCACAGGCAACCCCGAACGAATCCACAGAAGCGAACCCGGAGGCGAACCCCACCGGCGCGCCGGTTGCCACCTTAGCTACCAAAACCGAGCATCGTAGCACCCTCTTCGCGTCCTCGTACCCGCTGATTCTGCTCATCGCCCTCGCCATTCTGCTGGGCGTCACCTATCTCTCACTCATCACCGGCAGGTACCCGGTCGAACTGGACGAGCTCTTCCGTATCCTCGGCAAGAACTGGTTCGGCATGGACCTGAAGGTCTACAAGCCCGCCGAAAACATGCTGCTGACCGTGCGCATTCCGCGCCTACTCGCCGCCGGGCTCATCGGAGCCGCCCTCGCCATTGCGGGTGCCACCTTTCAGGCGGTCTTCCGTAACCCGCTGGTCTCCCCGTACCTGCTGGGTGTTTCGCAGGGTGCGTCGGTGGGTGCCGCCTCCGCCATTCTGCTGGGTGTGGGCACGAGCATCGCCATTCAGGGTTCCGCCCTCGCCGGCGGTCTCATGGCGGTACTACTGACCGTGAGCATTCCGCGCCTGCTCAAGAATCAGTCCACGCTCATGCTGGTGCTCTCCGGCGTGATTGTGGGTGGCTTTGGCACCGCCGCGCTGGGTGCGTTGAAGTTCATTGCGAACCCTGAAACTCAGCTGGCGCAAATCGTGTTCTGGCAGATGGGCTCCCTGCAGGACGTACGCGCGGAAGCACTCACACAGTTTGCGCTGGTGGCGGTGCCCTGCATCCTGCTGCTCCTGGCGATGCGTTGGCGCATCAATATCCTCTCGCTCGGTGACGATGAAGCACGCACCCTCGGCATTAACCTGACCCGCACCCGCGGTATCACCATTCTGCTGGCAACCCTGGTCACCGCGACCAGCGTGTGTATTGGCGGCCCGATTTCTTGGGTTGGCCTGGTCATTCCGCACCTGTGCCGCCTGCTGGTCGGTAGTGACACGACCAAGCTCATGCCGCTGTCCATTCTGATGGGTGCTTCGTTCATGATGTTCGTCGATACCCTGGCACGTAGCCTCACCAGTGCGGAGGTTCCTCTGAGCGTACTGACCGGCTTCATTGGCACGCCCCTGTACGTGGCGCTGCTGCTGCTTGGAAAGGTTCGGGTGAAGTAATGTCGCCTTCCATTCCCAATACTCAGCAGCGCACGGATGCGAGCGCAGAGGTTCTGCTACACCTGGACGATGCGGGCTTCCGTTACGGCCACCGGGGCGGGCGCATCAATCGCCGCCGTACCGGTCTGCACCGTTCCGGGCACCGCTCCAGCCGCTGGATTTTCCGCAACGTGAACCTGCAGGTGCGACGCGGTGAGGTCCTCGCCATTCTGGGTCGCAACGGTGTGGGCAAGTCCACCCTGTTGAACTCCCTGATTGGTTTGCACTCGCTCACCGAGGGCACCGTCCACCTGGGCGGTGAGCCGCTGGATTCTTTGACCGCGACTGAGCGTGCCCGCCGCATCGCCTACCTTCCGCAGATGGAGGGTCGCGGCATCTCCTACACGGTCACCGAGTACCTGCTGATGGGTCGCGCACCCTATATCGGCCTGTTCTCCTCCCCCTCGCGTCAGGACCGCGACAAGGTGCAGGAAATGATGGAGGAACTGGGTCTGCTCGACCTGGCGCATTCCCCGCTGGATCAGCTGTCCGGCGGTCAGCGTCAGCAGGTGGGTATCGCCCGAACCCTGGTGCAAGACGCCCCACTCATCGTTTTGGACGAGCCAACCAGCGCCCTGGACGTGGCGAACCAGGCGAAGGTTCTGCGTAAGATTCGGCAGCTCCACGATGCCAGGTACGGGGTCATTTTCACAACCCACAACCCGGACCACGCCCTCATGCTGGATGCGACCGTCGCCCTGCTCGGCGCGCACGACGAACCTGACGTACAGGCTTCGAAGGACGCGCCAGCTCAGCTTTTGACGGGCCGCGCCTCCGAGGTGCTCACGAGCGATGTTCTCTCGCGCACCTTCAACACCGACCTGACAGTGGCCTACTCCCCCGAGCTGGGTCGCTCCAGCGTGCACATGACGAGCCTCGATACCTGAGAATCCGCAACCCCTAGTCTTCCGGTGGTGGTTTGGGTGGCACACAAGAGATACGGTAGAGGTGCCCTTTGTCTTGTGGGAGGCGTGTCCCTAGCACGCCTGCCCCACCCAGGCCGCCGCCGGGTTATTCACCCACCCTATCGACACAGAAAGACACATCATGAAGATTACGAAGTTCCACACCGGCATTGCCCTGACCACTTCCCTGCTGCTGGCTGCGCTGACCGGTTGCGGTGCCGCGAACACCGCCTCCTCCTCTGCATCGGGTTCCGCCTCGAGCTCGGTGTCCGCTTCCGCCTCCTCTCAGAGCTCGAAGAAGCACACCAGCTTCTTCGTGAAGGATAACGGTGACGGCACCAAGGTCATTAAGGACATTGACGGCAAGGAGGTCACCGTACCCACCACCCCGGAGCGCATCGCTGACCTGTGGCACGCAAACAACCAGGTGGTTCTGCTGCTCGGCGGCGCTGAGAAGCTGGTGTCCACCACCTCTACCGTGAAGTCCCTGGCATGGTTCAAGCAGGTGTACCCCGGTATTGAGAAGGTTGACGCGCCGGTGAAGGGCACCGACGTGAACATGGAGCAGCTGCTTGCCGATAAGCCGGAGGTGCTACTCGCCTCCTCGAAGGAGCAGATTGCGAAGGCATCTGAGGCGGGTATCCCGGCGGTGCACGTGGAGTTCCAGAACTTCGCGGATCTGAAGCGCACCGTTGAGCTGACCGCCGAGGTCATTGGCACCGATGAGGCGATTGAGCGTGCCGAGAAGTACCTGGCGTACCTGGAGAAGAACGAGAACCTCATCAAGGAGCGCCTGCAGGGCGTCACCGAGTCCCCGAAGGTTCTGCACATTGCGGGCGGTTCTGACCTGACGAAGGTGGACGGCTCGAACTCCCTAATTGGTGAATGGATGAAGCTTTCGGGTGCGAAGAACTCCCTGGACGGCGTGGAGAACTTGAAGAACATTTCCCTGGAGCAGATTATTGCCTCACAGCCGGAGTACATCATCATTGGCGGCGCGGATGCGCAGAAGGGCGTGGACGCGATTAAGGCGGACGCCGCGTGGGCTGACGTTCCGGCGGTGAAGAACGGCAAAATTATTAAGAACCCGGTCGGCACCTTCAACTGGGACCGCTACTCCGCCGAGGAGGCTCTGCAGATTCTGTGGGCGGCGAAGCTGTTCCATCCCGAGAAGTTCTCCGACGTTGACCTGGTGAAGGAGACCCGCGAGTTCTACTCGACCTTCTACGGCTACCAGCTGACCGAGGATGAGGCGCAGCGCATCATCAACGGTCAGGGTCCCGCAACTAACTAATCCGAAACTAGCTAATCCGGCAACTAACTCGCCTGGCGGTAGCTCACCTGGCGACCGGTTAGTCACCGGCTAGTTCGTTAAACACGTACCGCCCGGAACCGTGCTCACAGCAAGGTTCCGGGCGGTATTTTATTGGTTTGTAGCCGTGGGGTGCCGCAGTGTTAGATGACTGCAGTGCTAGTTGACCGCAGCGTTAGCGCACCTCCACGGTGGCTCCGGCGAGGCTCATCAGCGCCCGGTTCGTCAGCGGAAGGTACCCGTTCAGGGCGCTCAAAATCAGCTGCATGGTGCGCTCTTCATCCTCCACGCTCAGCCCGCGCGGAATACCCACACCCGGCACGCAGATGCGCTGCTTATACAGGTCAATCACCGCGCACACGGTGCGGTTCGGCACGCCCAACACCGGCAGCATGCCGCGGTGATTGATGGTGCGCAGGCCCTTACCGACCACGGCGGCGGTGCGGATATCCGGGCGGGCACTCCTCGCGAACCGGGAGGTGCTCGCACCGTTCGCAAAAGCGGCAGGGTCGGGAATACTATTCGGCACCGCGCTCTTCTCGTTCAGCACAGACAACAGCGGCTCCCCCACCGCGGCGGTGACCGCCACGTAGCGTACCTGCCGGTCCATGGCGTTGAGGAAGTCCAGTTCCGCGTACTCCTCCACGCGGTAGTTTTCGACCAGACCGGCCTCGCCCGCCCCGGTTTCTTCCACGGTGCGGGTGATGACTTCTTCATCGTAGAAGCTTGCCACGCACACCTGCGGGGCGCCGCGCTCAATGCGGGCGCGGCACTGATAGTCGTCGTCAAGCAGCCAGAGGGACAGCTCGTAGCCGTCGGGTACATCGCGCACACCGGTCGCGAGCAGCACTTCGCTGCCGTCCAGGGAGAACGGCTCCCAGCCAGCCGGTTCAAAAGCGTTGAGGGCACCGTCCAGGGCGGGGTTGCAGGAGCCGAGGCTCGGCGCCTGATCAGCCGGGGTGAACGCCTCGGTGGAGGGCATGGCGATGGTGAGCCCGCGCATCCTGCCGGCGAGGCAGAGTTCAACCGCCATGAGCAGGTGGCCCGCACCTTCACGGCTCAGTGCTGGGCTCTGAACCAGGTGCGCCACGCCGGAGTTGTCCAGGCTGAGGTGTTCGCCAACTCCGCGGGCGGCGTTGGAGTAGCGGTTGTGCAGGCGCACCAGCTCGTCAATGGGCAGGGCACGACCCACGGCGCCGAACGCCTGGGCGATAGCGTGAACATGTTCGGGGAAGACGCGGCAGAGCCTGCCAAGCTGGCGAGCAAATTCTGCCGGACGCTGCGTGAGCACGCTCAGTAGGGTACCGAGGTTCTGCTGGCGATAGGCGTTAAGCAGCTGGGCGACGGTGGCGGGTTCAAGCTGCTCGACGGTGCCCCTCGTGGGGAGGCGCGCTCCCTGGCGGTTGAGAGTTGCGGTGCCGCCGCGGCTGCCCGCGGACTGCTCTGATGAGTTTTTGCCTGCTTGTTCGTCTACTTGTTGATAGTAGGTTCCCGACTGCGTCACGTTTTCACGACCTTGAGCTCTTCAGAGCGTTCGTTAGCTGATTCTTCGTAAGGTGACGGGCGGGGCTCAGCGCCTACCGGCAGATGGTTCGTGCACACACTACCGTCTGCCGGATCGTATAGTACCGGCATACAGCTGTGCCTCGTTCCTTGAGCAACTAAGCTATAGCTTCAAGACGTCAGCATCAGGACCTCAGCGCTGAGATAGTACCCAGTTCTCGGCGCTGAGATGTCAGCGTTGAGCCCTGCCCGTCGGTGCGGGCGCACGCGTTGCCTCGTGGAGGCGCCGGGCTGGGTTACCGCTGGTGACGAACCCGTTGCCCGTGCCGTGGAGGGGCGTGTGCGTTCCGCAACGCTTTTTAGGCTATCAGCTTTAGCGGGCAATTACTAGGGTTAGAGTAACTATTAACTAAGGTTGGACTATCTTTTGGGTTTTGGGGGCTTTAGGCAGGCGCTCTAGCCCGAAAATCTGGGACCGGAAATCTAAGACCGAGAATATAGGGAGCGGTAACCTAGACCGGCAAATCCACCCACTGCGTGTCCCCCCAGGTCACACTCGCCGCACCGGAACTCAGGCTCACCACCAGCTCCTCGGCACGCGCCAGCTCCTCCGAGCGGTCAAACACGCCCAAGGAAATCGTGGCACCCTCCGCACCGTACTCGGTACCCAGCACATTCAGACCGGCGGCACGAATCTCGTTCTCCAGGCGGCCAGCATCCGCATGCGAACTGGGCACCTGACCCACACGCAGACGCTCACGCGAATCGAATAGCGCACCATCCAGGGTCTGCACCACCGAATCAGTGTAGGCGCGCACCAAACCGCCCGCGCCAAGCTTAATGCCACCGAAATAGCGCACGACCACCGCAACCACATCCGACAGGTCGGTGGTGCCGTCCTCGCGGGTCTGACGCGCCAGCAGCGCCTGCATCATCGGCACACCGGCGGTACCGGCGGGCTCACCATCATCGGAGGAACGCTGAATATCGCGGTCAGCACCAATAATGAACGCTGAACACACGTGGCGGGCATCGTGGTAGGTCTTGCGCACTGACTCAATGTAGGCGCGCGCCTCCTCAACGGTGCTCACGCGTTTGATGTGACCAATAAATTCGCTACGCTTAATTTCGAGGAGGCTCTCATAGGGCTCATCGCCGCGCGGCACAAGGTATCGGTTGGCGCGAGTTTCTTCCTGCATGTGTCCTCCTCTAATCAGTACCTATCTATTGTGGCACAGCCCGTCAGGAGCACCGTCCATGTCCCAGCCTTCTTCCCCCGCTTCTACCACGCTGCACCGTTACGCCCTCACCGGCGGTATCGGCAGTGGCAAGAGCACCATCGCCGCCCTCTTCGTGGAGCAGGGCGCATTCCTGGTGGATGCGGACGCCATCTCCCGATCCCTCATGGAGCCCGGCGAGGCGGTGCTCGCCCGCACGGTCGCGGAGTTCGGCGAGCATCTGCTCGATGAGGACGGCCGCCTCAACCGCCCCGCCCTGGCGCGTATCGTGTTCAATGATGAGCAGGCGCGCCTGCGTCTGAACGCGATTGTGCATCCCGCTATTCGTGAGCGTGCCGCGCAACTGGTGGAGCAGGCGCAGGCCGAACCCGGGTTCAGCGGCGTGGTGCTGGAGGATATTCCCCTGCTCGTGGAGACCGGCGACCCGTCCGCCTTTGAGGGCGTGGTCGTGGTGCGTACTCCCCTGGCGACTCGCCTGCAGCGCCTCGTATCTTCGCGCGGCATGAGTGAGGAGGATGCACGCGCCCGCATCGCCGCGCAGGCAACCGACGAGCAGCGTGAGGCGGTCGCAACCTGGATTATCGATAACGGCGGCTCGCTGGAGGAAACCGCCGAGCAGGTGCGCGCCGTCTGGGAGCAGATGACCGCCGCCTAAGATCCTCCCCAGCAACACGGGGCACAGCAACAGCGGGCATAGCAACACCGGGCGCGTACTCCGGATCCCAACGCCCCCAACCCTGACTCACCTAAACCCCCAATAACGCAAAGAACCCCCTCCCCTCCCAAACGGGAGATGAGGGGGTTCCTCTGCTCTAGGCACCCCACGCGGGGTTACCTATCGGCTATTACGCCTGATGAGTGCTCATCTGAGCGGCAGATTAGTTGCCGGTCAGCTTCTTGCGGAGCTCAGCCAGTGCCTCATCCGATGCGAGGGTACCTGCGGAAGCGGGCTCCTCGGAGGAGTAAGAGGTCGGTGCGGGCTCAGCTGCTGCGGGAGCTGCTGCTGCAGCCTCTGCGTCAGCCTCGAGAGCCTTAGCAACCTGAACCTTGTGAGCCTCGAAGCGAGCCTGTGCCTCTGCGTACTGTGCTTCCCAAGCCTCGCGCTGTGCGTCGAAGCCTTCCAGCCACTCGTTAGCCTCGGGGTCGAAGCCCTCGGGGTACTTGTAGTTGCCAGCCTCGTCGTACTCTGCAGCCATGCCGTACAGAGCGGGGTCAAACTCGGTAGCGTTGGGGTCAACGCCCTCGTTTGCCTGCTTGAGGGACAGGGAGATGCGGCGGCGGTCCATGTCGATGTCGATGATCTTAACGAAGACCTCTTCACCAACGGAGACGACCTGCTCAGCCAGGTCAACGTGGCGGGTTGCCAGCTCGGAGATGTGGACGAGGCCCTCGATGCCGTCCTCAACGCGCACGAATGCACCGAAGGGAACGAGCTTGGTGACCTTGCCGGGAACGATCTGACCCAGAGCGTGGGTGCGAGCAAATGCCTGCCACGGATCTTCCTGGGTTGCCTTGAGGGACAGGGACACGCGCTCGCGGTCCAGGTCCACCTCGAGAACCTCGACGGTAACGGGCTGGCCAACCTCGACAACCTCGGACGGGTGGTCGATGTGCTTCCAGGACAGCTCGGAAACGTGAACCAGACCGTCCACGCCACCCAGGTCCACGAATGCACCGAAGTTGACGATGGAGGAGACAACGCCCTCGCGGACCTGACCCTTCTCCAGCTCGTTGAGGAAGGAGGAGCGAACAGCGGACTGAGTCTCCTCCAGGTATGCACGGCGGGACAGAACAACGTTGTTGCGGTTCTTGTCCAGCTCGATGATCTTAGCTTCGATCTGCTGACCGATGTAAGGTGCGAGGTCGCGGACGCGGCGCATCTCAACGAGGGATGCGGGCAGGAAGCCACGCAGACCGATGTCGAGGATAAGGCCACCCTTGACAACCTCGATAACGGTACCGGTAACGACGCCGTCGTTTTCCTTGACCTTCTCGATGTCGCCCCATGCACGCTCGTACTGTGCGCGCTTCTTGGAGAGGATCAGGCGACCTTCCTTGTCCTCCTTGGTGAGGACGAGTGCCTCAACCTCGGAGCCGAGCTCGACAACCTCAGAGGGGTCGATGTCGTGCTTGATGGACAGCTCGCGGGAGGGGATGACGCCTTCGGTCTTGTAACCGATGTCGAGCAGAACCTCATCGTGGTCGATCTTAACGACCTGGCCGGAGACGAGATCGCCGTCGTTGAAGACCTTGATGGTCTTCTCGACTGCCTCGAGGAATGCCTGCTCGTCGCCGATGTCGTTGATTGCGACCTGAGGGATGTTGGTGCTCATGTAGTGAGGGCTCCAATTGGATTTCTAATAGGTCGACGCTGCCGGTTCGCCGTTCAACACCCCCGAGTGGAGGCGCCGACCGGCTCACTTTTTCACCCCGGCGCGCACGGCATAGGGCCGCTAACGCCTTTGAACGGGGTGAGGAAACGTCGAGCTGACGGATACTTACAATGTGTACCACCCACCGGAAGCAGATGCTCTCAGCAGGGTGTGCGAGCGGTCTGTGCCCGTTTTCTCCCCGTTTTCTTAAGGAGAAAAAAGAGCATAGAAAACCCGTACGTTGGTACACGCGATTAATAGTGTACGGGAATCCCGGGCGTGTCGTCAATGGTTACGCGCCCGGGATTCCCGTACTTATTTGCGGTTTTGAACTTGTGGTTTACGTTGTGGTTTGCGGAGGGGACGGCGCCCGTCCTCGTTCCTCTCCCCACCCAAGGATGCGACCGGTGCGCACCTTCCTACGCTCCTACAGGGGAACCCACCCTCTCGGGTGCTCCGCTCTTCCTTGCTTCGCTGCGGAGAGCACCCGAGAGGGTACCCTGATGTCGCTTCCGGAAGGTGCACCGGCACGCTCCGGTAGCGGGGCCAAGAGCGGCTCGCTGAGCAGCTACCCGGAAAACGCGGCCGCACCCGCTCGGTGACCTGCTACCCCCAGCGCGGAAAGGCGGTATCGTCCGTAGTGACATCAGGGTGCCCGAAGCGAAGCGAGGGCGGGTGCCCCTGTAGGAACGAGGACGATAACCGTCTTTCCAAGCGGAGCAAAGCTGAGCACCGTCTTTCCAAGCGGAGCCAAAGGGAAGAAACGCGCCTAGTGGCCCGCCTCCTGCCAGGACTTACCCCAGCCGACCTGAACATCCAGAGGAACACGCAGGGAGGCGGCACCGCTCATCTCCTCGACGAGCACGCGTTCGGCGGCTTCACGCTCACCGGTGGCGACTTCGAGGATGATTTCGTCGTGCACCTGCAGTAGCATGCGGGTCTTCAGACCCTCTTCGCGCAGGCGGCGGTGAATGTTGATCATGGCGATCTTGATGATGTCCGCGGCGGTGCCCTGAATCGGGGCGTTGAGGGCGGCACGTTCGGCGGCTTCTCGGCGTACACGGTTGGGCGAGTCCAGGTCGGGCAGCACGCGGCGGCGGCCGAAAATGGTTTCGGTGTAGCCGTCCTGGTGTGCCTGCTTGAGCACGCCGCGCAGGAATCGTCCCACGCGTCCGAAGCGCTTGAAGTAGTTGGTGCGCAGTTCGCCTGCTTCATCGGAGCTGATGTTCAGCTGCTTGGCGAGGCCGAAGCGGGACAGGCCGTATGCCAGGCCGTAGGACATTGCCTTGACCTTGGAGCGCTGCTCGGGGGTGACTTCTTCGGGGGCGACGCCGAAGACTTCGGAGCCGACGTAACGGTGCAGGTCCTCCCCCGCTTCGTAGGCTGCGATGAGCTTCTCGTCGGCGGCGAGGTGCACCATGATGCGCATTTCGATCTGCGAGTAGTCGGCGGTGAGCAGACCCTCGTACTCCACACCATCGACGGGTGCGGGCGCGACGATGAATGCGCCACGGATGCGGCGGCCTTCTTCGGTGCGGATCGGGATGTTCTGCAGGTTCGGCGCGGTCGAGGAGAGGCGGCCGGTGGCGGCGGCACCCTGCTGGAAGGTGGTGTGCACGCGTCCGTCGTCGGCGGCTGCTTTCTGCAGGCCTTCGACGGTCTGTACGAGCTTGATGTTGTCGCGGTAGGCGGCGAGCGCACCGAGGAATGCGGCACCGTCGGACTCCGGGGAGATTTTGGTGAGCAGTTCGGTGACGGATTCGGCGTCGGTGGAGTAGCCGGATTTGATTTTGCGGGTGTGCGGCAGGGCGAGCTTGTCGAAGAGCACGGTCTGCAGCTGTTTGACGGAGGCGAGGTTGAGGGGTTCTTCGCCGTCGTCGGTTTGGACGGTGTCGCCGATGATGGTGCGTGCGGCGTCCTGCGCCTGGTTAGCGCGTGCGGAGAAGGTGTCGTGCAGTTCGGCAAGGAGCGCGTCGGAGACGGCGATGCCTGCCTGCTCCATGTCTGCGAGGACGTAAAGTAGCGGCAGTTCGATTTCTTCGTAGACTTTGAGCTGGCCGTGCTCTTCCATTTCGAAGTGCAGCAGGCGTGCGAGTTCGTGGATGATGCGGCTGATCTGCGTGAAGTAGCGCAGGTTTTCGACGGGTTCGGCTTCGCCGGGCATGCTGAAGAGGGAGGGTTCTGCCTCTTCTTCTTCGGGTTGGAAGACGAGCTGCGCGTAGGGGTCCTTGGGGATCCAGAGGTAGCGTTCAGCGAGGTCTTCCATGCGTTCGGAGAAGAGTTTGCGGGTTGCGGTGGGGATGAAGCCGCACATGTAGGAGGACAGGGCGGGGTCTTCGACGGCGCCGGCGAGTTCGTAGCCGTAGGCGCGCAGGAGCTTGCGCTGAACCTTGAGGTCCATGACGATTTTGCGGGCTGCTTCGTCGGAGAGCCAGGCGGCGAGGGCGGCGTCGAGTTCCGGGTCGATGGTGCGGGTGTCGATCCAGAGGCTGGTGTTCTTGCTGGTGAGGAGCACGCCGAGCAGTTCGGGGTTTTCTTCGGCAGCGCGGATCTTGGTTTTGGTGACCTTGACGGCGGGTGCGTCGCCGATGGCGGGGCGCGCTACGGGCAGGTTGGTGACCGGGTAGAGGGTCACGGCGCCTTCGAGGCGTTCGGGTACGGCGATGGGCGCACCCTGTTCGTCATTGCCGTAGTTTTCTTCGGCTGCGGCGGCGCAGAAGGCGCGGAATGCTGTTGCGTCTGCGTTTTTGGTGGGTGCGCTGGTGGCAATGGGTGCGTAGACGGGGCCGGTGGGCGCCTTCTTGATGGCACCCTCCTCCCCTGCTTCTGCGGCGGAGCTTGCAGAGCCTGCGGATCCAGCGGCGCGCACGATGGGGCCGAGGGTGTCGGCGGCACGCTTGCGGATGGTGCGGAACTCCACCTCGTCGAAGAAGGTGTTGAGTGCATCCAGGTCGGGGGTGAATTCGGTGTCTTCGAGGGTGACGTTCAGGTCGAGGTCGTTGACGAGCTGGTTGAGGCGACGGTTGCGTACTACGTTGTCGATGTTTTCGCGTAGTGCTTCGCCCTTCTTGCCGCCGATTTTGTCGCTGTTTTCGATGACGGCGTCGAGGGAGCCGTATTCGCCGAGCCATTTGGCGGCGAAGCCGGGGCCTACGCCGGGTACGCCGGGCAGGTTGTCCGCCTGCTCGCCGGTGAGGGCGGCCAGGTCGGGGTACATGTGCGGGGGTACTTTGGTTTTCTTTTCGACGGCGGCGGGGTCCATGCGCTGAATACCCTTGGAGGGGCCGGTGGTGACCGGGTAGAGCAGGGTGACGTCGTCGGTGACGAGCTGGAAGATGTCGCGGTCGCCGGAGAGGATGAGGACCTTGTAGCCGGCTTCGGTGCCGCGGCGGGTGAGGGTTGCGACGATGTCGTCGGCTTCGTAGTTTTCGTAGGTGAGCGCGGGGATGTTGAGCGCGCCGAGCATCTTTTTGATGAGGTCGATCTGGCCGTTGAAGGCTTCGGGGATGGCGTTGCGGCCGCCCTTGTATTCGCCGTATTCGGCGGTGCGGAAGGTGCCGCCGGGCAGGTCGAAGGCTACGGCGATGTGGCTGGGCTGGTTGTCTTTGATGATGCTCAGCAGGGTGGAGAGGAAGGCATGGACGGCTTCGGTGTGCTGGCCGTCGCTGCGCACGAAGATGTGCTGTCCGGTCTTTTCGGCCATGGTGTAGATGCCGAAGAAGGAGCGTAGGGCGAGGGAGTGTCCGTCAATGAGCAGGAGGGTTTTGTTCTCTGTAGTCACTCCTCTAGTGTATCGAGTCTGGGTTTTCTTGGTGGTTGGCTTGGTGACGGCTGGGTTGGGGGGCTAGTTTCGGTGGTTACGGGTTAGAGCCCTGTGGGGAGGCACCCGCGCTGTGTTGGGTGCTGGCGCTGTGTTGGGTACCGGCGCTGTGCCATATAGCGGAATAACGGGGTGTGTGGAAAGAGTTTTACCTCATATGTAGGTGCCGGTGGGGTGCGTTTGGTGAGTTTTTCTCCCAAAAATTGTGCCCCAAGCCACTATGTAGGGTGGATAATAATACGGTTTCCAGATAATATATAACCTTATTATCGCCTCCAGCGTAGGAAACCCCCACACCCCGTGTATTCATAGGCAGAACTCTACCCAGAATTCACCGGCAGGATTCACCGGACCGTGAGGGCACATCCCGCGCTTAACACACAACGAACCCTCATTTAGGAACCCATGAAGGTACTCAAAAAACTCCCCCTCCTCGCGTGGATTATCATCGCGATTGCATCGGGTGTGCTTATCGGCATGCTGACCCCCGGAATGATTAGCGGCATCAATGACGCAACCGGCGCAGCCATCCCCACCGACCTCATCGTGCAGCTCTTCGTCTCCTTCTCTACCGTATTCAGTGCCTTCCTGAGCTTCGCGATTCCGCTGATTATTATCGGCTTCATCGTGCCCGGCATTGGTTCCCTCGCGCAGGGTGCGGGCAAGATGCTCGGCATCACCGTGGGTCTGGCGTACATCTCCAGCATCCTTGCTGGCTTCCTGGCACTGACCTGCGCACTGCTGCTCTACCCCATCATCCTGAAGGGTCAGCAGCTCGCTTCCTTCGATAACCCCGAGAACGCACTGTCCAAGGGTTACATCTCCTTCGAGCTGACCCCGATTATGGGCGTGCTGAGCGCACTGATTCTCTCCTTCATCCTGGGCCTGGGTATTACCGCACTGAAGACCCGTGCGATGCTGAACCTCTTCGAGGACTTCCAGGTCATCGTTGAGAAGATGCTCGGCTACGTGATTATCCCCCTGCTGCCGGTGCACATTGTGGGCGTGTTCGCAAACATGACCCTCGCCGGTCAGGTGGCGAAGATTCTCTCCGTCTTCGGTCTTGTGTTCGTCATGGTGATTATTCTGCATTGGGTCACCCTGGCGCTGCAGTACTCGGTGGCTGGCGCGATTTCTCGCCGCAACCCCATCCAGATGCTCAAGACCATGCTCCCGGCATACTTCACCGCAATCGGTACCCAGTCTTCGGCTGCGACCATCCCGGTGACCGTGCGTTCGGCGAAGAAGGCTGGCATCTCCCCCCGCGTGGTGGACTTCGCGATTCCGCTGTGCGCGACCATTCACCTCTCCGGCTCCATGATTACCATTACCTCCTGCTCGGTGGCAGTGCTGTTCATGACCGGTCAGCACCCCGACTTCGGTAGCCTGATCCCCATGATTCTGGTGCTCGGCGTGATGATGGTTGCCGCTCCCGGCGTTCCCGGCGGTGGCGTGATGACCGCAATCGGTCTGCTGCAGTCCATGCTTGGTTTCGATGCCTCCATGATTGCCCTGATGATTGCCCTGTACCTGGCTCAGGACTCCTTCGGCACCGCAACCAACGTGACCGGTGACGCGACCATCGCGGCCCTGACCGAGCGTATCTCCAAGGCAATCGGAGCGAACCCCGATAAGGAAATCCGCGACGAGGACATCGAAAAGGCAGAAGCTATTTCCGCCTAATCCTCATCCGCTTACATAGCGTTTTTCAGCCCCGTCTCCTGAGTTCAGGAGGCGGGGCTGACCCGTACCCGGAAGCACTCGCGAAAAGCTATCCCACCCAAAGCAACAAAAACCAAGGAGTACACTGGAAGTCATGACTGAAAACAACACACAGCACGCACCCGTCCGCGCGGCAGCACCCACCACCCTCACCGCAGAAGAAATCAAGGCGCAGCTGACCGAAAGCGGCATCCCCGAGCACCTGCACCCCTACTTCCCCCGCGGCCTAGGCGAGCTCATCCCCGCCATGGGCATTAAGTTCCAGGAACTCACCGCAGAACGCACCGTCGCAACCATGCCCGTCGCCGGCAACACCCAGCCCATCGGCCTGCTGCACGGCGGCGCCAACGTGGTCCTCGCCGAGACCCTCGGATCGCTCTCCGCGGGCGTGCACGGCGGCGAAAACCTCGTAGCAGTCGGCGTGGACATCAACGCAACCCACGTGCGCCCGGCAGTCTCCGGCGTGGTCACCGCAACCTGCACCGCCGTCAAGCTCGGACGCACCCTGTGCATCCACTCCATCGACATTGTGGATGAGCGCGGCCGCACCACCTGCACCGCACGCATCACCAATATGCTGATCCCCCGCCCCACCGCCTAACGTCCTACAACTTCAGCAAGTAGCCTAAAATCGTAGAAGCACGGGGTACACGGCACCCCGCCAACACCCCACCAGAAGGTACGACCAGAAGGAGCACCATGGCCCGCGAGCGCACCCCCTATTTCAAGCGTTACCCGAAGATTGTGCGCGCTAAGCGCATTGTCCTGCCCATCGCAATCGGTGTGATGCTGGTGTGCCTGGTCACCGCAATTAATAACCCCGGCAGCTTCTGGTGGCTGGGCGTGATGCTCGGTACCGGCGGCATGCTCTGGGCTGGCTCCCCCACGGACCGCCCCATCAGCGGCCCGAACAATGACGAAGACGATTTGAACCGCTACCTGCGTTAAGTTCCGTGTAGCGCCGGGTTCCCGCCCGCGCTAAGCGCCCGGTTTACAACGCACACCCGCGAGCCGTTATACACGCGAACCGTTAAACACGAACGCCCCGTCCCTCAGCTTCATCGTGAGGGGTGGGGCGTTTGTGTGTCATGAATAAAGGTGCTGGTTCATCACTGCACCAGCCGTGTGTGCTCATCGACGATTCCTAGTCTTCGCCGTAGCGTGCATTCGTACCTGTACTGTCACGTACTTTGCACGTCTTGTGCTTAGGAGAGCTGCTTGATGATGGTGTCAGAAACTTCGCGCATGGACAGGCGGCGGTCCATGGAGGTCTTCTGAATCCAGCGGAATGCTTCCGGCTCGGTCAGGTTCATCTTGGTGATGAGCAGCGACTTTGCGCGGTCAACGAGCTTGCGGGTCTCGAACTGGTCGCGGATGGTGCCCACTTCCTTCTCGAGAGCGCGAATCTGCTCGTAGCGGCTAATTGCCACCTCAATGGCGGGAACCAGATCGTTCGGGGAGAACGGCTTGACGACGTACGCCATAGCGCCTGCCTCAACGGCACGGTCAACGAGTTCCTTCTGGCTGAATGCAGTCAGCAGAACGACGGGAGCAATCTGCTCCTTCGCGATTTCTTCGGCTGCGGTGATGCCGTCCATAATCGGCATCTTCACATCCATGAGGACGAGGTCGGGGCGGTGCTTCTGCGCTAGCTCGACAGCGGTCTTGCCGTTATCGGTTTCTGCAACAACATCGAAACCCTGGTCCTTCAGAATTTCGACGATGTCGAGGCGAATCAATGCCTCATCTTCAGCCACGACGACGGTGCGAGCGGGACCCTGCTCCTCCGCCTGGTTTTGAGTGGTCAGCTCTGACATTACTCTTCTCCTTTATCAAATTTGAATCACTTAAAGTCTACAGGAGGGAATAAATGTTCATCTACTTTCTCGCCTTGTCCCAGGTGTGTTATATGCGTCCTATGTGCATGTTGAAAAAGTTTTCTGACGCCATTTTGTGACCCTCCATCAGATTTTGCATATTAATGCACATTTTTGTTCTATACTGCTCATGACTGTGAAAACAAAACCGCACAATGCAGAGGTCACGCGGCGAAATTCACACCTAAAACATGGACCCGAAAATGACTCTGACATGCACTAACACCCCCTCGGGTTAGACACAAAAGTAATAAACAAAATATTTATATCGAAACCCCATCACGCGCCGCAGAAGGCCGATACACTGAAATAGGTATTCTCCTCGACTTCTCCGGCACTCACATTTGACCACCCATACTCGATACCCGGAGGGGATTCATGTCAATCACCCGTCAAGCACGCACCCTGTACTCAGACTTCGTCGAGTACAAGGAACTCGATCGCGCCCCGCTGACTTCCATTCACCCCGGAATTCTCATCGCCTTCGACTCCACCGCGCTTGCAAGCCTCTACAACTACCCAACCCACATCAGCGACGAAATCCTCCGCGTCTACTCGCAGCTGCGCGGACACGCTTTCCTCCCCCACCAGGCACTCAAAGAATTCTGGGCAGCACTCGACGGCGCCTCCCCCGTACCCGCCGCCGCAGACCGCGTCCGCTCAGCGCTCGCATCCTTCAAAGAAACCCTGCCCGAAGAACGCAACTCCCCCTGGAGCGCACTGCGTTCAGTCACGCACCAGCTGGACCACTCCATCGCGCAGATCATGAAGATCCTTGAACCCACCACCGACACCGGATCCATCAACATGGCACGCCGCGAAGACGACACGATCCTGCCGCGACTGAACCGCATCTTCACCGGCCACGTGGGTGCGGCACCCAGCCCCGAACGCCACGAACAGCAGTGCCGCGAAGCCCTCGCACAGGGCCACCCGTTGCTCGCTAACGCCAGCTTTGACGCCGACTTCGCGCTCTGGAACCAGTGCGTTGCCGAAGCAACCACCCGCGTGAAAGGCACCGACTGCGTCTTCGTCACCGGTGGTGTGCGCGACACCTGGCTGCGCAACGGTCAGCAGGTACGCGCCGCATCGGGCGGCGAACACGTGCGTCAGCTCGCGAACCGCCAGCTGCTGCGTGAATACACTAAGGCAACCGGAGGCGGCGTGTTCCGCATCTACACCGTTGAGGAGATCCTGCGGCTCGCCTCCAACCAGTACGGCGTGACCGTCAGCGACGCTACCTACAGCGCGATTCGCGCGGAACAGCCCGTAGCTGTGTAGGCAAGCGGTGTAGGCGGCCAACCATCACGCCACACTAACAACCACCGTTAACCGCGAGAAGCCACATGTGTTTCGAGAAGCCACCAAAAACGTGGCTTTTCGAAACACATGTGGCTTTTCAGCATCTAGCTAGTTCTCGCAGCTGGCGCGGTACAGCTCAGCGGCGCGTTGCTCCGAAGACTCGTCATCACCGAGGAGCAGATAGCACAGGTACAGGGTGAAGGCGGCGCGGCGGTCGTCGGCGAGCGCGCTGGTTCCTTCGCCGGGGTGGGCGCTGAAAGCGATAACGTCGTGTGCCTGAGGCAGGGCGGCAATCAGGTGCGCGGCGGTTTCGTAACCGTCCTGGTCGCCGGGCAGGGTGACGTGGTGCGGCTCCTGGTTCTCGTCAGCAGTACCAGATTCCGCGCGAGCGGCGGAAAAGTTAGCCTTGAGGACGTCCTCAACACGGCTCATCAGCTCAGCATCGGGCAGGGTGAGGTCATCCGCATCGAACGCAACGTGGATGCCATTCAGAGTCTCGTAGGGGTGCTCACCCGCGTAGTATCCGGCGGCAAGAACGTAGCCGGTGAGTAGCTGCGCCTCGGCGGCGGTGAAGGTGCCGCGCGCCTCACGCAGGGCGGGCAGCAGAAGCTCGGCCAGGAGCGGGTGCAGGGACTCGGGGGCGTTCGCGATAGCCTCCTGCAGGGACTCTTCCGCCTCCGCGGTGGGCTCGGCGTTGAGCAGGGTCAGGAAAGCCTCATCGGTGCCCTCCCAGTAGCGGGCAATCAGCACAAGGGTTGCAACGAGTGCGAGAAGTTCACGGTAGTCGCCGGAACGGTCAGCGGCGAAAGTGTTAGCAACAACGCGGGCGAGCATGCGCGCGGCAATGTTCTCGAGGATGTACTCGTCGTAGGCGTTATCGCCGGGCCAGTTTGCGGGGTCGGGAAGGTAGGTTTCGTCCAGGTATCGCAGCACGGGTTCGAGGGGCGCGGGAGCATCCGCCGCGAGTTCGGGGCAGCACTGCTCAACCCAGCTGTTCACGGTAGCCTCGTCAGCGATACCGGTAGCCTCAGCGAGCTGGACGCGCGAGAGGCTGTACGGTGCAACGAGTGCGGCGAGGTCGTCGCCCGCGCCGTTGGAACGGTAGGTGGGCTGGTAGTTGGGGTCGGGAAGAGTTCCGGGGAGGTGGGTGGCTGCCATGGTAGCTCCTTCACTGAGGTTCGGGGTGAATTGGGTTGTATGGTGTGCGATGCTCGGGACCGCCTGAGGGGTCGGCACTTTTTCTCGCTACGCATCTTCTAGTTTCAGAATATCCCAGAGCCCCGCATCGTGTGCTGCCCGTCGTCATTACCCGCCCACTAACCGCGAAAAGCCACATGTGTTTCGAGAAGCCACGTCTTTGGTGGCTTTTCGAAACACATGTGGCTTCTCGGCGATTAATTAGAAGTTCAGATCTCCTAGGTGGCCGGCAACCTCATCCACAACATCCGTAAACACAGCGCCGACGCGCTCAATCACCGGGCGGAAACGCAACAGCTTACCGCGAATCTGCACCTTCAGCTTAGCCTTGCCGGTGTTATCCGCCGCATCCAGAGCCGCAGCATCCGCAACGGAGTCCTTCAGCTGGCGAGCCAACATGACAAGCTCCTCCTCAGTGAGTACCTGAGTCAGAATGTCGATTGCGCACAGCTCGTCGTAGACTCGCACCTCGCGAGCAGACAGGCCCAGGCGGCGGCCACGTTCGGCGTCATTCTCAGCCTCGGTAGCCAGCGAGCGAACAGCGAGCAGTAGCTCTTCAAGCTCCTTGCTGCTCTTATTCTCAAAGGCGTTGTAGCGCTTGAGCAGCTCTTCCAGACGCTTCATGAAGTAGACGACTCGTGCCTGCTGGCCTTCCAGGGAGTTCTGAATCTGCATGGTCACCAGGTCGGCGGCGTTCTGAGCTACCAGAGCGGCCGCATCCGTGCCGGACAGCTGCTCGATTGCCGAATCGGTCAGCTGACGCAGGTCGATAGCGCTCTCACCGTTGGCATTCACCGTGATGATGTTGGTGCCACCGGTCTCCACGGCCTCGTTGAACAGGCGTTCCATCTGCTTCTTGATTTCTTCAGCGCTGATGGTCTGTTCGAAGGCTCGGTTGGTCAGGCGGCGGTTCTTCACGCCCTTGTGTACTTCACGCAGGAATTCGAGTCGCGCAATCATGGCCGGGGTCAGGGCCTTAGATACTTCCTCCTTGTCCTTGAGGGGAATGAGCTGTCGGTACAGGTCGATGATGTGGCTCAGGAGCTTAGAGACCTGCGGTGCATCACCATGAGGTGCGCGTTCCGCGTCCTGCTCGTAACCCAGGATCTTGCTCTGTACCAGGGTCAGCATGCGTTCGTATTCCCGCGGGTCTACGCCATTTCCGCGGCTTTCAGCCATGGCGTACCAGTCGATGCCCAGGTATTCGGTGAGCTGCGCGTAGGAGGTCTTGAAGTCTTCCAGCAGCTTCTCGCCGCGGGTTACGGGGTTGAAGTTGACCTCTTCACCACCGGTGGCGTACTGCTTCAGGGCCTTGCGCAGGTTGGTGTGCAAGGGCAGGAAGCCAACAATCAGACCGGACTGCTTTTCCTTGTAGGTGCGGTTGATGCGGGCGATGGTCTGCATCAGGTTGTGTTCCTTCTGCAGACGGTCCATGTACATGGTGTGCAGTACGGGGGCGTCAAAGCCGGTGAGCAGACGATCGGCCACCACAATGATTTCCAACTGGTTTTCGGGATCCTTGATGCGACGCTCAACCGCACGGGAATCGGCCTTGTTGCGGCGGAAGGGTGCGAGCTCCTCCGTGTCGCTCGTGGTACCGGAAATCAGCACCTGCACGCGGCCACCGTTGATGTCTTCGGGGCCTTCGGGGGCCCAGTCGGGACGCTTCTCGATGATTTTGTGGAAGAGTCGCACGGCGTGCTCACGACCGGAGGTAACCACCATGGCCTTGCCGATGCCGCCGCTCATTTCTTCACGCATGAGCTCGCGGCGTTCTTCCCAGTGCTCGACAATGTTCTTCGCGACCTCGTCCAGACGCTCGTCAGAGGCCAGCAGCTTCATAATCTGGGTCTGCTCAAGCTTGGTCTTATTGGCCATTTCGAGTTCCAGCGCATCAGTCAGCTCCTCAATGGACTGGCCGATTTCTTCGCTGCCTTCAGTGGTTGCCATCTTAATGTGGCGCGGCTGGTAGAGCAGCGGGACAGTTGCGCCTTCTTCAATGGCGCGGTCGAAGCCGTAGGTGTGAATGTAGTCGCCGAAGACTGCGGTGGTGTTACCGGTCTTGTTGTCGATGGGGGTGCCGGTGAACGCGATGTACTTGGCGTTGGGCAGGGCGGTGTTGAGGTTGTGTGCGTATCCTTCCAGGGTGTCGTAGTGGGAGCGGTGTGCCTCGTCCACCATGACGATGATGTTCGAGCGGTCGGAGAGCTGCGGGAACTTCTCGTCGGGGTCTTCCATGCCGAACTTCTGCAAGGTTGTGAAGAAGATACCTCCGGACTGGATGTCGTTCAGGCGGTTCTTCAGTTCACGGCGCGAATCGAACTGGACGGGTTCCTCGGGGAGCATGTCCTTGGCGTTCAGGAAGGTCGTGTAGAGCTGGCTGTCCAGGTCGGTGCGGTCGGTGACCACGACGATGGTGGGGTTGTGCAGCGCCTTTTCACGCATGGCGGCGCGGGCGAAGAACAGCATGGAGTAGGACTTGCCGGAGCCCTGGGTGTGCCAGACGACGCCTACCTGTCCCCTGCCGGTGTGGGTCTTCACGGCGCGGTCGAGTGCCTCGCGGACGGCGTAGTACTGGTGTGCCTTGGCGAGGATCTTGACGTAGGACTTGCTGCCTTCTTCGCTGCCGGTGCCTACGAAGAGGGTGAAGTGGCGCATCATGTCGAGCAGAATTTCGGGGGTTCCGAAGGCCTGGATGATGCGGTTGAGCGGGGTGCTGTGCTGGCCGTTATCGTCGTGGTAGGTACCGTTGGGGGTTTCTGCACCTTCGGCGTTGTAGTTCCACTGGGCGGTGTGCGAGAGCGGGGTGCCGATGGTGCCGTAGCGTGCGTGGTCGGCCTGCCCCATGATGGTGACGATGTTGTAGATGAATGCCTGCGGGATTTCACGCTGGTAGGTGTTCATCTGGTTGTAGGCTTCGGTGAGCTTCTTGTCCTGATCTTTGAGCTCGATGATGCCTACGGGCAGGCCGTTGCAGTAGAGCACCACGTCCAGGCGGTAGGTGCGTCCGCTGGAGAAGACGGTGACCTGCTGCGCCGCCAGGTAGGTGTTCTGGGCGGGGTCTGCGGATATGACCTGCAGGTTGCGGGTGCGCAGGGTGCCGTCGGGTGCCTTCATTTCCACGGGGATGCCGGCGCTCATGTAGCCGAGAGCTTCTTTGTTCTCAGCCATAATGTTGGCGCTGCGGCGGCGAGTCAGGGTGGTGTAGGCCTTCTGCACGTGGTCTTCGGTGGCGTCCGGGTTGAGGCGGCGCAGGGCTTCCTTGACCTCGCCGGGGATGATGAGGGATTCACGGGATTCACGGCCGTGACGGAACGCCTTGTAGTTGGGCAGAATCGAGTCCGGAACGCGGGTTGCCCGTACGCGCTCTTCGTAGGTGGTGTCTGCCTGAATACCGGATCCGTTGGTTAGCTCCCAGCCCTTATCTGCGAGTTCAGAGAGGACGCTCAGTTCCCAGTTCTTTTCAGCCACGGTGGCTCCTTTCGTTGCTGGTGTCTTGCACCTTGCATGTTGTGTGAATACTTTGCCTGTGTGCCGGTTGCTCATTTTCTGTGGTGAGCTGTGCGGCGTTGTATATCTCTAGAATGCCTGATGACGAGGGGGAATGTCGTTATTGTGTTTTACCCCGGGGTAAGCGAACGCGCTGAGGTGCTGGGTTGATTACCCCGGGGCGCACTGTTGAGGGGAGTATCCGGGCAGTTAGTGGGGCTGTTCCTCGTCGGATTCTCCTGGAGTGGATTCTTCTGAAGTGGCCATTTCAGCCGCCAGAGCTTTCAGGGCTTGTCGGATTCGCGCAGCTTCTTCTGCCTCAAGGCGTTTCCGCTCAGCATCGGCCTCCCAGGTGGAGCGAAGGTCTAGGCGATTAGCCATGAGGTCCCGTTCGTAACGTCCACGGACGGCACGCACATGCTGCAAGGCTTCAGCCAGGGCGGCTTCCACCTCGTCGAAGGCGTTGAGTTCCTGAGTGAGGTAGCGTGCAACGGGGTGGGTGACGTATGCGTCCGCGTTTTCGGGTGCGTCACCCTCAGCCTCGGAGTTTCCGGCTTCAGCACTGTCAGTCTCAGGCTTTTCACTGAACCATTCGAGGTCATTGTTGTTCCACGCCAGACCGTCAATATGGGGCAGCGGCTGCTTCTCCCAGCCCCTAATATCCGTGCTGGTCTTACGCTTTTCGGGTGCCAGGTGGGTACTGATCCGGAGGGCGGTTCCTTCGGCTAGGCCGTTGAGGAGCGCTCGCAGAAGGTGCGCGAGTAGCTGGGCCCGCTGAACGTATTCGCTGGTGACCTGCAGGTTGGAGCGGTCGGGGGTGTAGTGGCGGAATCGGAGCACGGTCATGCCCTGGCCGATGACCTCTCCCCCGTGTTCGCTCAGGTAGACGGCGGGTCCGCCGTAGGCCTGGTCGTAGGCGGGGTAGATGACAATGTCGTTGGCCCGAGTGAGCTGGGTGCCTTCGGTCAGGTCGAGGGCACGCAGGTAGTGGCTCTCAGCAGGCAGCACACCGTAGCGTGCGTAGTGGCCAAGGGCGTGCGCGTCGAGAACACGGATGCGCTTCCTGTTGTTTTCAACGTCGCCGTAGCGTGCACCGTCGACCTGGCGGCCGGTGATTTTGGTGAGTACTTTCTCGGTTTTGATGAGCTGGTTGATGGTGATGTCGTATTCTTCGCCGTGCGGAATGGACCGTTCGTCTTCGGGGGTGCGAAGGTGCGGCACGCTTACGGGCAGGCTAGTGGGGAGAGTTTCGAGGAGGGCGGGTAGGTCTCGGGTGAGGCTGGTGAGTAGGCTGAGGCTTTCTTCGGGGGTGTTGTTGGAGACCGGGTTGATGTGCAGCTCGTCGAAGGAGGCGTTTTTGAGCGCGTCGGAGGCTACGATGACGCCGCGAATGATGTCTTCGGAGCCGATTTCGCCGCGTTCGAGGTAGCCGCGGGCGGTATTTGCGACGAGTTCGGCGACTGGAGTCAGCACCGGCGTATTGGAGGGTTCGGCGAGGGTGTAGAGTTTCTCGTCGTCGAGGGAGCCTAGGTAGACGGATCCCTGGGGCTTGCTGCCGGGCGCGAAGATGCTGAAGAGGCCCAGGCCGAGGCGGGTTTTGGTGTTGACTTTGAGGTGTTCGGGGCCGAGGTCGATGACGGCGCGTAGGCGCATGCCGTGGTTGCCGGGCTGCACGGTGATGGCGGTGAGGAAGTCGTCGACGAGCTTGTCTTGGCGGGTTTCTTCGCCGCGGTGTGCGGCTTTGAGGTGGCGACCGAAGCCTGCGAGTACGTCCAGGGGTGCGAGGACGGCAAGATATTCGCCGGCGCGCACCGGGTAGGTAATGGCCCCGTCCGTACCGATGCCTTCGTCAACGGTGTAGGCGAGGTTCTCGAGGGCGGCCCAGGCTTCCTCTTGCTGTTCGGCGAGGTTGTCAGGGGTGCCCGAGGGGGTGTCGAGCGGCAGGATGATGAGGTGGTTGGCAGCCGCCTCAGGCAGGGTTGCTGCGGGGTTGGGGGCCTTTTCCTGCACCGTGCTGCTGGTGGTTTTCCCGCCGGTGGCGCGGCTCTGTTGTTCGGCCCAGCGTTCGGCGTGGTAGAGGTCTGCGGCTTGCTGTTCGGCGGAGTCCTCGTCGGTAAGAAGCAGGTAGCAGAGGTAGAGGATAAAGTCGGGTCGGCGTTCATCCGTCAGGGCGCCGGTACCGTTACCACCGGTGGCGCTGAAGGCGACTGCCTGGTGGGCCTGGGGCAGGTAGGCGACGAGGTGCGCGGCAGTTTCGTAGCTACCGTATACTCCGTGCAGGATGAGGTTACGCCGGTCGGGTTCGCTACCGCCGAAGGCGAGGTCGTGGTGGGTGGTGTAGGAGCCGGCGTTGAGGAAGTCGGCTACGTAGCGGATGAGCTCGGCGTCGGGCAGGGCGTTGGTGCGGTCTGCGGCGGCGAGTGATGTGTGGATGCTGTTGAGGGTTTCGTGCGGGTGGGCGCCTGCGTAGTATCCGGCGGCGAGCGCGTAGCTGGTGAGGAGCTGCGCTTCGTTCGCGGTGAAGGTGCCTCGGGCGGCGCGGAGTGCGGGTACGAGCAGTTCGGTGAGGATGGGGCGCAGGGCTTCGGATGCAGATTCGATGGACTGCTGCAGTTCTTCTTCGGTGTCTGCGGTGGGCTCGGGGTTGAGCAGGGTGAGGAAGGTTTCTTCGGACCCTTCCCAGGAGCGTGCGAGGAGCACGAGGGTTGCGATGAGTGCGAGGAGTTCGCGGTAGTTGCTGCTGTACGGGTGATCGGTGCTGAAAGTGGCGGCTACGACGCGGGCAAGCATGCGCGCGGTGATGTTTTCGAGGATGTACCGGTCGTAGGGGTAGCTGCCGGGCCACTTTTTGGGGTCGGGAAGGTGCGTCTCGTGCAGGTAGCGCAGGATGGGCGCGAGGGGCACGGGGGCGCCCTGCGGGAGGTTGGGGCAGCACTGTTTGACCCAGGTGTTGACGGTGGGTTTGGTGGCGATACCGACGGCTTCGGTGAGCTGGATGCGTGAGAGGCTGTAGGGTGCGACGAGTTCAGCTAGGGCGCTGTAGGTGGAGTTGTTGGGCCGGTAGACGGGGCGGTTGGTGGTTGCCATGGTAGCTCCTTTGCTGAGGCGGTCGTGAAGTAGGTGATTGCGTGGTAGCGGGATGGCACGCCCTGCCCGGTCGGTGTGAACCAACCGGGCAGGGCGGATGCGACGCTCCCCTAGCGTCTAGCCAATGAGGCGCTTAATGAGAGCGTCACGGGTTTCAGCAAGCTGAAGGTTCTCTTGTTCAAGAGAGAAAATCTCTTGTTCAACACTTGTTAGAAAATCTTCTACGCCGTTAGAAATAGCAGTCTCACTGAACGGTATATCCAGCTCGGAGAGACCCTTTTTATTAATGGCACTAAAAATTGTTCCTTCACCCTCGAATTTCTCCCAGAGATTAGGATTAGTTTTCAGAGTGTAGAAAAGAGTATTTTCCTGGCCACACGATGAGCGAATAGCTGCCAGACCTCGCCCAACACAACATGCTTCAACCGAACGATTAAGAGCACCAATCGGAGCACGAACACTGAACAGAATATCCAGCGGTTCTGCCATTCGAGTTGCAGCAGTTGTATATGTGCGCGGTGTGGGGTACCTGAATCCAAAATCTTTTTTACCTTGGAAAAAGAGAACTCCAGAACCCTCAGTGTTTAGAGTCTCTCCCTTCGGAGATTGACCCATAACTATATGAGCAATGTCATTAAGTTTCTGAGTTTTTTGAACTGACTTTAGATACTTACGGGTTGCTGCCTCCCCCAAGGAATCTAGTGTCTGGATGAGGCGGGTGTTTGCTTCGATTTTGTCGTCGAGCGAGCCCAAAATCCCGGCAATCCGCTCCTGCTCCTTCAAAGGGGGAAGCGGAATCTCAAAACTCTCAATAATTCCCTTAGTCAAGGCATCACGAGTCGAACCATAACTAAGCCCCAGAAGCTCATCCTTAAATGCAAAAATTGATTTTTGCAGAAATATTTCATTCACCAGGGATTTGTTAGGGCGAATAATGCATACATGCTGATTAACGTATGCCTCCCCCAAATCTTCATTAACTAAAGCCGAACGACCGATAGTAGTATTGCCACTACCAGTGATATTCAAAAGAGTATCTCCCTTTTGAACGAGAACGCTCTTTAGCTTTGCTGTCAATTCTTCCGGCACATGCGCAACGTCAGACAGGTCCAGTTCATTATCAAGAACATTCTGCGAACGAATAACCATGGGGCCTTCATCAACATACGATGATTTACCGCCTCTTGGAGTAGAACCAGATCCAATCTTTGTCGTTATATCCCCCAGCTTAGCGATAGTCCACCCCGCATCACGCTGAGCATCCGACAGTACAGCCACTACAGCTCACCGCCCTCAAGGTCCAGCGAGGCCAGCTGCTCACGCACGACCGCGCCCAAACGCTCCGACTCAGCGAACTGATCCAGCAGCTGCTCACGCAAACCGGCAATACGCGCATCCAGCTCCTGGGCGCTCTCACCCTCAGACACAGCGCTACCCACGTAGCGGCCCGGAGTCAGCACAAAATCCTGCTCCCGCACATCCTCAAGCGACGCCGAGAAGCAGAACCCAGCCTCATCCTCATACACGCCAGCAGTCGGCTCCTCGCCAGCCTTCACCAGCGAACCATCCGCATGATACATCGACGGCATACCGCGCCACGCACACCACGTATTCGCAATCTTCGCGATATCCTCCTCAGAGAACACACGCTCAGTACGAGACACCATATGGCCCATCGAACGGGCATCCATAAACAAGATCTGGCCCGAACGGTCCACAGAACCATTCACACCGGCAGACTTATCCTTCGACAACAACCACACACACGCCGGGGAGCTCGTCGTCGTAAACATATTCGGCGGCAACACCAACACAGCAGCCACCGCATCGCCCTCAACCATGGCGCGACGAATACCGCCCTGACCACCCGTATCAGCAGTCAACGAGCCATTCGCCATCACCACAGCAGCCGAACCCTTAACATCCAGCTTCGACCACACATGCTGCATCCACGCAAAATTCGCGTTATTCTTCGGGGGAACGCCAAACACCCAGCGCGGGTCATCCTCAACCCGATGCCACTCCTTAATGTTGAACGGCGGGTTCGTCAACACATAATCAAAACGCTCACCCGGGTGCGAATCCTCAACGAACGTATCCCGCCAGCGGTCACCCACCGAACCATCAATACCGTGAATCGCCAGATTCAGGCGCGCCAAACGCCAGGTCGCCTGGTTACGCTCCTGACCATAAGCGAGCACACGCTGGTCACCCTTGCTGCGGTCATCAAACGCGCCGCCGGCACGGTGCACAAAATTATTCGACTGCACAAACATGCCACCCGAACCACAGCACGGATCATACACGCGGCCACTCGTCGGCTGAATCATACCCACCAGAGTATTCACCACGGTCGTCGGGGTGTAGAACTCGCCGCCCTTCTGACCCTGAGCACGAGCAAACTTACCCAAGAAATACTCATACACGAAGCCCAGAACATCCTTCGATGAAGAATGCTCACCGTCACGCACCGCCGCAAAATTTGCGTTCGACAGCAAGTCAATCACCTGCGCCAAGGTGCGCTGTTCCACCTTCTCACTCGCATACATGGGCTCCAGCGCACCACGCAGCGGAGGGTTCTGAGCCATAATCTCGTCCATAGCTTCATCAACCAACTCACCCACACGGTCACCCTTTGCCTGCTGCACCAGGTCAGACCAGCGGGCGCCGACCGGCACATAGAACGCATGACGAGCATGGTAGTAAGGCGGGTACTCCAACTCCTCCGCCAGGTCCTCGCCACTCAGACCATCCTCCACAGTCAGCATGCGGTAAACATCCTCACGGGCCTTATCGAAGGTGTCACCAATGTACTTCAAGAAGATCAGGCCCAGCATGAAGTCGCGGTAACCACCAGGCTCCATCGAACCGCGCAGAATGTCCGCGGACTTCCACAGCATCTCCGCCAACTCAGCCGGAGTAGTAGGGGCACCCGACCCCTGAGATACAGGCGCTTTCGCCATTATTGTGCCTTTCAACGTCACCGGGGGTGGACCCCAGATGTCCTCAATGTAAGTGTCTAATTATCTATTATCCCTGCTGGCCGGAAGTTCGATTGCCGGGTTGGTCGTCTCCCCCCCTCTCTTTCTCCGCCGAGAAGCCACATGTGTTTCGAAAAGCAACATGTTTGGTGGCTTTTCGAAACACATGTGGCTTCTGGAGACTGCTATAAAGCGCCCTCCCGCAGGAATTCAAAGAATATACTCCCTTTCCCCCGCACCCAGTCCGATAATTTTTCGCTTACCCCGGGGTAAATCAAAAAATCTCAGCTACCCTAAACCCTCCCCCTATTGTGGAGGTACAAGGTCACTGCACGACACCGCACCACCTGCCCCGGTGCAGGCCCAAACGGGCCGGGGCAGCCCCTCCAGATAGGAGAAAAACTCATGGACTTTATCAGCAAGGTTATATTGATTTGTTTCCCTCTGCTCACCGTTATCTTTGCGCTCCCCGCTGCTATCATGCAATTCGCCACTAATATCTTGAACTTCCGCGCAGCACGCTTAAAGTACAATGACGCCAAGAGGGCAGCCGCCACCCCCGGAGCGGGAAATACCACTCAGAAGCTCAGCGTCGGCACCATCAACGGCAATGGCAACCACGTGCACAACACCCACCAGCATGTAGGCAACGGCTCCGCAGCCATTAGCGGCGACGGTAACCGCACCGCCATCGACAACAGCCAGCACACGCACAACCACGCCTCCTCCAAGGGAACGCAGGCAAGTAATGACGATGCCTTCGACAGCATCGCACTTGCTGTTGTTGGCAGTCTCCTTATCGCGGGTGCGTTCCTCATCAGCTGGCCCACTATCAGCTGGATCCTCGCAGCCTGCTGGGTTACCTGTCTCGTACTCATCGGTTGGCAGGTAAAGCTTCTCAGCCCTAAGAGCATCAACTCACCTGAATCTGCCATTCTGAATGTGCTCTACCCTGCATCCCTGCTGGCGATTGTTGGCGGCACCTGGCTCGCTCTCCTCGGGGCAGGTAAGTACAACATGGCGACCATCTACACCACCGTCAGCGGACACTACGAGTCTCACCCTCAGGGCAGTATGGTTGCGCGTTTCATTCAGGCAGTTACTGCGTCATACGGTACTGCAGGGTTCACCCTGATTATGCTCAACCTGCTTGCTGCCCTCTTCATGCTGGGGACTTTGATTCAGTGCTTCAAATACTCGATTAACGTAGTAATTGCAGTCCGCCGTGGCACCGTCACCAACCTCTCCATTCAGGAGGCAAGCATGAGCTTCTTCCTGGCTATTGTGAGCCTGGTAGTATGCCAGCCTGCACTTGCCGAGCTGATTGTTTCGCAGTTCAACAGGTAGCATCCGGTAGGTAAAGTACCGGGCCGTATTCGCTCAACTTATCCACACCCCTCTCGTCGAGAAGCCACATGTGTTTCGAAAAGCCACGTTTTTGGTGGCTTTTCGAAACACATGTGGCTTTTCGGCGTAATAACTAAACGTAACACTTGAACATAAATACTCTCATTTGATGCAATTAAAGCATGTTTACCAGAGAAGAACTATCAATGATGATACGCACCCGCACCGAACTCATCACCTCAGCCACCCACACGCGAATCACCCTGAGCCACGCCCTCAACCGCGGCGAACTCACCCGCATCTCAAAAGGGCACCTTCTCCCCACCCAAACCTGGAACAACCTACACCCCAACGACCAGCACTACGTGTGCATCCTCGCCCACCTCAACGAATACCCCGCCAACATCCTTGCCGCTCAAAGCGCAGCCATCGCCTGGGGCATCTCCTCCCTCAGCCCACCACGTCACGTTCAAGTACGAGGGACCGGAGGCGGCCGCCGAGAAAACATCCAGCGCATCCAAGACACCCTCACCGCGGACAGCCCCATCGTGTACACGCCCGAAGGGATCCCCACCGTCACACCACTAACAGCTATCATCACCTGCGTGAAAACGCTTCCCTTTCGCGCCGGGCTCGTTCTGGCCGAAAGCGCCCTTCAACGCTTCGCTCAGGAACCGGAGATGCTCACCTACGAGAAGCTCAAGAAGGAGCTCTCATCTGCATCTGGCCGCGGGTGCCGAACCGCCCGCCTCGTCGGACATGAGCTCAGCCCACACTCAGAATCCGTTGCTGAAACCTGCATGCGGTTACTTCTCGATGACCAGGGAATCCGATACAAGCAGCAAGAAACCATCATCTGCGAAGGTCATGCCTATCGAGTGGACTTTCTGCTACACGCCATTAACCTCCACGGCAGGCCCGTCATTCTGGAGGTAGACGGCAACGTCAAATACAACGCCAAAGAGGACCTGGTTCGGGAGAAGAATAGACAGGATCGGCTACTCCACGCGGGGTATGCTGTCATCCGTGTTTCTGCTAAGGATGCTATCTACCGTCCGAGGCGGGCCCTGCAGGTGCTGCGTGCTGCTGGAGGGCCCCAAACTTAACCGCGAAAAGCCACATGTGTTTCGAGAAGCCACTAAAAATGTGGCTTTTCGAAACACATGTGGCTTCTCAGCGAGTAAAGAGGCGGCTATCTAGCCAACAAACCACTCGATACCAGGAACATCGCCAGGTAGAGAGCTATACTCACCGTGAAAAGACGCTGCGCACTTTCCAACTTCGATCCAACAATCACAGCACGACCTCCCAGCGCGCTAGCGGCAAGGAAAACAGAGTGCAACAGAACTTCCGGAACAAGCATTCCCCACACAAAGAACAGCACGGTATACGCAGCCAGAGCTACCAACCCCGGAACACCGTATCCACCCATAACACCATTTACAAAGTCCACGTCAGTCGGACCTGCAGAAAGACCCGCCTGAATCAGATTGACCATCGACCAATGTTCGCTCATCTGCAGGCCATTCGACAGCGTAGAGCTGAGAGCCGTACCGGACGAAGTCACATACATCAGACCAAGTAAGGCGTTGGGCTTCATCTTCTTACCCTTAGCCCGTGCACGCTTGGAACAACGCACCATTGCAGTCAAACCCAGCAGTAGTACCGCGAATACCGAAATGTCAGCAACCCACACCAAAGCCTCTACCGAAGAGCTTTGCTGTAGCATGACCACCCACATCGCCGCGGCCACAAATCCGCCCATCACGAGGTTGATGATAATATCCGGACCGCCCAAAATGGAGGAACTTAAGATACGGTCTTCGTCGTCCGATTCTCGCGTGTACTCCTCGCCCTTCGTCGTGGCTCGCAAATAACGAATCGATGTGGTTACACCACCCACGGCTGATATTGCAGCCCTCACGAAGAAGATAATTACGCTCACCAACAGCAGGACCAACGTTGCTGAGTTCAACCATTGTGACAAGTTCATATCATGCCTTTCTTCTGGGTGGCCTTGTAATGCAGTGACCACCCATCCAATATGTCCCCTTCAGACTATTCCTGATGTGGGGGCCGACCCCTTGTTCGCAATTTACCCCGGGGTAAATCAGGCTATGTTCTTTCCTTTCAGATAAGCGAAAAGCCACATGTGTTTCGAAAAGCCACGTCTTTGGTGGCTTCTCGAAACACATGTGGCTTCTCGGCGGAATATGAGGATGTTAGTCCAGCAGCGCGTCCACGAATGCTTCCGGGTCGAACGGCGCCAGGTCGTCCGGGCCTTCACCCAGGCCGATGAGCTTGACGGGAACGCCGAGCTCCTCCTGAATAGCGACCACGATGCCGCCCTTTGCCGTGCCGTCAAGCTTGGTCAGCACGATACCGGTGACGTCCACGATATCGCCGAAGACCTTCGCCTGAACCATACCGTTCTGGCCGGTCGTCGCGTCAATCACGAGCAGAACCTCGGTGACCGGCGCTTCCTTCTCAATCACGCGCTTAATCTTGCCGAGCTGATCCATCAGGCCGGACTTGTTCTGCAGGCGGCCCGCGGTGTCCACGAGCACGGTGTCAACGCCCTGCTCCTTGCCAGCCTTCACAGCATCAAACGCGACGGATGCCGGGTCGGCACCTTCCTTCTCGGAACGCACGGTCTTCACGCCCACGCGGTCACCCCAGGTGGTCAGCTGCTCGGAGGCGGCCGCACGGAACGTATCCGCGGCACCCAGGAGCAGGGTCTGACCGTCAGCGACCATCACGCGGGCAATCTTACCGACCGTGGTGGTCTTACCAACGCCGTTCACGCCAACGACCAGCACCACGCCGGGGTTGCCGTCGCTGCCGGCGGTCTTCAGTTCGCGGTCCATGTCGGGGCGAACAATCTTCACGAGCTCTTCGCGGAGCATCTTCTTCACGGCGGCGGGGTTGCTCGTACCCTCAACACGCACACGCTGCTGCAGCGCCTCCACCAGGCGGGTGGTCGGCTCGGAGCCGAGGTCGGCGAGCAGCAGGGTCTCCTCAACCTCATCCCAGACGTCCTGGTCGATGCGGTCGCGAGAAAGCAGAGCCAGCAAGCCCTTGCCGAGCATGTTGTTGGAGCGTGCCAGGCGGGCGCGCAGGCGCACCAGGCGACCCGCGGACGGGTCGGGCATATCAAGTTCAATAGCGCGAGGTGCCGAGCTTTTGGGTTCTTCCGCCGATCCGCCGGAGGCTTCTGCCGCCTCCTGACGCAAAGACTGCAGGTCCGCGGTCTTCTTGGGTCGGCGCAGAACCGCGAAAAGTACACCGGCAATAACCAGTACACCCAGCACGATCGCGCAAATCATCATCATCGTTTCATTCACACTACTAGCTTACCGGTTTGGGCGGTTTGGCTGGTCGAGGTTACGCACATGCCCGGCTGTCGGCGGAGTAGACTGGACACTGTTAAGTTTTTTAGCCGAACACATGGTTGACAGTTGCGGGTGGGGCCCGCGGCTGCCGCACGGCACCGCACGATTTCGAGGATGAACATGAGGAACCCTGCCAAAACACCGCCTGTTTTTGACCCGCACACGATTGACCCGAACCGTGTGCCGACCGGTTTGAAGGTTCTGATTGCTGCCTCGTTCATGATTGCGGTGGGTTTTGGTTTGGTGGCGCCGGTGCTGCCGAACTATGCGCAGAATTTTAATGCCACGGTCACTATGGCGACGATGGTGGTTTCTGCGTTGGCGATTACGCGCCTGATTTTTGCGCCGTCGGCGGGTCAGATGATTACCCGTTGGGGTGAGCGTCCGGTGTACACAATTGGCATGCTGATTGTGTCGGTGACGTCGTTTATGATTGCGTTTGCCTGGGATTATTGGGTGTTGCTGGGTTCGCGTGCGGTGGCGGGTATCGGCTCGGTCATGTTCACGGTCTCTGCGATGGGTCTGCTGGTGCGCCTGTCCCCGGCGCATATGCGTGGCCGTATTTCGGGCTATTATGCGACGGCGTTCCTGCTGGGTAACCTGCTGGGCCCGGTGATTGCGAGCGCTCTGGCACCGTTTGGTATGCGTGCGCCGTTCATTGTGTATGGTTTTTCGTTGCTGGCGGCGGGCCTGATTGTGTGGTTTTTGATGCCGTCGCAGGCAGCGCTGGAGGCGGAGCGTGACGCGATTATGGAGGCGGCGGCACTGGCTGAGGGTAAGGGCACCGGGGTGTTGCCGTCGGCGGCTCCTTCCCCTGCTGACACTCAGGCTGGCGCATCCGGCAAGGCAGCTAAGCCTGCTGCATCCGGCGGCGCTGCGGGTAAGAGCGATCTGCCTGCGATGACGGTTCGTGACGCGTTGAAGTTCTCGAATTACCGTTCTGCGCTGGTTTCGAACTGGGCGATTGGCTGGTCGGTGTTTGGTGTGCAGTCGTCGATTATTCCGTTGGCGGCGGCGTATTTGGCGACTGGCGGCGATATGTCGAATTCGGTGGCGGGTACTCTGTTGGCTTCTTTGGCGATGGCGACGAACTCGTTGGGTAATGCGTTGACTCAGACGTTCTCGGGTCGTTTTTCGGATCGTTTTGGTCGCCGTGTGATGGCGTTTTCGGGTCTGCTGTTGGCGGGTTCTGCGGTGACGTTTATGGGTTTCGCGCCGGTGGCGTGGGTGTTTGTGTCGTTGACGGCGTGCCTGGGTATTGGTGCGGCGTTTATGGGCCCGTCGATTCAGGCCGCGGTGTCTGATGTGATTGGTACTCGCCGCAGTGGCGGTCAGGTGTTGGCGGTGTATCAGATGTGTAGCGATTTCGGTATGATTTTGGGTCCGCTGGTGGCTGGTTTGATTGCGGATGCGTGGGGCTTTGTTCCGGCGTTCATTATGAGTGGTTTGTTGTTGGTGGCGGCGGCGTTTACGTGGGCGCCGTTCCGTAAGGCGCGCTGGCCGAAGGATATTGCGGACGCGGACTATACGGGCCGCTAAGAGCTCTCTAATAAGTAAAAAGCCGGTGCCTGCTGCGAAGCAGGCACCGGCTCTATCTCTATGTATCAGGTCTGTATCCGGGAAGTAGATAAAAATCCGACAGGATAAATAACCCTAGAATCAGGTGAGCTGACCCGAGAAGGAAACCCCAGACCAACCCCTATTTCAACCATCCCAAGGCGAGCTAATTAGAGAAGGGAACCACATACCAGCTTCATATACCCAAGACTGCGGCGAGCTACCCCGAGAAGGTACCCACCTACCAACCCCTTCTATCCTCCACCCGAGGGGTAGGCGACCTAGAGGGCGACCGGACACGCGAAGCGGGGGCTCCGTCCTCGAA
>NZ_KV810762.1:253155-309245 GCF_001812895.1 Rothia sp. HMSC069C04
GCCCCCAGGCGCTGAAGAGGGGGCACTCCCCCGCAAGCGTGAACCGGTACAACCTCTCAAACAACTAGCCCACGGAAGTCACTCCCCCGCGAGCGTTGTCCGGTCGTCTTCTCTTAGCAACCCTTATCGGGTCACGGGCACCTTGGAGAATTCACGCACGGTACCTTCGGGGTCGCCGGAGCGTACCAGCGCTTCACCGATGAGCACAGCATCGGCACCGGCACCAGCGTAGGCGCGCACGTCCTCAATGCTGGCGACACCGGATTCGGCAACCTTAATGACCGAGTTGGGCAGGTGCGCTGCGAGGGATGCGTAGTGTTCGTTGTTGACTTCGAGGGTCTTGAGGTTACGAACGTTGATGCCGACGATTTTGGCGCCGATGCGCTGGGCGACCTCGATTTCTTCGGGGGTGTGGGTTTCAACGAGGGCGTTCATGCCGAGCGATTCGGTGAGTTCAAGGAACTCGCGCAGGGTCTGCTCGTCAAGTGCCGCGACAATCAGCAGAACCAGGTCGGCGCCGTGTGCGCGTGCCTCCCAAATCTGGTACTCGTCGACGGTGAAGTCCTTGCGCAGCACGGGGATGTTCACGGCGGCGCGGACTGCGTCAAGGTCGGCGAGGGAGCCGTTGAATCGGCGCTGCTCGGTGAGCACGGAGATTGCTGCGGCGCCACCTGCCTCGTAGCGTGCGGCAAGCGCAGCGGGGTCCGGGATTTCACCGAGGGCACCCTTGGAGGGCGAGGAGCGCTTCACCTCAGAAATAATGCGTGCGGTGGTGCCGTTGCCGCCGCCGGGTACTTCACCGCGTAGGGAGGCGAGCGCGTCGCGGGCGGGTGCGGCTGCGAGGGCGTGCTTCTTCATTTCCTCGAGGGGAACCTGCTGTACGCGGGCGGCGAGGTCTTCGCGGACGCCGACGATGATCTCGTCGAGAACGGTGCTCATGGTGTCTCCTTGGGTTATTTGGTGGCGTTGACGGCTGCGTCTGCGTCCAGGGGTGCCAGGCCGGAGGCGGTCAGCACGGCGCGCAGCGGGGCGGCGGACTTGTTGACGGTTTCGAGGGTTTCGGAGTCCGGGTTGGAGTCCATGACGAGGCCCGCACCTGCCTGTACGTAGGCGGTGCCTTCCTTGAGCACGGCGGTGCGGATGGCGATGGCCATGTCCATGTTGCCGGCGAAGTCGAAGTAGCCGCATACGCCGCCGTAGACGCCGCGGCGGGTCGGTTCGTATTCGTCGATGAGCTGCATGGCGCGCGGCTTGGGTGCACCGGAGAGGGTGCCCGCCGGGAAGGCGACGCGCAGCACGTCGTAGGCGCTGAACTGCGGGTCGAGTTCGGCGCTGACGGCGGAGGAAATGTGCATGATGTGGCTGAAACGCTCAATGATCATGAACTGGTCGACGGACACGGTGCCGGGCTTGGCGATGCGTGAGAGGTCGTTGCGTGCCAGGTCGACGAGCATGAGGTGTTCGGAGCGTTCCTTTTCGTCGGCGAGCAGTTCCTCGGCGAGTGCGAGGTCTTCTTCGCGGGTTGCGCCGCGCGGGCGGGAACCGGCGATGGGGTGGGTGCTAGCGATGCCGTCCTTGAGGGTGACGAGCGCCTCCGGGGAGGAGCCGACGATGTGGAAGGGGGTGCCGTTGCTGTCTTCGAAGTTGAAGAGGTACATGTACGGCGAGGGGTTGGACTGGCGCAGTACACGGTACACGTCGAGTGCCTTGGCGTTGGTTTCGGCTTCGAATCGGCGTGAGAGCACGATTTGGAAGACGTCGCCGTCGATGATGTTCTTCTTGGAGCGGTCGATGGCGTCCTTGAAACCCTGTTCGCTCCAGGTGAGGGTGACGTCTTCGCGGACCTTACGGTCAACGTCTGCCACGCCGGAGAGAGTGGAGGTGGTTGCGGTGGCGCCGCGCTGCAGGCGGCGGAGCATGCTGTGCAGGCGCGCGATGGCATCCTCGTAGGCGCCGTCGACGTTTTCGCTGGTGCCGTTGAAGTTGATGGCGTTGGCGACGAGCAGGACGGTGCCGTCCTTGTTGTCGTGAATTGCCATGTCGGAGACCATGTTGAGCGCGAATTCGGGCAGGTTCACGTCATCGGCGGGCGGGAACGGCAGGTGCTCCCAGTGGCGTACGACGTCCCAGCCGAGGTAGCCAACCAGGCCGGAGGTGAGCGGCGGCAGGGTCGGGTCGGGTTCGGTGTAGAGCATCTGCAGGGTCTTTGCGATGGCTTCTACGGGGTCGCCGTCGACGGGTGCGCCGGCGGGGGTGCGGCCCTGCCAGTGGACTGCGCCGTCAACGGTGGTGAGGGTGGAGCGGGAGGACGCGCCGATGAAGGAGTAGCGGTCCCAGGCTGCGGATTCGCCTTCTGCGGAGATTTTGGCGGATTCGAGCAGGAAGGTGCCGTGGGCTGCATCGACGGGTTCGCCCTGGTCGTTTTGGAGTACGAGGGATCGGTAGATGCCGATGGGGGTGAGTGAGTCGGCGAGGATTTTGATGTGTACGGGAATGACGCGGGTGCCGGCTGCGCGGGCGCGGAATTCTTCGAGGCTGGGGGTGATGGTGCCCAAATCCTGCATTGCTGTACTCCTTGGTGTTGGTTTGGGAGCGCGTCGGTGCGCTGTGTCCCTTAGCTGCTGCGCGGGGTTTTTACCGGTACATGGGGTTTTACCGGTACATGGGGTTTTACCGGTACATGGGGTACCGGGACATATGTTCCGGTGTGTATCTCTCTGGCGCATACTTGCCAGATCCATAGACGCCCGATAATGCCTGATAAATCCCGGTAAGCCCGGTGCGCGGGTTGTTTCAGTTTAACCGGTACTACGGCCCAGTTCCACGGTGAAGATCAGAACGTTCTCTTCGTGAAACTGAGCCGCGTACCGTTCAGCCGTGTTAGTTGCTGAACTGCTTGAGGGTTGCTGCGGTCTGCAGTGCCGCCGCGGTCGCCTCGTAGCCCTTGTCTTCGTTGGAGCCTTCCAGGCCTGCACGGTCGAGTGCCTGCTGCTCGTTATCGCAGGTGAGCACGCCGAAGCCGATGGGGCGGCCGGTCAGCACGGACACGTCGGTCAGGCCGTTGGTTGCGCCCTGGCAGACGTAGTCGAAGTGGGGGGTGCCGCCACGGATAACCACGCCGAGCGCGACGATTGCGTCGAACTTCTCAGCGAGGCGGGTTGCTGCGACGGGCAGCTCGAAGGTGCCGGGAACGCGCACGAGGGTCGGCTCGATGCCTGCATCGCGTGCTGCACGCTGTGCACCGTCGATGAGGCCGTCCATGACCTGGGTGTGCCAGCTTGCCGCTACGATTGCGAGCTTGAAGCCCTTGTAGTCTTCGGGGTTGAGGGTGGTGTCTGCTGCGCCTACGCCGCTCATTGTGTTCTCCTTGTGGGGTTCTGGGTTTGTGAAAAGTTTAGTTTGCAGGGGTGCCGCTACGCGCTTTTGAGCACGTGGCGCATGCGCTCACGCTTGGTCTGCAGGTAGTGAGCGTTCTCAACTCGGGCGGGAATTTCATCCGGGATGAGTTCGGCGACCTGCAGACCGAGGCTTTCGAGCGCCTCCTGCTTGGCGGGGTTGTTGGTCACGAGCCTCAGCTCGTTCACACCGAGTTCCTGCAGGATCAGTGCCGCCTGCGAGTAGTCGCGCATGTCGCCGTCCAGGCCGAGCGCCAGGTTCGCGTCGAGGGTGTCGAGCCCGGCATCCTGCAGCGCGTAGGCGCGGAGCTTGTTGACCAAGCCGATACCGCGTCCTTCATGGTTGCGCACGTAGATGAGGTACCCGCCGGTGCGGCCAATGATGCGCAGGCCGTTCTCCAGCTGGGGGCCGCAATCGCATCGGAATGAACCGAAAATATCGCCGGTGGCGCATTCGGAGTGGATGCGCACCGCGGGCGCTCCCCCGTCCTCGGCGGGTACGGGGGTGCCGTCACGGTCGAGGGCACGGGCACTGAGGTGCTCGGCGCCGTCTGCGAATCGCCAGGCGCGCAAACCGAACACACCCTGCGGGGTGGGTACGGCGACCTCTTCGGTGCTTTCTACCAGCAGCGGGCTGGGGTTGGGCACCATGTCGAGGGGGCTGACTCGGTAGCCTTCAGCGAGCTGGGAGGCGATGCGCAGGGATTCGGCGCTGAGCTCTTCAACCTGCGCCTCAACCGACTCGACCAAGGTGTCCGCTGAGGGGGTGCCCGGCTCTGCCAAGGTGACAGCCGCGGGGGTGCTCAGCTCTGCGGGAGTGCCTGGCGTTGCTTGGGTGTTAGGGGTTTCGCTCATGCGTTCTCCTACGCCTTAGCTACGTACTTGATGAGGTCTTCGATAGAGATCATGGGCAGGTTGTGCTCGGTGGCGAAGGCGCGCAGTGCGTCGAAACGCATCATGGAGCCGTCGTCGTGCACGACCTCGGCGATAACGCCCACGCCGGACAGGCCCGCCGCGAGGGAGAGTTCCACTGCGGCTTCGGTGTGGCCGGGGCGCTCCGCCACGCCGCCGTCAACGGCGCGCAGCGGGAAGATGTGGCCGGGGCGGGGAATATCCGCCGGGGTGGAGGATGCGTCCGCGAGGATCTGCACGGTGCGTGCGCGGTCCGCCGCGGAAATGCCGGTGCTCACGCTGGAGGCCGCATCGCAGGAGACGGTGTAGGCGGTGCCCTTGGGGTCCTCGTTGTTGGTGACCATGGGCGGCAGGTTCATCTCGTCGGCACGCTTGTTGCTCATGGGCGCGCACACGACGCCGGAGGTGTAGCGAATCATGAAGCCCATCAGCTCGGGGGTTGCGTGCTCGGCAGCGAAGATGATGTCACCTTCGTTTTCGCGGTCCTCATCGTCAACGACGACTACGGCGCGACCGGCGGCGATAGCGTCCACCGCGGTCTGCACGCTGTCGAGAACGCTTGCGGCGTCGGCGCGGCGGGGTGCAACCTGCTCAGAAGCAGTCTGCGGCACGCCAGCAAACGCGGTCAGGCGCTGCACGTACTTAGCGAGCGCATCGGTCTCAAGGTTCACGCTGTCGCCGACCTTGAGCGCGCCGAGGTTGGTTGCCTTCAGGGTTTCGGGAATCAGACCGACCTCGAACCATGCGGGGGTAACACCGGGCTCAGAAACGGCGGTGACGGTCAGGGACACGCCAGAAACAGCGATGGAGCCCTTCTCCGCGAGCAGGGGTGCCAGCTCGGCGGGCAGGTTGAAACGCAGGGTGCTCCACGCCTCGTGCGCGGTGACGGATGCGAGGGTGCCCACCGCATCCACGTGGCCCTGCACGACGTGACCGTCGAGGCGACCACCGGCGGGCAGGCAACGCTCCAGGTTGACGGTGTCGCCGGGGTTCAGGTTGCCGAGGTTGGTGCGGCGCAGGGTCTCGCCCATGGCGTAGGCGCGGAACTGGCCGGGCTGCAGCTGGTCAAGGTCAATAGCGGTGAGGCATACACCGTTGACGGCGAGGGAGCCGCCGTGTTCGAGGTCGGCGACGATGTCTCCGGCGTTGAGGGTCAGATAGGCTGCGTCGCTACCTTCGATGGGGGTGATGGATTCTACGGTGCCGAGGGCGCCAATGATTCCGGTAAACATGTGTGCTTTCCTTTTCTCGCCGTGTCCGCCGGGGCGTCGTCGTTGAGGGCGACGGGCGGCGATGGTTTGTTCGTCGGTATAACTATACGTATTTTTCGAATATTCCCCGTGACGGGGAGTTTTTGTGCCAGCATGCGAACCATCCAGCACTGCCCGTCGCGGCTAATCCAGTCTTGGTTCGGGCGCGTGGCAGGCATCCAGCTTCGGCAGGGTCCGCCGTTTGCCGGGTTCCTGCACCGTTCCGCGAGGTGCCGGCACCAGGTGCGTTGCGGTGTCATTGCCGAGCACGCGCACCGCCGGGAACATGCCCAGGTCGTCCAGCTGCAGGCGCGGTGCCTGCGCGAGGGTGTCCACGAGCAGACGGTACACGGCGCTCTTGCCTCGACCCATAATCATGGGCGCGCGGTACCAGACCATCTCGTCGATGAGGTCCTCACCTGCGAAGAGGCCGATCATGCCGGGGCCGCCCTCAATCATGAGGTGCCGCACGCCGCGGGCGTACAGCTCATCGAGCAGTTCACGCGGGTCGTGGGTGAAAATCTGCAGGAAGTTCTGCGGGTCTGCCTCCACACCTTCGGGCGGGTTGAGGCCGCGCACGCGGTAGTTCTCGGTAATCTCGGTTTTACCCATGACCACGCGCAACGGCTGCTTCTCGAAGCGTTCCCCGTTGGCGTCGCGCGCATCCAGGGTCGGGTCGTCCATGAGGGTGGTTCGGGTGCCGATCATGACGGCGTCGGCGCGGTGACGAATCAGGTGCCCGTCAATGCGCGCGGCGGGGCCGGTAATCCACTTGCTCGTGCCGTCAGCAGCCGCGATGAACCCGTCCAGGGTGGACGCGCTCTTTGCGGTAATGAAGGGGCGGCGTTCGGCGGCGGCAATGAACCAGCGCTCGTTCAGCAGGTAGGATGCGTCCGCGAACTCCTCCATGGCGTGCACGGTGACGCCCTGCGAGCGCAGGTAGGCGGCGCCTCCAGCTGCGTTTTCGGTGTCGTCGCTGTAGGCGTAGTAGAGTTCGCTGATGCCCGCCTCGGCGACGGCGTGGGAGCAGGGGCCGGTGCGTCCGGTGTGGTTGCAGGGCTCGAGGCTCACGTACATGCGGGCGCCGGTGAGGTCGGTTCCCGCGGCTCGGGCGGCGGCGAGGGCGTCGGCTTCGGCGTGCGGGGTGCCTGCGCCTCGGTGGTAACCCACGTGCAGCAGGTGCCCGTGCGCGTCAGTGATGACGGCGCCGACGAGGGGGTTCGCGCCGCGGATACCCTGGCGTGCCGCCTGCAGTGCCAGGGTCATGGCCTCTGCGTGGCTGAGCTCCTGCTCGGGGCCGGGCAGCTGGAGGGTGCGTGCGGCGGGCAACCCGGCGAGGTGACCGTACTCCGCGGCGGAGTAGTCCGCATCGTTGCGCGGCGAATATACGCTCGGGGCGACGGTTACGGGCAGGTGCGCGCTCGCCAGCACCTGCTGTGAGGGGTTCTGCGGCATTTATGCACGGCCCTTCTGCACGTCGGTAACCTCAACGGTCACGTCGGGGAACTGGGTCTGCACCTGGGTCTTCTGCGCCTCCAGGTTGCGGGTGCGCCACCAGACGAAGAAGCCGACCAGGGTGAAGCATCCGTAGAACACGTACATGAAGGAGGTTGCGTAGTAGCCTGCGCTCCACAGCAGCGGCACGCCGACCAGGTCGACGGCAACCCAGATGAGCCAGAATTCAACCCAGCCGCGCGCCATGCCGTAGGTGGCGAGCAGCGAGCCGGTGAAGATCCAGGCGTCGGACCAGACGGGTTCGTAGGAGCCGAGGGCGCGGAAGATGGGGGTGAGCAACAGGGTGCCCGCGACCATGGCGACAACCAGGCCTGCGCGTTCGGTGTTGGTAGCCCACTTGGGGATTACCGCGGCACCTTCGGAGGCGTCACCACCGGCGGCGCGGGTGGCGCGCCAACGGTGCCAGCCCCAGATGGACACGGCAATGAACATGATTTGGCGGCCTGCCTGGCCGAGCATGGTGACGGGGTGAGGGCTGCCGACGAGGGCGCCCAGGAAGACGGTGAGGAGCAGCAGGTTGCCGAGAATGCCGACGGGCCACGCCCATACTTTGCGTCGCATGCCGCCGAGCGCCGATGCCAGGCCGAATGCGTTTCCGAGAACTTCGCGCACGAGAAGGGACTGGTCCCCCACGTGAATTTGTGCGTCGAAGAGCCACCGCAAGATGTCCATTGTTTCTTTCCTCTCTGAGTTGGACCGTGTTTCGGATGCGCTGTGTGCGCATCTGCGGCGGCTCCGGGGAGAGGAACAGAAAAGGGCGGCTACCGCGGGCATCTTATGGGGTGCCCGATTTATGGGATGGCCGGTATCCGTGGTGAGGCGGGAGCGGCGATTCAGCCAACCGTGGCTGAAAACCGTGGCTGAAATCAGAGACTGCGATCGAGGGGAATAACGTACCGGCACCTACGAAAGGTGCCTCTCCCCTGCTACACAGAAAGCTGATGCTCTCTGAAACAACTGCGTTGGGTGCGCGATGCAAGCTGTCCCAAGGTTTCTCGGGCGGCTCGACAGAGTGCGCTCCTGCCTTTTTCTGCTCGTGCTACCTTCCATCCAGACTGTACTGTCGGCACCGGATTTTCACCGGTTCGGCCTCTCTTGCGGGCGGGCTTCTCTAGCGGAGTCTTGCATCCTGTGCGGATGCGAAGATTCGTACGATTTTTGCCTGCCTGCGAGAGTGGTTCGCGGGCTGTGACCGCCGGTTCGGAATTTCACCGACCCCGGAGCACGATGTTGATACTGATTATGCCACAGCGCACGCAGGGGGTTTAATTTGTTTTCTCTGGGATAACTTCCGTGACAAGATGACGTTTTATGACTGTACTCTCAGCGCGCCTTCAAGACCCTCTCAACAAGCCCTCGCGGTAGTCACTTGCGGGACCGTTTTGGAACCCGATTCTTCAAGTTTTCGGGGATGATTTATCACGGTTTCATAACGGTGGAGAGCACCAAACAGACCAAAGAGTTATGAGGACCTTCTGAGGGGTTACCCAGAACACATTGAACACCCGTCAATACCTTTATGACAAGGAATTATAACAATAAGGTTAAATTATTGGTTTAAGGTTTACTCCAGGGGTGATTTAAGGTTATTCTTATCTACAGGAGCTCCCATCACCGATAAACCGGTTCCGTTGAGAGCGACATGATTCGGACCATCCGAGCACTCACATCAAACCCTTAAGCTTCTGCCATTTGAAGCTGGAAGACTACTCCGTGGACTGCATTCTTTGGATAGTTTTCGACGCAGCATCTGCGCGCACTAAACTGCGCGGTTTATGCGGCACACGATGCTGAGGTGCTTCACCATCGGGAGGCAACCACACCGAATTGTTTTTCTCAACGGAACCGGCGTGGGAGCTCTTCCGAATAAACTTCCGGAAGAACGCGTAACATGCGCCTTTGTACACCTATACAGGGGGCGTTGTGCGTATCGAACGGTCATAAGCTCCCGTTCTTCTGTCGTCGCCTACCGTGGTGCGCGATGGGGGTTACGGGAACCTTGCGGGATGGTTGATCCCGCGCGCTCTGCATTGTCTTGTGGAGTGTGGTGTGTTTGGGTGGCGTATTCGCAGTGCCGGAGCGAATACGCCACCCGTTTTTAACGTGAGGGCGTACCGGACACGCGAAGCGGGGGCTCCGTCCTCGAAGCGCCCCCCAGGCGCTGAAGAGGGGGCACTCCCCCGCTTCGTGTGTTCTGGTCGTCTTCTCAAAACAACTAACCCACGGAAACAGGGTCGCCCGCGATAGCTAACTATCACAGGCGACCCTGTACGTATCAAAATCGGTGAGGGCGCGGTCGGGAATGCGTGGCGGGGGCTCCGTCCTCAAGGCGCCCCAGCGCCGCAGAGGGGGCACTCCCCCGCAAGCATTGTCCGACGTGCCCTTCCTATGAGGCTGTCGAAGAGTTTTTAGCCCTCTACGGAGCGGAATGCTACAACTGCGTTGTGGCCGCCGAAACCGAAGGAGTTCGACAGTGCCACGATCTCACCGGCGGGCAGCTCGCGCGCCTCAGTCACCACGTCCAAGTCAATCTGGGGGTCCTTGTTGTCCAGGTTGATGGTGCAGGGTGCGGTGCGGTGGTGCAGAGCCAGGACGGTCAGCACAGCCTCGAGGGCGCCCGCGCCGCCGAGCAGGTGGCCGGTCATGGACTTGGTTGCGGAGACGGCGATGTTCTTGGTGTGCTCGCCGAAGGTTTCGTGCATTGCGGTTGCTTCGGGCAGGTCACCGGCGGGGGTGCTGGTGGCGTGCGCGTTGATGTGCACGACGGTCTTCGGGTCGATGTTGCCGTCTTCGAGGGCTTCGCGCAGTGCGCGGGTTGCGCCGAGTGCTGCAGGGTCCGGTGCGGTGATGTGGTAGGAGTCGGCGGATACGCCGGTGCCTGCCAGTTCCGCGTAGACGCGTGCGCCGCGTGCCTTGGCGTGCTCTTCGGATTCGAGGATGAGCGCTGCTGCGCCTTCACCCATGACGAAGCCGTCGCGGTCGACGTCGTAGGGGCGGGATGCCTTTTCGGGTTCGTCGTTGCGGGAGGAGAGTGCCTGCATCTTGGCGAATGCTGCCATGGGAAGCGGGTGGATTGCTGCTTCGGCACCGCCGACGATGACGACGTCTGCCTTGCCGTTGCGGATCATTTCAGCACCGAGCTGCATGGCTTCGGTGGAGGATGCGCATGCGGAGACGACGGTCTGTGCTGCGGCGCGTGCCTTGAGGTTCATGGAGACGGCTGCTGCGTTGCCGTTGGGCATGAGCATGGGAACGGTCATGGGGAGGACGCGGCGGGGGCCCTTTTCGCGGAGGGTGTCCCATGCGTCGAGGAGGGTCCACACGCCACCGATGCCGGTGCCGAAGGCTACGCCGGTGCGTTCGGGGTCGACTTCTTCTGCGGAGTCGGCGTCGGGGCCGGAGAATCCTGCGTCTTCCCATGCTTCGCGTGCGGCGATGAGGGCGAGCTGGCCCGAGGGATCCAGGCGCTTTGCTTCTACCTTGGTGAGGCGGCCGGATTCGAGGGCGGGCACGGCGAGCTGGCCTGCAATGTATACGGGCAGGTCGTATTCCTTGACCCAGGGGTGGTCGAGGGTGGATACACCAGATACGCCCTTGGTTGCGTTTTCCCAGGTGGTGGGGACGTCGCCGCCAATGGGGGTGGTCGCGCCGAGGCCGGTCACCAGCACTTTTCGAGACATTGTGGCACTTTCTCTTCGGTGGTCGATTTGGTGGTTTATCCGGTGGTGTGTGGATAAAAACCTGTTGGACCCGGGGTTTACAGTGGGCGTTTTCACGCCGTGGAGAGTGCAGTCATCGCACCCTGTGTGTTCCCGGGGGTATGTTGGATTGAAAGCTGAGTGAATAGCGATGCGGCGCGGGCCGGTGAGAGCCCGCGCCGCCTCGTTATTGGTTATAGCTTAGGCAGCGTTCGCGATGAACTCGACTGCGTCGCCAACGGTCTTGAGGTTCTTGACCTCTTCGTCCGGGATGGTCACCTCGAACTTCTCCTCAGCGTTCACGACGATGGTCATCATCGAGATGGAGTCGATGTCCAGGTCCTCGGTGAAGGACTTGTCCAGCTGAACGTCCTCAACCTCAACGCCGGTCTCTTCGTTAACGATTTCTGCCAGACCTGCGAGGATCTCTTCCTTGTTAGCCATTCAGGGGCTCCTTTGTTTTTTCGATGGTCATCGCACCCGCCGGGTGGGGGTACGCGTGCATTACCGAGTTTATCGTGTCTGCGTGGTGTACGCATGCGTCAACTCGGAGTTTGTGGGGATGCTTTCCCGCTTTCTTTTCTTTCTCGCGCACCGGCGCTGTGCCGGTCGTGAGGGGCGGGGAGCATCGGGCTCTGGTGGTTTTCCTTAGGGAAGGACGACTACCTGAGCTGCGAATGCCAGGCCGGCACCGAAACCAATCTGCAGGGCGAGCTTGCCGGAGAGTTCCGGGTTCTCCTTGAGCAGGCGGTGCGCGGCGAGGGGGACCGATGCGGCGGAGGTGTTACCGGCATCGACGATGTCGCGTGCCACTGCCACCGTGTCGGGAAGTTTGAGGGTCTTGACCATCTGGTCAATGATGCGGGCGTTTGCCTGGTGCGGGATGAGCGCGCCGAGCTCGTCGGGGGTGATGCCGGCGGTTTCGAGTGCCTGCTTGGCGACCTTCGCCATTTCCCATACTGCCCAGCGGAAGACGGAGGGGCCGTCCTGACGCAGGGTGGGCCAAATCTTTTCGCCTTCTTCGACGGGGTTTGCGACGAAGTCGCGGTTGCGGATGTCCAGCAGGGAGTGGGTCATGCCGACGGTGCCCCAGCGGGAACCGTCCGAACCCCATACGGTCGGGGCAATGCCGGGTTCGTCGGAGACGCCTACGACTGCTGCGCCTGCGCCGTCGCCGAGCAGGAAGGAGATGGTGCGTTCGGTGTTGTCGATGAAGTCCGAGAGCTTCTCAACGCCGATGACCAGCACATGCTTTGCGGTACCCGCACGGACGAGGGCGTCTGCCTGGGCGATGCCGTAGCAGAAACCTGCACACGCTGCGGAGATGTCGTATGCGGGGCATTTGGAGCCGATTGCGTCGGCGACCAGGGTTGCCAGGGAGGGGGTTGCGTAGGGGTGCGAGATGGTCGAGATGATGACCGCCTCAATGTCCTCACCGGCCACGCCGGATGCTTCGAGGGCGTCCTTGGCGGCACCGATGGCGAGGTCGGCTACCGACTGGTTTTCGCTGGCGCGGTGGCGGGTTGCGATGCCGGTGCGCTGCTTGATCCACTCGTCGGAGGAGTCGATTGCCTCAACGATGTCGTCGTTGGGAACGATGACGTCGCCGCGGGCTGCGCCGTAACCGAGGATGCGGGAGTAGCGGTTGATTTCGTACTGCTTGAGGGTAGTCACGTATTCAATCCTTAGTGCTGATGCTCGCAAGACACTGTGTGCCTCGCAGGTCTAAAGTGCATGTCTAGTGTGAAGGGTTCCGGTACTGGGAGGGCGGGGTGCGCTCCCCCGGCGTTTAGCCCTTCAGCGAGGTGAGGTCCTCGGGAGTGTTGATGGAGGTGCCGGGCACGCCGCGCATCGCGCGCTTTGCCAGGCCGACCAGGGTGCCTGCGGGGGCGACCTCGATAATGCCGGCGACCTCACGCTCGAGCAGGGTTGCCATGCACAGGTCCCAGCGGACGGGGCTGGTGACCTGGGAGACGAGGGTCTTGACGAACTCTTCACCGGATGCCACGGCGGAACCGTCGCGGTTGGTCAGCAGTGCGGAGGTCGGGTCGGAGACCTGCAGGGATGCGGCGAACTCTTCCAGGGCGGGCACGGCGGGTGCCATTGCCTCGGTGTGGAATGCGCCAGCAACCTTCAGAGGGATGACGCGAGCGCGTGCGGGCGGGTTCGCGGCGAATGCCTCGATGGCGGGGATGGGGCCTGCGGCTACGATCTGGCCGCCGCCGTTGGAGTTTGCTGCGACGAGGCCTGCTGCGTCGATGGCTTCGCGGACGTTTTCTTCAACGCCGCCGAGTACTGCAGCCATGCCGGTCGGGGAGGCGGCTGCCGCCTCCGCCATGCCGTTGGCGCGTACGCGCACGAAACTCATTGCGTCTTCGTCGCTGAGTACGCCCGCGAGGGCTGCTGCGGTGATTTCGCCGACGGAGTGGCCCGCGAAGATGAGCTCTTCACCGTCGAGTTCGCGCAGTGCGAGGCGACCGGTGACGATGCCTGCAGCCACAATGAGGGGCTGGGCGATTGCGGTGTCCTTGATGGTTTCTTCTTCGGCTTCGGTGCCGTAGTGAATCAGGTCGATGCCTGCCGCTTCGGAGAGTCGTTCCAGGTGCTCACGCACACCTTCAATCTCGAGCCAGGGGCTCAGGAAGCCCTTCTTCTGGGAGCCCTGTCCGGGGCAAACGAGTGCGCGCATGCGGTGCGACCTTTCTGGTTTTTAGTACTCGTACGCGGTGCCGTTATAGAGACGGAGACCACGGTTAGTCTGTTACCTATGCTACCTTGTTCAGCCGCTTTGTATAAACATCGCAGTGCAGAAATTCGGGGTGCACTGGGAGCTGAGACAGTGGTTGAACAGTGTATAGCTTAGAACGATTTCCCCCATTCGTACAGTTCAGCCGCTCAAGGTTCAAATAGAGAGACATTAGACGGCGGCGCTCAGCGCACTATTCAAAGCGCTACCCAGAGCTCTATTCAAAGCACAGTCCAGCACACTCCCCCGCACCTGTGCATAAACCCCTAGACACACGAACGTCCTACGCTCGCGGATGCGCCCGCGCGTACGTCTCCGCCAGACGCTTCATCGACACGTGCGTGTAAATCTGCGTGGTCGCCAACGACGAATGCCCCAAAAGCTCCTGCACCGAACGAATATCGGCGCCACCATCCACCAGGTGAGTCGCCGCCGAATGACGCAAAACGTGCGCACCCGACGCCTGAGTATTCTCCACCGTGCGCAACAGGCGGGTCAGATCCTCACGAATCTGACGGGCATTCGCACGCCCACCCCGAGGACCGATAAACAGCGCCGTCACGCCCTGGGACCCCTCCGGAATCCACTGCGGACGACCATAGGACACCCAACGATTCAACGCCTTAAGCGCCGGGGTACCCAGCGGCACCACGCGCTCCTTATTGCCCTTACCCAGCACGCGCACCGTCTTATTCGCCCGGTCCACGCTCTGCAAATCCAGGCCCGTCAGCTCAGAAATACGCATGCCCGAGGCGTACAGCACCTCAACCACAGCTTCCAGGCGCAGCAGGCGCGCATCCCGAGGGTCTTGCGCCCGACGCTCCTGCAGGGTAGTCAGTAGCTGGTTCATCTGCTCACGGCTCAGCACCGGCGGCAGGTGATTCTCCCGCTTGGGGGTGCGCATACCGCGGGTGGGGTTGGCGTGCACCAGCTCCTCTTCCTGAGCCCAGGTGAAGAACGTTCGCAGGGTCGAACCGCGGCGCGCCACCGTAGAACGAGCCGCCTGCCGCAGATGCAACGAACCCAACCACTCACGAATCAGGGACGCATCAATGCTGTCCAGATGCCGCACACCGCGGCGCGCCATGTAGCCGAAGAAGCCCTCCAAATCGGAGATATACGAGCGGATCGTCTCTTCGGAACGGTGCTTCTCATAGCGCAAAAAACGCTCAAAACGGTCCAGGACGGGGCGGAACACCTCGCCGGAAACACCCAGTGCAGAATCAGGTAGAGCAGAGCTCTCTACTTGCTCCGGCGCAAGCGTGCGGGTGTAGGTCACCGGCAGGGTCGTGGAGGGAGCCTCGTCCCGGTACTCCTCGCGGTTCTCGTTCCGGTTTTCTGCTCGGTTTTCGTGTTGGCGGGCGGGGGTCATGCGTCCCTCCTTTCGTGGTTCTGGTTCCTTACTTAAGCAGCGTTGATGCTTCTCGATGTTGTATTTCTGCCCCTGGCGTATCTGCTGATAGCGCGGCGGGGGTAGGCTCCGCGCCAGTACGCGCAAGCCTACCCCAATTGTAGAGAGGTTCCACGCTCTCCACGTGCTGCCTTGTTATGACCGGCCGCCGCAACCCGCTACTGCCGGGATGTTCACTACGGGCGTTCAGCAGGGGCGTTCACTACAGGCGTTCAGCCGGGGTTTTCAGCGAGGTGCTCAGCGGGGGCTCTTCTACGCCGCGACAGCCGGGCGGACCTTCCTCCAGCTCGTTCCACTGCTCTCCGCCAGACCGCAGCGACCCAGGTGGAACAGGTCAGCCATCACGTCGCGAGCGCTCAACCCGAGAGCTGCGGCAATCTCATCCACGCCGCGGTAGGAGCGCGGGCTCAAATCGTCCCACACCCTACCCTGTCGTTCGGTCAGCTCATCCAGCGCGCTGGAGGAAGCAACCTGATCCCATTCGCTCTCGTGCTCGGTGCCCAGCTCGAAACCCGCGGCGGCATCGTACTCGAGGATGTCGGCAGCCTCGGTGAGTGTTTGCGCTAGTCCATCGCGTAGCAGACGGTTCGTGCCCACCGAGTTCGGCGAATTAATCTGCCCTGGAACCGCCCAGAGGGTACGCCCAATCTCCATCGCGTGACGAGCCGTATTCAGGGCACCGGAACGCCAGCGCGCCTCCACCACAATGGTGTGCCGCGCCAACGCCGCAATCAGGCGGTTACGCTCCAGAAAACGCCAACGCGTCGGGGTGTTGCCCACGCTCACCTCGCTCATGATGAGCCCGCGGTCAACAATCATGTTCAGCGCATCCGAGTTCTGCGCCGGGTACAGCCGGTCCAGCCCACCCGCCATGAAGGCGATGGTCGGCAGGTCACTACCCTGCTGGGTCAGCGCCGCCCGATGCGCCGCAATATCAATACCCATCGCACCGCCAGAAATCACAGTGTACCCGCGGCGCGCCAGCTCGGCGGCAAGGTGGGTCGTCGCCTCTGTACCGTAGATGCTCGGGTCACGCGAACCAACCAGCGCCACGCTCGGGGCAGACGCCACATCCAGCAGGTGCCGCGAATCGCCTCGGCACCACAGCCCGTACGGTCGAGCAGGCCCCAAATCGTTCAGCTGCGGCGGCCACAGCGGATCGGCGGGAGTGACCAGCCACGCCCCGCAGGTTGCCGCCATGTGCGCCTCCGCGTTCAGGGTGCGTTCCATGCGGCGGTTCCAGCGCAGGCGGCGGGTTGCGAGCCCCTTGCTGAACTTATCGCGGCTCATCTGATGCTCACCCGGCGTGTAGTAGCCATTCGCACTGGAAAACAGGGCGGACTCCCCCGCCGCGGGCGCACCCACCGAGTGCAGAAAATCGCTGAGCTGCGTATCCGGTTCGCCGTGCTCCCAGGTGTGCTCATCCGGGATGTGCCCGGTCAGCAGGTAGTGCAGGGTCAGCGGCGCTCCCAGGGTGGTGAGGGATTCGACCACGAGCTCATCTGCGGGTTCGGCGTAGCGCATCAGCTGGGCGGTGCAGCAGCGGATGTACTCGCGGCACGCCGCCTCAAGCTGCTCCGCGCTGAGGGCGGGATTGAACAGGGGTGCGAGGTCAGAACTGCTGGAGGCTGTGCCCACCGAAGCCTCGGGGTGCACACCCTGTGGCACCTCGCTCTGTAGCCACTCCCCCGGTTGTTGCTCTCCTGGCTGTTTCTCCTGGCTCAGGTCCTGCAGGTTCATCTCTTCCAAGTACACAGGGTTATCTAAGTACACCGGGTTCAGGCAGGAAGCGAGGAACCCCGGCAACCGCGCCGCGTTGTACGGGCTCGGCGAGGGTTCCTGCCCCAGCGACAGAATATGCGCCACCCTCTCACGCACCAGGGCGTGCGCATCCAGGGTGCGGCCTGGCAGGCGAATCTGCAGTTCCTCCTGAACAAAATCTTCCGTCGCGCTCTCTTTTGGCATGCTCACTTCTGGCACACGCTCTTCCGGCGCTGTTTCTCTCAGCCCTTTTTCTTTCAATTCGGCCTCTTCAGCTCGTTTTCTGAGCTTCTTCTCACCCATGATGTTCTTCTCCTCTCGTGAGTGATTCCTTCTATAAACCGGCACGCTATGTCAGCTGCCCCTGCTGCCGCAGAAAAAGCGCCACATCCAGGTGCTCCCGACTCGGGTAAGCGGCACCCTCCAAATCGGCGAGGGTCCAGGCGATACGCAACACTCGGTCGTAGCCGCGAGCCGTCAGCGTTCCGCGGTCCACGGCGGCGTTCAGCTCGCCGGTGAGCTTCGCATCCAGACGCAGCGGGCCGCGCAGAATCTTGCCGTTCATCTCCGCATTCGTCTTCAACCCGTACGGCTCTAGGCGCTCACGCTGAGCCTGCCGCGCCGCCATGACGCGCTCACGAATCTGTGCCGAACTCTCGTTCACCTGACCGCCCGCAAGCTCCGTGGAGGACACCTTCGGAACCGTCACATTCACGTCAATGCGGTCCACCAGCGGGCCGGACAGCCGCCCAAAATAGGCGCGACGCTCACGCGGGGCACACGTGCACTCCGTACCGGTGCCCACGTTCATGCCGCAGGGGCACGGGTTCGCCGCCAGGATCAGCTGAAAACGCGCCGGATAGGTCGCCGACGCGCTCGAACGGTCCAGGGTCACGGTTCCCGATTCCAGGGGCTGACGGAGCGAGTCGAGCACCGTGCGTTTGAACTCCGGCGCCTCGTCCAGAAAGAGCACGCCGCGGTGCGCTTTAGACACACAGCCCGGGCGGGGAATGCCGCTGCCGCCGCCCAGAATCGCCGGCGCGGAGGCGCTATGATGCGGCGCCTCAAACGGCGGCTGACGCACCAGCTCGCTCAGGTGCTCCCCCGCCGAGCAGAGGGAACGGATCGCGGTCACCTCCATCGCGGCATCGTTGTCGAGGGTCGGCAGGATGCTCGGCAGGCGCTCCGCCAGCATGGTTTTACCCGAACCGGGCGGGCCGGTCAGCAGCATGTGGTGGCCACCCGCGGCGGCAATTTCCAGGGCGAAACGACCCTGCGACTGACCGGCAACATCGCTCATATCCGAGGGAATTTCAGCCGGTTTCACCGCCGGGGCGCTCGCCTCCGTCTGCGGGGCGGGCGGGTAGGTCAGCTTCTGACTCTCAGCGCCGAGAGCGGCAAAGACCTCCGCCAGGCAGCGGAAACCGCTCACCTGCGCGCCGGGAATGAGCGCCGCCTCCTCAGCGTTTTCGGCGGGCACAATCACGCGGTGGTGACCGGCATCCACGGCTGCTTTGACCGCGGGCAGGATGCCCGGCACGGGACGTAGCGTTCCGTCCAGTCCCAGCTCGCCCAGGAAGACGCTATCGCCGCTGGGATGCAGTTTCTTCTCCGCCTGCAACGCCGCAACCACAATGGCAAGGTCGAACGCCGAGCCGCGCTTGGGTAGGGTCGCGGGGGTCAGGTTCACGGTGAGCCGGTGCTGAGTGAGGGTGATGCCGGTGTTCTTCGCCGCGGAGCGCACACGCTCTTTAGATTCGTTGAGGGCGGTATCGGGCAGTCCCAGCAGCACGAAGCCGGGTAGGCCCTGCGAGATGTCAGCCTCGACGTCAACAATATGCCCGCGCAAGCCAACCAGCGCCACGGAATAGGTGCGTGCGAATCCCATTACGCCACCGCCTTCAGATGCTCGAAGGTGAAGGTTTCGCAGGTTCCGGTCACCGCAATTGCGTCAATGCGAAAGCGCGGAAAATCCAGGTTCTCGCGCAGGCGGCACCAGAGAATCGCCAGCGAGCGCGTGCGACGCGCCTTATCGCGGTCAATGGACGCGAACGGGTGCCCAAAGTCTTCGCTGCTGCGGGTCTTGACCTCAACGAAAACCAGTTCGTCCTCGGGGTCAATGGCGATCAGGTCGAGCTCGCCGCGGATCTGTTCGTGTTCCAGCCCGGCGGGCGGTCGCCAATTCCTCTCCAGAATGCGGTAGCCGTTCGCTTCCAGGATGCGGGCGGTCAGCTCCTCGCCCCACCTGCCGACGCTGTGGGCGCGAGGCGGGGTTCGCTGGAGCTGGGTTCGCGGAGGCTGGGTGCTCTGGAGCAGGGGTCTGTTGGGTGCGCTTCGGGTTGCGGCGCGGGCTGTTATTCGGGCTGTTGTCATGGGTCTCTCCCCCGGTAGATAGCGGTAGTGCTTCTACTGTGCCCGCCGCGCGCGTGCCCGAATGCGGTTAACGAAAAACTGTGGATAACCTCGGCTCCCAGAAGGAATTAGAGGTTATCCACAGTCGGTTATTTGAAATTTTGGGGTATATTTTTCAAAAACACCGCTCGGGTGTCGAATCGACGCGTCATATTCGCGCAGGTTCGCCGCCTGGTTCTGCGCGCACTTTCATCACTCAGTCCCGCCGCATTCCAATCACCCGGCACCGGCGCGCCTACCCGTGCTTACCCCCGGCAAGGCGGTAAATCAGGCGTGAGCTAGGCGTTAAAGTCCGGCATTTCCGGCACGGTGAACTCCTGGTTGGGCAGGCGCTCCTCCACGTTCACGTCACGCACCGAGTAGGCGTGCACCTTCTTCACAAAGCGGTTGGAGCGGAATACATCCCACACCCACACGTCGCTCATGCTCACCTCAAAGTAGAGGGTGCCGTCCTGCACGTGCGGGGTGACGTCCACCTGGTTCGCCAGGTAGAAGCGTCGGTCGGTTTCTACCGCGTAGCTAAAGAGCGACATGACGTCTTTGTATTCGCGGTAGAGTGCCATTTGGGCGTCGGTCTCGTAGTTTTCGAGGTCTTCTGCGCTCACTACTCTTCCTTTCCTGGACTTTTGTAGTACTGATTCAGCGGTGGCACGTTAGGCTTTCGCGGCCTTCCGAGGCGCGGTTTTCAGGAATACCACACGCCCTAGCCGCGCTGTGCCGCAGCGGCCTCAATCTGCTCGGCGGTCGCCGGAAGCGACCATGACAGTCGATGCTGCGGGCTGGGGCCCTGCACGCTAATCGCCTCGCGGTGAGCGGCAGATCCGTAGCCCTTGTTCTTTGCCCAGCCGTACCCCGGGTAGCGGGTATCCAGCTGAACCATCAGCTCGTCACGTTCCACCTTCGCAACCACCGATGCGGCGGCGATGGAGGCACACTTGTAGTCACCCTTAATGACCATGGTCACCGGCATCTGCGCGGGCTCATCTGCACCGCCTGCGCCTTCCCACGCTTGGGCGAGCAGTTCGTTGTAGTGTGCCTGCGCCGGGTCCGGTGCCAGCGCACTGAACAGGTCCTCCTGCGGAGGGGTGAACCAGTCGTGCTTACCGTCCAGCAGGGCGGCGTCGGCACGGTATCCGCGGCGCGCCAGCTCGGCGAGCGCACGCTGGGCGGCAAGCCTCAGCGAGAGGGTCATGCCGAGCCGGTCAATATCTGCCGGTTCCACGTGCCCGACCGCCACGGCGCACCACTGGCGGATTTCGGGAACCATGGATTCGCGGCGTGCCGGTGAGAGCGCCTTGGAGTCGATCAGCCCGCCCACCTCGAGGGTGGCGTTCGGGGTGAGGATTGCGACGCCCACGGTGACCGGGCCCGCCATGGAGCCGCGGCCTACCTCGTCGATTCCGGCAACTGTGCGGGCGCCGGAGGCGAAGAGCTGCTGCTCGTACTCAAGGTCTGCAGCTGGCGGGGTTGCTTTGGCGGGCTTAGCTTGAGCGGGTTTCGTTGCGCTCTTCTGGGCGCTCACCATCATTGCCACGCTCGCTTATTCGCTCGGGGTGGAGGACGGTGCAGGAATCGAGGAGAACACCGAGCTCTGATCCTGCAGCAGACCGAAGTGGTTCAGCGGCCAGGCCACCACGAACACGTTACCCTGCACGTCATCCTTGGAGATGAACGCGGTGCCGTCGCTAATGTGGTAGCGGGAGTCGGCGGAGTTGCTGCGGTGGTCGCCCATCACGAAGTACTTGCCGGCGGGCACGGTCACCTTGAAGGGCATCTCCGAGGGCGGGTTGCCGGGGTACAGGTACGGTTCGGTGATTTCTACACCGTTGACCTTGACCTTGCCGTTGCCGTCGCTTTCGACCACGTCACCGGGAGTACCGATAACGCGCTTGACCAGGAAGTTCGAGGAGGTATCCGGCAGAATACCCACGAAGGACAGGCCGTCCTTGAGCGGGTTGCTGGACTTCTGGGTGGAGGGAATCCAACCCTGAGAGTCCTTGAAGACGATCACGTCGCCGCGCTTGGGCTCGCTAAAGTAGGAGCCCGCCACGTTAATGAACACGCGGTCGTTGACCTGCAGGGTCTGCTCCATGGAGCCGGAAGGAATGTAGAAGCCGCGCAGCAGGAAGGTCTTGACCAGGAATGCGATGACCAGCGCGTAGAGGATGACGGTGCCACCCTCACGTGCCTGCACCCAGAGCCATTCGCCGAGGCGGCCTTCTTCCTGCGCCTGGGAGTAGGTCAGCTCCGCCTGTTCGGCACGCTTTGCCTTGCGGCGTTCCTTGGGGGTCATTTCGGAGAAGTCCTTGGTGGTTTCCACGTCTGCGGTGTTCTCCTCATCGGTGGATTCTTCGCGCTCGGCATTCTTCGCTGCGGCATTCTGCTCGGTAGCCGTCTTCTCAGCTGCTGCCTTCTCGGCGGCGAGGCGCGCGAAGTATTCTTCCATTTCGCGGCGCTCGCGGCGGCTTTGAGGCTGGTATCCCTCAGGGAAGGGGCTGGTGTTCGCAGTGTTCTTATCGTCTGCCATGCTGGAGTGAGCCTTTCGTTTGAGAGATACCTAGCTCGAGTGAAACGGTACCTAGCTATTGTATCGAGAGTGCTTGCGCTCTTGGGCTTTTATTTTCTGAGAGCGGCAAGGTTCTCAGAATATGCAAAAACCGCTCCTCTCCCGCGGAATGCGGTTGGGGAGCGGTTTGCAACAGAATTCTGTATCTATAAAGATTAGAACTCGCGCTTCTCGCGGATACGAGCAGCCTTACCGTGGCGGTCGCGCATGTAGTACAGCTTTGCACGACGGACGTCACCGCGGGTCACCAGCTCGATCTTCTCGATGGAGGGAGAGTGAACCGGGAAGGTACGCTCAACACCAACACCGAAGGAAACCTTGCGGACGGTGAAGGTCTCGCGAACGCCTGCACCCTGGCGGCCAACGACGAAGCCCTTGAAGACCTGGATACGGTGGTTCTTACCTTCAACGATCTTAACGTGAACGTTCAGGGTGTCACCGGGGCCGAATGCGGGGATGTCGTCACGGAGGGACTTCTTGTCGAGGAAGTCAAGAGTCTGCATAGTTGTAGATCTCCAGAGTCATCTGCCGCAGGTCAAATAGACTCAGATTGCTCTGCCCCACTGCGGGACAGAAAACTTCATGCTTCGGACAGGATTGGTGCCCGAAGGTTGACATCGTTGGTCGCTCTCCCCCCTGCGGCAGGGGCGTGCCCGATGTCAACACAATGCTCCATTATCCCAATGCACCCGCGTTTATGCAAGCATCCGGGGAGCACTTTTAGAAGGGGGGTTCGTCACTCTGCGCTCCCCCGCCCTGGGATGCACCGTTCTGCGCCGGAGCATACTGCTGCGTGTACTGAGGCGCCTCCTGCAACGGCGCGCCCGAGTGCGGCATACTCTGCTGCGTTGCGTCCTGCTGAGGCGCACCCTGCACGGAACCCTCGTTGACCGTGCGCTTCTCCACGGTGCGGGCGAAGGTGCTCGTACCGTAGTTCAGGTCGTGACCGATGCCGAAGGCATCCACTTCTACCGTGGTGCCCTGCGTGCCGTCTTCGCGGTTCCAGCGGCTAATGCGCTGGCGGCCACTCACGACCAGCGGCTGCCCCTTCTCAATGGATGTGGCAATGTTCTGGGCGAGGCGACGGTAGGCTTTCACGGTGTACCAGTTGGTGGTGCCTTCTTTCCAGGTGCCGGTAGCATCCTGCCAGCGAGGGGTACTGGCGAGGCGAAAGTTCACGACGGGCACCCCGTTGGGCAGGGTGCTCAGTGCCGGGTCGGAGGCGGTGAATCCGCGGATCAGGATGGTGTCGCTCATGGTTTCTCCTTAGAAACTAGTGGGTGGGTTCCTTCACCTTGCCAGGGCTGACCCGCTCCTGCACCCGGTGGTTACCGCTTCTGTGGATAACCTCGCGTTTTGCGGTTTTGGGCACCGCCTGTGGATAGAGTTTTTGAACTTTTCACCCCGTTTTTTCAAAAATCGCCTGCGGGCAACGCATTCCCTGCAGAAATATGACGACTACGCCCCATCCGGCATCGTGATAGGTATCTCAGCGTCGGGGCGGCTATTTTTACCCTCAAGTTAACTATTTCTATCCCGCGCCCTCTATCCTTGATGATGCGGTGCACTCAGCCGCATCCCGTCTACCCGCCTTGGAGAACCCGTGAGCAAAAAGCCCGCGAACAACAACCTGTCCTCCCTGCAGGAACTTCAGCAGCTGCAGCGCAACCTGCCCAAGCTGCCCGATTCGATGGACCCGCAGAAGAAGCGCCTCATTTACGGTCTGCTCGCTGTGTTTGCCGTGATCGTGCTGATTATTGGCCTGGTCTATGTGAGCAAGAACGGTGTGGACGGCCTGCTCGGTTCGGATGCGACGACCTCCGCCACCGACGAGGAAGAAACCACCGTTGCCACGGAAACCCTCGCTGAGGTCAAGAACCCGTACAAGGCAGTTGACCCCGCCACCGCGCTCGCGCCGGATCTGGCCACCGCGAAGAGCGAGCTGGCGTCCCTGCAGGTGAAGGAACGCGCGTCGAAGGCTGGCTACTCTCGTGATCAGTTCGGCCCCGCCTGGGATGACGTTGACGGCAACAAGTGCAATACCCGCGACGACATTCTGCGCCGCGACCTGACCAATATTCGTTTCAAGGTCAAGACCCACGCGTGCACCGTCATTACCGGCACGCTTGCAGACCCGTACACCGGTAAGACCATCGAGTTCAAGCGCGGCAAGAAGACCTCCGCGGCCGTACAGATTGACCACGTGGTCGCCCTATCGAACGCATGGCAGACCGGCGCGCAGGACCTGAGCGCCGAGCAGCGTCGCCAGCTGGCAAACGACCCCGAGAACCTACTCGCCGTGGACGGCCCGGCCAACCAGCAGAAGTCCGATGCGGATGCCTCCGAATGGTTGCCGAGCAACGCCTCCTACCGCTGCACCTACGTGGCTCGCCAGGTGCACGTGAAGGCCAAGTACAAGCTGTGGGTGACCGCCGACGAGAAGAAGGTCATGGAGCGCACCCTCAACTCGTGCAAGGACACGAACCCGACCAAGAAGTAACGCGCCCCGCATCTTTGCGGTAGCTCAAGGGTATAAAGAAAACCGCCCCGCACCCCCGTTGAAGGGTGCGGGGCGGTTTTCGTTACGGCGCCCCAGGAGGGAATCGAACCCCCGACCAAGAGATTAGAAGGCTCCTGCTCTATCCTCTGAGCTACTGGGGCCTTCCTCTAGGGTACACGAGTCCTAGCTGTTCCCCGCACGTTTGGACGCCCAGAGGAACCGTCGGGGCGGAACACTCGAGGGGGTTAGCTCCGCGTGGAGCCGGTCAGCACCTCTCGCTCCTGCTTCTTTGCCTCGCGGCGGCGTGCACGGCGGCTCGATGCGCCGGGGAACAGCTGCCACCACAGGCGAATCGCGGTGCGGCGCACCTGCGTGGGGCGGAAGCTCACGTACACCATGCGGCGGGTTGCCGGGTCGAGGACCATGAGGTACACAATGTAGCCCAGGCAGACCACCGTTGCGATAAGTCGGCCCATATCCTGGTTGAAATCGCGCAGATAGGGCGAAACGTTCAGCTGGTCGCTCACGCCGTAGGCCATGAAGAACAGCGTAGTGATGAAGTACCACATGAGCTGAAAGTGCGAGCGCAGACCGGTCGCGGCAAGCATTGGGATAGCCCAGAGCAGGTACCACGGCTGAATCATGGGGCTACACAGGAGCATGAACAGGATGGCCAGGCCGGCGTGGCGCACGATGTTGCGGTCGCGTCCAACGAATGCCATTGCTACCGCTCCGAGCATACCGATGCCCTTGCCGACGGTCTCGATGAGTTTGCGAATGACCTCGAAGGTATCCCCCTGCGTGAAGAGGGATGCCGCGCCAATCACCAGGCCGAAGGGGGTGTACCAGATGTACTGGCCGCCGGTCGTGGAAAGCGCCTTGATCCAACCGAATTCCAGTCCGGTCACCCAGCCCATGAGCGCCATTTCGGCGAGCAGAAGCACGCCGGAGAAAGCCCAAAACACGAACTTGCGCGGCCAGGAGGCGTTCTTGCCCGCCCAGAGCAGACCCACGAAGGGCAGCACCACGAGGGCGAGCGGCTTGACGGCAACGCCGAGGGCTACGAATGTCACGCCGAGCGGGCCGCCCCATCGGGTGTCGCGGTAGCGCTTGGCGTAGTAGAGGCCGCCGAGCATGAACATGGTCATGAGCGAGTCGTTGTGGCCGCTGGCGATGAACGATGCGATGAACAGCGGGTTCGGGCCGATCTGCCAGAGGGCGCGGACCTGGTTGAAGCCGTGTGCCTTGGCGAGTTTTGCCACGTAGAAGAGAATACCGATGACCGCGAGCACGGAGAGCAGGCGGAAGTAGAAGAGGGAGAGGTCGATGTTCTCCCCCGCCAGGCGCACAATCCACTCTTCGAGCTTGAGGGAGACCGGGCCGTACGGGGGCGGGGATTCCGCCCACATGGGGTCCGCACCGTTCTGCATGAAGTTCGAGATTTCGGAGACTCCGTGCTTGTACGGGTTGAGGCCGTGCGCCATGACCATGCCCTGACCGTAGTAGGAGAACATATCGCGGCTGTAGATGGTGAAGGCGAAGATCTGCGGCAGGGACCAGCTGATAATGACGGCAATCATCCACCGCATGGCGCTGGGTTCGTTCCAATCGCCCATCTTCTGGTAGATGCGCAGCCATTCACGGCACATAATCATGGCGCCGAGGGCCAGCAGGATAATGCCGGCGATGACCCATACGGCGTCAAACCTGATGGCGCGAATCAGGTCGTAGCGCCAAAAGTTGGAGCTATCCGAGAGCCATCCGACGGTGTAGGACCCCAGGGTGACCATGATTGAGCCGATGGTGCCAATGACGAGCGTTCGCAGACGGTGGTTATTGACGTAATCCAGCAGCCGGGGTGAGAGGGGTGCGTCGTGTGCTCTGGTGGCGGCGAGCCGGTGTGCGGGCTCTTTCAGTGAGCGCATTACTCCCTTTCTGTATGCGTCGTCTCTTTGGCTTTTATCATACCCGAGCGCTTCACCGGAGCCCGGCGGATTCGGGTGCGAGCGCGCGGTGTGGACAGCGCCTCTGCACACACCTGAGCGTTCTTATACGTTCCGACTATGTTCCGACGCGCGGAGGGGCGGGCGGGCGCGAATGAGGGTAGAGTTGGAGTGTGAGTATTTCTAGTGAACGTATTGTATGGATTGACTGCGAGATGACCGGCCTCGACGTGGCCAATGACGCCCTGATTGAGGTGGGCGTTCTGGTCACCGATGCCGACCTCAACATTTTGGGTTCGGGCGTGGAGTTCGTCATTAAGCCCGGCGACGAGTCCCCCGCGGGTGCGGTGGAGAACATGAACGACTTTGTGCGTTCGATGCACGAGTCCTCGGGTCTGCTGGACGGCCTCGAGAACGGCGTGTCGATGGATTACGCCCAGGAGCAGGTGCTCCGCTACGTGAAGAAGTATGTTCCTGTGGCGGGCAAGGCGCAGCTGGGTGGTAACTCGGTGGGCATGGATAAGCGCTTCCTGGAACGTTACATGCCGCAGGTGATGGACCATCTGCACTACCGCGTGATTGATGTGTCCACGATTAAGGAGCTGGCTTCGCGCTGGTACCCCGCCGCCCGTCACAGCGCCCCGGTGAAGACCGGTCACCACCGCGCGCTGGGCGATATTAAGGATTCGATTGACGAGCTGAAGTACTACCGTCGCGCAATTTTTGTGGAGCAGGGTCCGGATGCCGTGGCCGCCGCTAAGATTGCCCGCGAGGTTGAGGCGGAGCGCGTCGAGCTGGAGGCGAAGGCCGCCGAACCTGCCGAGCAGTAGCCGAGCGCTATGCAACGGCGCCTGAGCGCGATGTAGCTGTGCACCGGGATGCGCGTCCTCCGGGCCCTCGAGGGGGTCCCGGGGCGTGCGTCCGGCGCCCCCCCCAACCCCTATCTCAAACTGTAACGAGCATCACCCGATCTCAGCTTGGCAGGGTTCGTGAACTCATGTACAGTAGTATCCGTTGCACATCGCAAGGGAAACCAAGCGAAGCACATGGTGGTCGTAGCTCAGTTGGCAGAGCGCCTGGTTGTGGTCCAGGAGGTCGCGGGTTCAACCCCCGTCGATCACCCCGATGGAAAGGGTCGTTATGGTTATCCGTAACGGCCCTTTCGCTTTACCCTCACCTCGGTTTACCTGGACAAGGTTTACCGGAGCAAAACTTTTACACCAGCATTTTCAACCCTTCGAACGAGAACAGAATGCCCCGCGACTTCATGCGGCAGGCGCACCCGATAGGTCCCCGTTCAACACAAGCAAAGGATGATTCTGTGGCTATTCGCCCCATCGTTATTCACGGCAACCCCGTTCTGCACCGCCCCGCGGCACCCGTCACCGAGTTTAATGATGAGCTCAAGGAGCTCGTGGCTGACATGTACGAAACCATGGACGCATCCAACGGCGTGGGTCTGGCGGCACCGCAGATCGGTGTGGGCCTGCGCATCTTCACCTACAAGATGGAGAACGAGGACGGCGTTCCCCCGCGCGGCTGCATCATCAACCCGGTGCTGACCCTGGGCAAGATTTCTACCGCCGACCCGGATCCCTACGAGGAGGAAGAGGGCTGCCTGTCCTTCCCCGGTTACGGCTTCCCCCTCAAGCGCGCCGAGTGGGTCACGGTGAACGGCCTTGACGAGCACGGCAACCCCGTCCACTTCGAGGCGACCGGCTGGTTCGCACGCTGCATGCAGCACGAGACCGACCACCTGGACGGCAAGCTGTACGTGAACCGCCTGAACAAGAAGTGGACCGGCAAGATGAAGAAGGTCGTCAAGAAGGAAGGCTGGACCGTCGACGGTAACTCGTGGATGCCCGGCGTGGATCCGGATCCGTTCGGCCACTAATCGCTGACTCACCCAATCAGAGCCTCTCCAGCTTTTCAGTAGAGGACTCTTAGACAGAGCATAAACGAAGACCGCGAATGCACTCTCAAGCGCATTCGCGGTCTTCGTTTTCCCATCAACTGATGATGTTTTCCATCAGCCAACGGTAGCGTGAAACGGGTCATCCTATGAGCCGGGTTCTGTCTAAAACGCCGCCCGAAGGGGCGTTTCGAGGCAATCATCTATCTAGAACGTACGTTGCCGCACGTCTCAAGCAGCCTACCCGAATACGCACCCCACCTCCGTGAAGGAAGCTGAAGGGGATCGGGCGCACTACCCTACCATGGCGTATTCTGTTTGACCTTGCTCCGAATGGGGTTTACCTAGCCGGGCACGTCACCGCGCCCGCTGGTGGTCTCTTACACCACCCTTTCACCCTTACCGCGGCGAACCGCGGCGGTTTACTTTCTGTGGCACTGGCCTGCGGGTTACCCCGAGTGGATGTTATCCACCATCCTGTGCTGTGGAGCCCGGACTTTCCTCGAAGCACGTGTGCCTCGCGATTGCCCAGACGGCCCGTTTCACCCAACCTATTATACGCACACCCTTGGAGGTGGCTATTTTCCGGGTTCGTTTCGCGGGTACACGGGGTACAAGGAGGCACACTAGCGGACTCGCGGCCTCGTGGGCGTCTCGCAACTACACTGCGCCTCGTAGCTACACTGCGTCTCGCGGGTACACTGGAGAGATGCTGATTCTTCTTCCCCCGTCCGAAGGTAAAACTCCCGCCCCCGCTGGCAACGCGCCCGTATGCTTCGCTGACCTCTCGTTCCCTGAGCTGACCACCGAGCGTGAGAGCGTCCTGGAGGAGCTGGCAACGGTTAGCTCGGGCCCCGATGCTCTCACGGAGCTCAAGGTGGGTGCTTCCCTCGCAGCAGAGGTGGAACGCAATACGCGCCTGCTGACCGAACCTGCACAGCCCGCGATCCGCACCTACACGGGTGTGCTCTTTGAGGCGCTGGATTATGCGAGCTTCTCCCCCGCCGAACGCGATGCCGCGCACTGGTCGTTGCTGATTTCTTCGGCGCTGTGGGGTATTCTGCGCCCCGAGGACGCAATTCCCGCCTACCGCCTGTCGATGGGCGTGAAGCTGGGTTCGGTGGGTGCGCTTGCATCCTTCTGGAAGGGTGCGTTGGGTACCGCACTGGAGGCAACCGCGAAGGACCAGCTGATTCTGGATTGCCGCTCTGCAGCGTACGCGAAGTCGTGGGTGACTCCCCCGTCGCAGACTCTGGCGGTTCGCGTGGAGCGTGTGGCGGCTGATGGGTCGCGTAAGGTCGTCTCGCATATGGCGAAGCATTATCGTGGCTTGTTTGCGCGCTACCTGATTCAGTCGGGTTTGGCGGCTCGTCCTATTGATGGTTCTACGGCTGGTATTGCCGAATTTTTGGAGGCGATCAGCGCGGACTGGTCGGTGGAGTGCACCCTGCCGACGGCGCGTAAGGCAGGCGTTTTGACGTTGCTGGTACATGAGCAGTAGGTCGCCCAACTATTTGTTTTCGCCTATTTTTTGCATCATATTGAAAATTTTTTAACTATTTTTCTAGGGGCTTAAGTCTGTATTTCCCCCTGTAAAACCACATTTCCCCACATTAAGCGGGTAGGTTTTTGCGGGGCAGAAGACGGGTAGTGTCTATCTATCCGCCTTCTTTTTGTGCACAGAAGTGCTTATAGTATTAAACGTCTCGCCATTGGTGGCGGGTACATCACTCACTAGCATTCACATTCTCAACTCAGCACACATGGAAACACGTCACGCCGCGTACGCATAGCAAACGACTAGAGGCTTAACCAATGGTTATTGGTTTGCTAGCGTAGAAGTAACCACTCAGAAACACATCGATGGGACAATGATATGTCTACTTTTTCCTCTCGTCGCGCCCTTTTTAAGGGTGCAGCAGCACTAACAGTCGCTGGCGCTTTGGGTGCGCACCATGCCGGCGAGCAGAGCGCCCAGGCTGCCACCTTGGACGTTATGACCACCCCGCTGACGTTCAAGATTACCGAGGCGTCGTTTGATATTAGCGGCTTCAACCTCAGCTACGAGATTACAGGCCTGCAGGCTGTGCTTGATACTGGCCTGTACACCCCATACATTGAGGCTGGCTACTACACCAAGGAGAAGGGCTTCACGCAGTTCTACTTCTTCGCTCTTGAGCCGAAGAAGCGCATCGAGAATGACCCCTACGTGAGGCACCACGTCATTTCTCGCGAGGTCACTGGTGGCCCGAAGGCGGACTACGGGATTCGCTTGTCTCTTCGTCCGCGCCGTGAGCAGTACACCATCCTGCGTACTATTGAGGTTCGCCCGACGATTAACACTGAGTTTGCGTGGGCACCTTTCATTGTGGATATTGATATGGATGGCGAGTACGCTCCCGATATCTACAGGTCATGTAAGGCAAAGGTTTTGCTACTCGATAAGGAACGTTGCTTCTACCCTAAGCGTGCGGTGACCCGCAGCGATCTGATGGATGCAATCTACCGAGGCGCCCGCTCGCCGAAGGTTAAGCTTCCGGCGCGTTCCCCGTTCCCGGATGTGTCCCCGAAGGATGAGCGTTACCCGGCATACATTTGGGCATACCAGAATGGTCTGACCTCGGGTTGGTCTGACGGTAAGATGCACCCGGAGGCGGTGGCTAGCCGCGCTACGATGGCAGCGTTCTTCTACCGTTACTTTATGCTTACCCCCGGCCGTCGTCCTTCGTGGTTCCGTCCCACTACCCCGCAGGACATGAAGCCGGGTGCCCCGTTCTACACCGAGTCGGTGTGGCTGCACTCGTCGGTGAATATTGATACGAGCTTTCACAATAAGAGCAAGGATTTCCGTCCGACCAAGATTGCTACCCGCGAGGAGCTGGCTCGTGTCCTGTCAATGCTGGACATGATTGACATCCCCAGTAGCCCTTATATCGATGCTTAAGATTTGGCAGGTGCCGTGAACCGGGCGGTTAACCTACATGTTTTAGCTTGGGTTGATCTCTGAGAACAGCAGCTGAAGATAGTGGCCTATGGCCTATAGAAGGGGCGGCGAGAGTTTTTCTCTCACCGCCCCTTTTTGTATGCCCCTTTTTTTCGTGTGCCCGTTTTCTGGTGCAGGCGCTGCTGGGTGCGGTTTTTAGTGCTGGTGATGCTTCCATTTTTGTCTCTCTATTGTGTGGTCTTTTTGGGGGTCGGGCTTTGTATAAAACCGGGGGCGTAATTTTCGAATTTTTTGTCTTATAACTCTTATTGGAATGTTTTTCTCGTGTTTTCATTGAATGTCTAAGACGCGGGTTGGTAGGCTGAAATTGCACTTCAGCATGCCGCCGCTACGGGTCCTCCACGATGTGGATTTGGCGTAGGCTCAGCGCGGTGGACTGTCACTCATTGATCCTCTCAACTTCTTTTCTCATTCACCCTCTTTCATGCAGAAAATTCAGATTGGATAATGATGTCCTCATTCTTTAAGCCTGCCCGTGGCGCACGCCGAAAAGTTGCGGGTGCTTCCCTGGTTTTGGGTTTGTCTCCGCTGCTGGCTTTGACGCCGGTGGCGGCCCAGCCGGCGCCCGCCTCCCCCGCGCAGAACGAACCTGCGCAGAACACTCCCGTGCAAGGTGATAAGCAGGATGCTTCCCTGCCGACCCTGCGCGTGTCCAGCGGTTCCCTCGACATTCTTCACGGCGGTACCGTGCACGTGGAGGGTACCGGGCTGAGCCCCGAGTTCTTGGCGCATCATGAGCTGCGTAGCCTCACGATTGCCCCGAAGGGCTCTTCGACCTACGCTAACCCCTACCAGAAGCTTGATCACCGCGGCCTTGTCTTTGACGCCCCGAAACCGGCTGCTGACGGCAGTTTCAGCGCTGACCTGACGGTTCCGGCGAATAGCCTACCGGCAAACCTGGAATACGAGATCATTCTCACCTACCGCCCTGTAGATGATGCGCACCCTTACGCGTGGAACACTGAGGATCGCGTCCGTACGGCGCTGCCGGTGGAGTTCAACCTCCCGAAGGCTGTCCTTCCCTCCATCACCTATGATGTTTCGGCTATTTCTGAGGAGCAGATTGCTTCCGGTCAGCCGATTGAGGTGACGTTGACGGGTACCGGTTTTCAGGATGTCAGCTCCGTGAAGTTCACCTTGTCCGAGCATGATGAGCAGGGAAAGGTCACGAACGATAATGTGGCTTCGCTTGGTGAACTGAAGGCACCGGATACGGAAGAGAATCAGCGCATTTTCAAGGGCCTGATTCCTAACGGCTATTTCCAGAAAAAGGTCACTATCCCCGCGGGAGTTCTGAAGTCCGGTAAGGGGTATTCCCTGGGTGTTTCCGGTGTAGAAACCCACGGGTGGAATAAGCTGACGCGCAAGTTCCCCTTCGTTCCTGTGGGTAATAGCCCTGCGCGCATGGCGTATCAGGATAATTCGTTCAGGAATACCCTGCCGAAGGTATCTGTTGATGCGCAGGATTTTGATCCCGGTCAGGACCGCATCTATAAGGTAACTATTTCTAATATTTCCCCCGAGGTTGACCTGGGGTACTACCTTGACTCTGTGTCGATTTATAACGCTACCTCTGGTGAGCAGGGATATTTTGCGAGGAATGATGTAGCGGGTCAATACTATAAGCGTGACGAGCTGGTAACCCGCAACGCTGACGGCACTCTGACCGTGGAGGTTGAGTATAAGGTTCACGGTGATTCCTACAATAGGCCTTCTTCTCGCGGTTCGATGGCTGAAGTGCGTGTGGTGTTCTCGGATTCTCAGTATTCGTACGGTAGCCATAAGTTCACGGTGAGCGCGCAGCTTCCGATGGTCCCTCCTGCCGCTGATGCTGTTGATTGGGAGAACCCGGCGAATGTTAAGTTGAAGGTCGATTCGGGAACCCTCAATATTTCTCAGGGTGGCACGGTGTCGGTGACGACTTCCCCGTTGAGCCCCGAGTTCCGTAAGAAGTACACTTTCTACGAGCTGGCTCTGGTGGAGCGCGGGTCGGTGTACGTGTATGCGGAGCACAATAGTTATGAGCCTCTCGACGAGTACGGCGGAATGCTCAAGGATTTGAAGCATCAGGTGCGGGAGAACCCGGACGGTAGCCTCACCTACACGTTTAAGGTTCCCCCGCAGTACGTTGAGGCTGCCGACGGTGAGCTCTTCGATGTGGTGATGACGTACTACCCGTCGGATGAATTTGAGCCGGAACCTTCGAGTAGGTCGAACCGTTTGTATGCCCGCGCCCATATTGATGTGGTTCAGGAAGCGCAGCCGACCCGTGGAACCTACACCTTCAGTCAGTCCGCTATCGATGACCCGTGGAAGGATACGACGCTGCGGGTTGAGGGACGCCATATCCTCTCCCAGGCTAGTGAAATGGTTGGTAATGATTGGCCGGTCATCGCTATCTATGAGGCTGACCCTGCAACGGGAAAGATGGTGGGTGAGCCTGTGTTCACTCAGCGGGATGACTACACGTACTACGGGGTTAACACCAGGTGGTTCCGCAATAACTATTTCAGTGCGGAGCTGAAGATTCCTGCGGGTACGTTGAAGCCGGGCAAGCTCTACTTTATTGGTATGTATGGGAACGGGTTGCCTTACCCCGGCATGGAAGATTCTCCGGGTTCTATGCTGAATGATGTTGCGGAGTTCCTTCCGGTGCATTCTCCCGAGCAGGACTCTGCGGGGCCCACGCTGCACCTTGGGTCGGTGGGGCTGAACCCGTACGCGCGGACGAACTTGTTTACGGCGCGCACTACCGGGCTCTCTGCACCGGGTGAAGGATCGTACCGCCTCTCGGTGCAGCATGTTGATGAGCAGGGGCGTTTGACCGGTCAGACGGTGTTCCAGCAGGCGATTCCCGCTGATCGCATCCAGGATGGCAGGGTGGAGCTGAATCTGACGATTGATCAGCAGCTGAGCTATTCGGGCGCTTATCGTCTGGTCTTGGAGAAGGTCACCCCCGGTAAGGATGGTGCTGGCGAGTCGGTGGAGCAGCTTGCTGTCGAGGATATTCCTCTGAAGCTGACGCGTGAGGATGAGTTGCAGGCGGCTGAGCAGTGGTTTGCTGAGCGTGATATTTTGCCTAATCCTTCGCCGATGTCCTGGCATAGCGGTATGACGCGCCACGATGTGACGGTGTCGCTGTACCGTCTGGCGGGTTCCCCGAAGGTTGAGCTGCCTGCTTTTAGCCCGTACGCGGATGTGGCAACAAGCGACCCGGACTACGCCGCGTACATTTGGGCTCGTCAGAGGGGCATTACCTTCGGCTGGGCGGATGGCAAGTTCCACCCGGAGGCGAAGCTTTCGACCCCGTCGACGGTGGCGTTCATGTACAGGTACCAGAAGGCGATGGGTAAGGTCACGCCGAAGGCGCCGACCTCTGCCTCGTTGCCGCGTAGCTCGTCTGTGCCGGGTAACCAGGACGCGCCTCGGAGTGCTGGCGGTTGGCAACATAAGGTTCGTCAGGGTAGCGCTTTCTGGCGTGAGGCTCAGTGGGCTGTTGATCACCACATGTGGGGTTACCGCGTTGATGGGGAATACGTCTATGAGGACTTTGATAGGTCTTTCGTTTCCTCTGGTGATTTGAAGTTGATGCTGTACCGCTTGGCGCACGGCGGTAGCCACCTCAAGTAGCGCCGGGTTGTGGTGAGTGAGGTAACCGGTGGGCTGGGATGTTCGACGTAGTTCGACTTTTCAGCCCGCCGGTGCCGCCCCTCCTATTCGTTTCTCCAGAACGCTTCTTCTCCCCTATTCTGGGGATTCTTTTCACGCTTTATCCGCTCAACTTCTTCACTTGCTTCGTCTACTCGCTCGCTTCACTCACCGTACAGTTTTTTGTAGATGGGATAATGATGTCTTCATTCTTCACACCACGAGGCGCCCGGTGCCGCTCAACTGCGCCGCGCCACCCGGCGAGCGCCCGCGCGCTCAGCCTGTCATTACTGCTGGGTTTGAGCCCGCTTGCCGGTATCACCCCGGCGGCACTCGCAACGCCGGCACAGGCTACACCTGAGCAGCCGGCGCAGCCGGCGCAGGCGACCCCCGCCTCCCCCGCTGCAACTCAAGAAGATGCTGACGAACCCACGTATTCGCTTCCGGAGGTAGATGAATCTCGCCATCCTGAAATGGAAGGGTTTACAGTCTCTCCCGAGACTCTCAACATTACTCGAGGAGGCACCGTCACGCTGACGACGCCTCCGCTCAGTGCTGAATTCCGTCAGAATTACGAATTCTACGAATTTTCTCTGGTTGATCGCGGTTCTTCGTACTTCAAAGCCGCGCATGCCCGCATTGACGGATATGCCTACTTTGGCTACCTCTTTGACCGTGAGCCCAACCCGAAGCAGATGGTAGAAAACCCAGACGGGAGCTACACCTTCTTCCTCAATATTGGGCCGTACATTATTGAGGCTAATGAAGGCACTCTTTTCGACGTCATTTTGACGTACCACAAGAAGGGCCACCGGGAGGATTTTTGGCCGTCCGAATTCCGTTTTGTGGCGCGTGCACCTATTAATGTTGTGCAGGACCCTAAGCCGACTGAGACGACGTACATTTTCAGTGTGCCCGCAATTGATGACCCGTGGAAGGATACGACTCTGACGATTGAGGGGTTCCATATCCTTACGAGCGGTAGTCGAGAGGGCAAGGATGGCCCCGCGCTTCTGGCTTTTTATGAAGTCGACCCGAAGACCGGAAAGATTGTAGGCGAACCAGAATTCACCACTCGGATTCCGTACCCGGCTTCCCGTAGTGGAGAGCGCGTTTATTTCCTGAATTGGCATTTTAAGACGTCTATTACGATTCCTGGGGGAACGCTTAAGCCGGGTAAGGTCTATAAGATTGGTTTCTACGGTAAAGACCGTCCGGAGGATGAGAATTACCCCGGTGAGTTGCTGAATGATGTTGCAGATTTCATCCCGGTACGTTCGCTTAATAAGGAATCGGCTAGCCCTGAGATGTTTCTGAAGGCTACGACGGTGAGCCCTTATGATGAGGAAAATATCCTTCAGGTACGCGCCGTCGGCTTGAAGAAGCAGCCTGGGGTCTCTTACCGTTTCTCGATGCAGCATGTTGACGCGCAGGGACTTCTGGCCAGTCAGAAAACGCTGGTGCAGGAGATTGCTGCTGAGAACATCCATGACGGCACGGTGGATGAGAAGCTGAACGTCCCCGGTGCGCCGCTGAATTATGACGGCTCGTACAGGCTCTTCTTGGAAAAGGTGACTGCCGGCAAGGACGGTACGGTTGAGTCGGTTGAGCGGCTTACTTCGAAGGATCTGCAGTTGCAGTTGACGAAGGATAAGGAGGTCAACGCCGCCTGGGCATGGTTTAAGCACCGTCAGGTTCTTCCTGAGGTTTCTTCTGTGTGGGAGGGAAGCAATCGCCGCGATGTGACGGTGGCGCTGTACCGCCTGGCGGGTTCCCCGAAGGTTGAGCTTCCGGCGACGAGTCCTTATGGAGATGTCACCCCGGATGATCCGGACTACGCCGCGTACATTTGGGCTCGTCAGAAGGGCATTACGTTCGGTTGGGCGGATGGGAATTTCCACCCGGAGGCGGAGATGCACAACTATTCGACGGCGGCGTTCCTGTATAGGTATCAGCGTTCGCGCGGTAAGATGTCGCCCAACTTGCCGACTGCCGCGCCCCAGCCTCGTAATGGCAGCTTGCCGGGGTCGAAGGATTCTGAGCTGAGCACTAAGAATTGGGCTACGGAGTTGGAAGAGGGTAGCGCTTTTTGGCGTGAATCTCGGTGGGCTGTGCAGCAACGCATTTGGGGCTACACCGGGTATTCGGAGGGCTGGCGAAGCGAAGACTTTGTCTGGGAGAGAACAGTCGCCTATGACTTGGCGTTGATGCTCTACCGCATGGAGCACGGCGGCAGCCACCTCAAGTAGCGCCGGGTCGTGGTGAGTGAGGTAACCGGTGGGCTGGAATGTTCGGCGTAGTTCGACTTTTCAGCCCGCCGGTGCCACCCCGGTTTTTCTTCCCTGCCTTCTGCGAGTTCTTGTGCCCGGCACCAGGCTTTACGGGGTGTCTTCTCCCCTAGTCTGGCTTTTCAGACTATATCCGCTCAACTTCTTCACTCACTTCATCTACTCACTCACTTCAATCACCGTACAGTTTTTTGTAGATGGGATAATGATGTCTTCATTCTTCACACCACGAGGCGCCCCGCACCATTCTGATACCCCGCGCCACCCGGCAAGCACCCGCGCACTCAGCCTGTCGTTGCTGCTGGGTTTGAGCCCGCTTGCCGGTATTACTCCGGCGGCGCTGGCAACACCGACTCAGACGGCATCTGACCAGCCAACTCAGGTTGCACCCGCTCAAGCAGACTCGGAACAGGCGACCCCCGCCTCCCCCGCGCCGTTGAATCCTGCCACCCCTGCAGCTCAGGGCGAGCAGACCAATTCGCTACCGACTCTGCGCGTCGCTAGCGGAGCACTAAGAATTTATGCCGGAGGCACGGTGCATGTTGAGGGCACCGGCTTCACTCCCGAATTCTTGGCACACAATGAGCTACGTAGCATCATTATTGCGCCCAAGGGTTCCTCTACCTACGTGGGTCCTCACCAAGAGCCAACATACCAGGGACCGCGTTTTGACGTTCCGACGCCTGCTGCAGACGGGACTTTCAGCGCCGACTTGGAAGTATCCTCCAACGGCATCCCTACGGGCATGGAGTACGAAGTTATTTTGACCTACCGCCCGCTAGATGACGCACACCCCTATCAGTGGAATACTGAGGACCGTATTCGTACGGTGCTCCCTGTAACAAATGATTTTCCGGCTTCTGTTCTGCCTTCTATTACCTATGATGTGGATTCCATTTCTGAGGAGCAGATTAATTCCGGAAAACCGATTGAAATCAATATGACGGGTTCGGGTTTTGACGGGATGAATAAGCTAAGTTTTACTCTCGTTGAATACGACCCGGCTGCAAATGTTACCCATAAATATCTCAAGGAGCTGGGGGCTTTTGACCCTTCAGATTCTCCGTACTTTAAGCGTGTTTTTCATGGCTTAATTCCTAACGGTCATTTTCAGCATAAAATTACGATTCCTGCCGGTCTTTTGAAATCAGGCAAGGGTTATTACCTGTCGGTACAGGGAGATTCTCCTTCAGGCCCGATTGCTATGAGGCGTGCCTTCCCCTTCGTTCCTGTGGGCAAGAGCCCCATAAAAATGCCTTACCAGAGCAATACGTACCGCAATACTCTTCCGAATGTTTCATTGTCTCCTCAGACGGTTGACCCGTACCATGAGGGGAAATATAAAGTCACTATTTCTAATATTTCCCCGGAAGTTGATTTGGGATACTATATTGGATCGATTAGTGTTTATAGTAAAACCGCTCAAAAAACTATTGCCAACCTCAGCGTTAATAGTGACCATTACTATGAACGTGACAAAATTGTGGTCCGTAACCCCGACGGCACTCAAACCGTAGAACTTGAAATTAATGCGGAGGATATTAAAGAGCTACAGGGCGTGTATTTGGGTTCCGAAGCGGAGCTGAGGGTCTATTTCTCAGATAATCCTTACTACGGTTCAGAGAACCATAATTTTACGGTTGCTGCACCAGTTCGGCTGGCGGATTCCCCTACCCCGTTGGCCCCTCCCACCCCTGCGGAGGATAAGAAACCTGACAACCCGGTTGGCATGAAGCTCACCTCGGGCACCCTCAATATTTCTGAGGGCGGCACTGTCTCTGTGACGACTGCGCCGCTGAGTGCCGAGTTCCGCGCGAAGTACACGTTCTTTGAGTTCGGCATTGTGGAGCGCGGTAAGAATTACCTTTGGTCACGTTACGGCGATCCCCTTCCTGAGGCGCAGTATGGTAGCAAGGTTGCCAGCCTCCGTGCTGAGGGTAAGGCACACGATAATCCTGACGGGAGCGTCACGTTCACTCTTGACATTCCGAAGCAGTGGATGATGGTTCCGGAGGGTACGCTCTTCGATGTGGTGCTGACCTACTACCCGTCCGATAAGCCTGACCCGCACGACTATCCGTATGAAGATTATCGTCTTACGGCACGAATTCCTTTGCCCACGGTGCGCGACCCTGAGCCTGAGCAGCCGACGTACCGCTACAGCATTTCGGCGATTGATAAGCCCTGGCAGGATACGACTCTGACGGTTGAGGGCTACCATATTCTTCCCCCGAACATCGTAGGCGGGTACGACAGCCAGGCGTACATCACTCTGTATGAGGCAGACCCTGCTACGGGAAAGATTATGGGACGCCCCGTTTTCTCCCATGTTGTTCCGTTGACGGGCAACTGCTTGCATCACTGTACGGGTTTTCGCAATAACTATTTCGGCACGAAGATGACGATTCCGGCGGGTACGTTGAAGCCGGGCAGGCTCTACATGATTGGCATCTACGGTTCTAATCTGCCTCACCCGGGCGAGGAGGACTATAACGGCAGCTTGCTGACCAGTGTTGCGCAGTTCCTTCCGGTGCGGTCGGGGCAGCCGAGCGATAACCAGCCGAATCCTGACCAGCCTGTAGCGCGGCCGGATTTGTACATTCCGCATAAGCGCATCAACCCGTATCAGGAGATGAATACTCTCACCGCCCGTGTCTCGGGTCTTCCGAAGCTTACCGAGGGCTATTACCGTTTCTCGGTTCAGGCAACGGATATTTTTGGCGAGCTGACCGGTGAGAAGGCTTTGGAGCAGGTTATTCCTGTTGAGCGCATCCACGATGGCGCCGCTGAGGAGACGCTGAACGTCCCCGGTAGCGCGCTGAATTATGAGGGGTCTTACAGGGTTGTTCTGGAGAAGGTAATCCCTGGCAAGGATGGCGCCGCGGATGCGGTCGAGCCGGTGGCTTCTGAGAATCTTGATCTCTTGGCGAATACTGCCGAGGAGCAGAAGGCGGCTCTTGATTGGGTTAAGCAGCAGGCTCTTCTGGACGAGAGTAAGACCGTTTTGAGTCGCCGCGATGTGACGGTGGCGCTGTACCGTCTTGCGGGCGCGCCTCATGTTGAGTTACCTGCAACGAGTCCTTATACGGATGTGGAACCGAGCGACCCTGACTACGCCGCGTATATTTGGGCTCGTCAAAAGGGTATTACGTTCGGCTGGGCGGACGGCAAGTTCCACCCGGAGGCGAACCTTTCGGCGCGTTCTACGTTGGCGTTCTTGTACAGGTACCAGCAGATGGTTGCCCCGGCTCCTGCGCCGGAGTCGAGCAGTGTGCCATCTTCGTCTGCGCCTAAGAACAGTAGCGTGCCGGGTGATTCTCCGATTCGGGTTTCGCGTTCGCATTGGTCCGATTATGAGCGTACGGATACTGCATTCTGGCGGGAGTCACTGTGGGCTACTCAGCAGTTCATCTGGGGTTATAAGGATTATGATCGCCGCTACGCTGAGGATTTCAGTTCGGATACTGTTTCTTCTTCGGAGTTGGCGGTCATGCTGTACCGCATGGCGCACGGCGGCAGCCGTCTCACATAGTGTCTCGCCGTGGTGTTAGCTATTTTGGGTAGCTTTCGTCAAATAGGCGACTTTACGACCCTGTTTATGTGCCACTTTTATTGTGGGTGACTTTTATGTTGCCTTGCCCACCGCATTGTGAATATTCTCAACCTGCAGAGGTTGCATAGGTGCGAATTTTTCGAATGCGGTGGGTTTTTTGTGCTTTCTTTTTTGTACAGTGACCAGTGTTTGTGCTTATCAGCACAATATTTAGGCATATTTTCCACGTCATGCACATACTTTTTAAAGCTATACTTCATCTTAAGACATGCGATAAAACACACAGACATTTTTCGCGCTGATGACCTTTCAGGTTCCAGCACGTCTTAACTATTTGCTACGGTGTTTATGCGCACCACACTCGATGCGTGACACCGATAAAAACTGATTGGATTACAATGTCCTCACTTCCCAACCACATGCGCTTTGCGCTACCCAAAAACATGGCCAAGAGCGGCTGCGCCATCACCCTGGCTGGCGCCATGCTCTTGCCCCTCTCCCCCGCGTTTGCGGCGCCTGCTGCTCCGGTAGCGGCTCAGGCTGTTGCGCAGGGCGAGGTTCAGGGTGCTCAGCGTCTGCAGGTTACCTCCGGCACTTTTGATATTCTCAAGGGCGGCAACGTGATGGTTAGCGGCTCCGGTTTCTCCAAGGACTTCGTTAAGGGCAAGTCGTTCCGCCTGTACGTTGTTCCGAAGGGTGAAAGCGTTGCTTTCTCGCCGCACCGTCCGCGTGATTACCCCTTCTATGTTCAGGATGTTCCCGCCTCCGCTTTCGCGGCTGACGGCACCGTGAACCTGACCGCTTCTATCGGCGCTAACTATCTGGAGGCCAATGGCTCGTCCTTCGATGTTGTGCTCGGTTACCGCGATGACGCTGAAGACGGCTGGATTCCCGCGGATGAGGTTCGTACTGAACTGAAGGTTGCGGATGTTCCCACCGTTGATTCCCCGACCCTTTCGTACAGCGCTTCGTCGGTGAATGCTTCTGAGAACGCTAAGGTCACTGTGAACGGTGCTGGCTTCCAGAACATTTCGTACAACGGTAGCGAGTCGCTGATTGTTGCGGTTCGTGCGGTTGATCCGGCGACCGGTAAGGCAACCGGCCCCGCGCTGGCTCAGTCGGAGGCTAAGTTCACCTCCTACTCTGCTTTCTTTGGTCAGTACATGGGTTACACCAACGGTCGTTTCTCGACTGTTCTGGATATCCCGGCGGGTACCTTGAAGTCCGGTAGCTCCTATGTTGTGCAGACTTTCGAGTTCAACGTTCCGGAAGATAACGATGAGGCAAACAGCCAGGCGCTGAGCACTCAGGCGTTTGTTCCGGTGAACGGCGAGAACGTTAAGAAGGAGTCTCCTTCGGTTTCTTTGAGCACTGACACGGTGGATCTGAGCTCTTCGACCACTATCCGTGTGAAGGGTAAGGACTTCAATGTTCCGGCTGGCGCTACCGTGAACGTTCTGTTCTCTGAGGCTGAGGCTGACGGCAACCCGACCGGTGAGGCTCTGGATAGCATCACTCTGAGCGCTGACCGCGTGGCAACCGGCGCGTTTGAGACGACCGTTAACGTTGACGGCACCAAGCTGGACGCTGATGGCCACTACGCTATTTTCGTGACCGTGAACTACGCCGATGGTGACAGCGAGCGCATCGCGGCTGATTACCTGACTTTGACCGGTGAGTCTGCGAACAAGAAGGCTCGTGAGCGTTTCGCTGATGTTCCGGCTGCTCACGCGAACCACAAGGCTGTTCTGTGGGCTGCTGATCAGAAGCTGATTGATTCTCGTGAGAAGGATTGGTTCGGCGTTAATGATGATGCGACCCGCGGTGAGCTGACTGTTGCGCTGTACCGTATGGCTGGTTCCCCGAAGGTTACCCTGCCGGCTACTAGCCCGTACCCGGATGTGAAGGCCGATGACCCGAACTACGCTGCGTACATTTGGGCTCGTCAGAAGGGTATTACTTTCGGCTGGTCTGATGGTAAGTTCCACGCGAATGCGTCTGTTTCTAACGCTACTATTGCGGCGTTCCTGTACCGTTTCGATGGTAAGAAGCCGGTTGCTGCGACTGAGGCGCCGTACACCGATGTGAAGGTCGGTTCTGCGTTCTACCGCGAGATCACTTGGGCTAAGCAGCAGAAGCTACAGGTTTTCCCGGGCTCTGAGTACCACCCGTCTGCGCTGGTGAGCCGTGGTGAGCTGGCTGGTTTCTTGATGAACTACAAGGTCCGCTAGGGCTCTATAAGGTTCACTAGGGCTTTATAAGGTTCGCTAGGACTAGTCTCTAGGGTCTATGGATTATGCCGGGCTGGTGGTGATGAAACGTTGGTTTCGTCCCGCTGTCCCGGCTTTTCTGTGCCATTGCGGGGTGTTTATGAGGTGTCTGCAAGGTATCTGTAGGGGCGCGTGCGGGACTGTCGCCCGGTGCTGTTCCGCGGTTTTCGGCGTATTTTTGGCGGTTACCACGCTAGTGTGGGCTGTACCGCATGTGGGGCGCGCCTCATGCGGCACCCGCTATTGGGCGGATTTTTGGGTGCTCTACTCCCCTCTTTTCAAGAATGTTCTGTGGAGTGTAAATTAATATTTTTCAAGCTGTGGTTTATGCTTAGGACTGTTGCGCCCCCTTGGTGCGCACCCTTATCCGGCTGGGTGCGTAGAAGAACTAGAGGGAGCCCTGCACACACCGATACATCAACCACATTGAGGATTTATGTCCCAGAATTTTAAGCAGTCGACTGATACTGCCCATAATTCTTCTGCACCTCTGCTGGCACCGGAGGGCACCCCCGAGGCTTCTTCTCAGGCTGAGTCGAAGAAGCGTAAGCGCCGCCGTATTGAGCTGGCTGTTGGCGCTGTGGCGTTGGCGGGTGTTTTGTATCTGCCGTTCTCACCTCTTTTCTCTTTTTATGATTCGTCGGAGGCGCGTCTTTCTTCGGCGGATACTGCTGCGCCGGTAGCTGCTTCGGTGCCTGCTACCTCCTCTCCTCTGGCGTCGAGTTCTTCGACTCAGGGCCCGAAGATTCTGCGTCCGTCCGTGACTGCGCCGGATGCGAACACTATTTTTGCTGATGCTCCCGAGGACTCTGCGTACTATGCGGGTATCCGTTGGGCTGTTCGTACTGAGACTATGCTTCCGGTTTCTGAGGACCATTTTGGTGCTGAGGATCCGGTGACTCGTGGCGAGCTGATCACCATGTTCTATAAGCTGGCGGGTTCGCCGGCAGTGACCCGTCCGGAGCATTCGCCGTATGCAGATGTTGATGAGTCTGACCCGAACTATGATGCGTACCTGTGGGCGCGTCAGGAGCGTATTACGTCCGGTTGGGTTGATGGTAAGTTCCATGCGGAGGCGCGTCTGTCGAATGCTTCTGCGGCGGCTTTGCTGTACCGTGCTGATGGTGCGCAGAAGATTCAGATGTCGGGTTCTTCGCCGTTTAGCGATGTTTCGTCTGTGACTCCGTTCTACCGTCAGATTGTGTGGGCGTCTCGTCGTGGTGTGTCTACGGTGTCTGAGGGTAATGCTTTTGAGCCGACGGCTCAGACGTCTCGTGGTCGTGTTGCGATGATGATGTACCTGTACTTCCGCACTTCCTAGTTTTTGCACTTCCTAGTTTCTGTGCTTTGTTTTAGCGCTTTGCTTTAGCGTGTTTGGCGGCCCCGCACTCTTGTTTGGGAGTGCGGGGTTCTTTTTTCGGGCTTTAGCCTGCTGGGCTCAGTTTTTAGCGGCTGGTCAACCTGGGAAAACCCTCAGAACCTTCAAGTCTCTCTTGAGTGTTTCCTGACTTCTATTCACCCCTTTGATAGGGTGAAATTGTCCCCGAAATTGACGGGGATATTCGACCACTTCTCATTGGGTTGGCGCAGATTCGACGAAGATTTCTCACTCCCCTTTTAGAAACTGCATTGGCGCGATGGATTCGACCAATAAGGAATGATTATGTCCGCTCTTCCGAATTTCAAGGCTTCGTCCTTCTTCCGTGCAGCACGGGGTTGCGGTGCATTGGCGCTGGCTGGCGCGATGGTTTTGCCGATGTCTCCTGCGCTTGCCCAGAATGTTGCCGCGGATGCTCCTGCGGCGGCTGTTGCTGGTTCCCTGCCGGATGATCGCGTCCGCGAGAATCCTGTTGCTACTTCTGATGAGTTCGCTCCTCATTGGAGCTACAACGCTTTGAAGGATACCGGTAACGATCAGGTTCTGAACTTCTCAGGTTGGGGTTTCAACGGCGATATTAACTCCCCGAAGGGTGTTCAGATTGTTGTGCGTGAGAAGGGCTCGAACACCCCCGTCCTGGCTATTAGCGACATCATCGAGTACAACGACCCCGAGTATGCGTTCCAGTACCAGCATGGGCTCCTCAACGGTAACGTTAAGATTCCCGCTAACACCCTGAATAAGGCAAAGCAGTACGTTGTCGAGGTATGGGGCAACAACGGCTACCAGGAGGGTAGCGAAGACCTGGTGACCCCCGTTGTTGGCAAGGCACCCGAGGGTCGCGGTACTCTGCTCGCTTCTCAGACGCTGAACTTCAATGGTTCTGACGGCACGACGGCTGCGGATGTTCCGGGCGCTAAGGCCACCCAGGAGGACGCTCCGACGTTCGAGGTTCTGTACGACGGCAAGGCTCAGTTGCTGTACACCTTTGAGGGCGGTACCGTCCACGTGAAGGGTTCGGGTTTCACTAAGGAGTGGCGTGAAAAGCACGGCAAGGTGGCGGTTTACCTGGCCGCTTCTCAGGGTGTTCCCGACGGTAGCCTACTGCCCGCTGATGATACGCCGCTGCGTTTTGAGGAGGGTAAGGACTTCACCATTGCTGAGGACGGCACCCTGGATGCTCAGCTGACGGTCAAGCCGGACGTGCTTCAGCGCTACTATGAGCCTCGCTACTACTTCCCCGGTATCCCGACTTACGATGTGCGTTACGAGGTTGACCTGGTTGCTGAGCAGCAGGGTCAGCCCCAGCTGACCATTGAGGATCTGTGGGCTGGCAAGAATGTGATTCGCCGTATTGCAGTGCAAACTCAGGCGTTCCGTCCCAGTCCGTTTGCCCCCAAGGTGGAATACAAGGCTCTTGGCGATACCACCACTGATCAGGACATTTACTTCTCGGGTACCGGTTTCTACGGTGAGATTCACTCCGTCAAGGGTGTTCAGTATGTAATCCGTGAGAAGGGTTCGAACACCCCTGTTCTGGCGACCAGCGACATCATTGAGTACAACCACCACGACCGTGCCTTTGAGTATGTGAACGGCGTAGTGAACGGCACCGTGAAGGTTCCGGCTAACACTTTGGATGCTTCGAAGAAGTACGTGGTGGAGGTCTGGGCTAATGACGGCTACAGCGAGAGCGGCGAGTTCCTTGCCCCCGTTGTGGGTAAGGCGCCCGAGGGTCGCGGTGAGCTGCTGGCTTCTCAGGACCTGAACTTCAAGGGCTCTGACGCTGTTGAGGATAAGAAGCCTAGTCTGACCGATGAGCAGCGCAAGGAACGCGCTACCCGCGGCGAGCTGGCGGTGGCTCTGTACCTTCAGGCTGGCGCGCCCGAGGTGAAGCTGCCTGAGACGTCGCCCTGGCCGGATGTGAAGACTGACGACCCGAACTACGCTGCGTACATTTGGGTTCGTGAGAAGGGCATCAGCTACGGCTGGTCGGACGGCAAGTTCCACGCGGACGCTGGTATCTCGAACGCTACCGTTGCGGCGTTCACTTACCGTGCGGCGGGTTCTCCTGCGGTGACGGGTGATTCTCCCTATGTGGATGTTAAGCCTGGTGCTCCGTTCTATCGTGAGATTCTGTGGGCGAGCCAGAATTTGCCTACTGTGTACGGTGGTCACTATTTCATTCCTAAGCAGCTGCTGACTCGCGGCCATCTGGAGACTGTTCTGACTGCTTTCCAGTCTCGATAAGCTGGCTCGCTAAACTGGCTCTGCTTATCGACTAGTCGCACGAATAACCCCGTGTTCCCGAGTGGTGTTTCTATTCGGGAGCGCGGGGTTCTGTTTTCGGGGTTTGGCTTGCTGAGTTTGGTTTGCTGGGCTCATTTTTTAGTGGCTGGTCAACCTGTGAAAACCATCAGAACCTTCAAGCCTCTCTTGAGTGTTCTCTGACATCTACCTGAGGGTTTGATAGGGTGAAAATGTCCCCGAAACCGACGGGGATACTCAACCACTTCTCATTGGGTTGGCGCAGATTCAACGGAGATTTCTCACCCCAGAAACCCTATGAAACCGCATCATCCCGATGGGTACGACCCGTAAGGATGATGTATGTCCTCGCTTCCGAACTCTAAGTCTTCTTTCCTCCGTGCGGCGCAGGGTTGCGGCGCACTGGTGCTGGCTGGCGCTATGGTTCTGCCGATGACTCCGGCACTCGCCCAGGATGCGGCACCTGTTGCTAATGCACCGGCGGCAAATGCTGTGACCCCCAAGCCGGCTGCTCAGGATGCAGCGGCACAGCCGACGTACTCCGCTGATTATGACGGTATTCTGTACACCGGCGAGGGCGGCACCGTGACTCTGAAGGGTACCGGTTTCACTAAGCAGTGGCGTGAGCAGCACGGCACCGTTGTCTTCTACATTGCTGCTACGAAGGACCGCCCCGGTAACGCTGAGCCTTCCACGTCGATGCTCCGTTTTGAAGAAGGTAAGGACTTCACCATTGCCGATGATGGCACTTTTGAGGCAAAGCTGACCATCAAGGCTAAGGCTCTGGAGAGTTTCTACACTCCCATTGATTATTTCCCGGGTATCACCCTGGACGAGGTGCGTTACGAGACGGGTATTTTGACCGAGGCTAAAGGCCAGCCGCAGTCGAGCATTGAGGATATTTGGGCTCGTAAGAACGTTATCGCCCACCACCCGATGTACACCCGCGCTTACCATCCGCAGGTCCTGGCACCTAAGTGGAAGTACGATGCTCTGAAGGACACCACGAAGGATCAGGAGCTGCTGATTCAGGGTGAGGGTTTCGTTGGGGAGGAGCTGCCCGGTCGTGAGGGTGCCATGTACGTGATTCGTGAGAAGGGCACCGGCACCCCCGTCCTGGCGATGAGCGATATGAAGTCCTACTATGAAGGTCCCGATGGCGTAACCCGCCTTGAGGGAGGCACTCTTTACCGCACCATCAAGCTCCCCGCAAACACCCTGAATCCTTCTAAGCAGTACGTCGTTGAGGCGTGGAGCGACTACGACTACGACCTCACCAGGAAGGACAGGCCCCTCATCACCCCGATTGTGGGTTACGCGCCGGAGCACCGCGGTGTTCTTATGGGTCGTCAGGATTTGAAGTTTGAGGGTGTTCAGGACTTCGCGGATGCTACCGTACCTAAGGGAGAGTACAAGAGCCTGATTTCGAAGCTCACCTACCAGGAGCAGCAGCAGCGCGCTACTCGCGGCGAGTTGACTGCGGCTCTGTACGCTCAGGCTGGTAGTCCCAAGGTGAATCTGCCTAAGACTTCCCCCTGGCCGGATGTGAAGACCACCGACCCGAACTACGCCGCCTACGTGTGGGCTCGCCAGAAGGGCATTACTTTCGGCTGGTCTGATGGCAAGTTCCACGCGGAGGCAAGCATCTCGAACGCCACCGTTGCAGCGTTCACTTACCGTGCAGCGGGTTCCCCGGCTGTATCGGGCGTGTCTTCCTTTACCGATGTGAAGCCGAGTTCTGCGTTCTACCGTGAGATTCTGTGGTCCACTCAGCAGTATGTCATTAATCCGGATTTCGGCTCTTTTAATGCGACGGATCTGGTGAATCGTGGTCAATTGGAGCAGATGCTGTTCAACTTCCAGAACCGCGCTAAGTAAGGCGGACTAGTTCTACGCTGAATACCCCGTGTTCTCGAGCAGGTTTTCTGTTCGGGAACACGGGGTTCAGCTTTTACCGGCTGATCAACCTGTGAAATGTCTCAAAACCTTCAAGCCTCCCTTGAGTGTTCCCTGACATCATTTGGAGGGTTTGATAGGGTGAAAATGTCCCCGAAACCGACGGGGCTTCCAACCATTTTTCTCATAGGGCGCGCAGATTCAACGGCGAATTCCCTACCCGCCGTTGACCCCCCCCAGGACCCTGCGAGAAACAACTTTTAAGGATGTGTTATGTCCTCGCTTCCGAACTCTAAGTCCTCTTTCCTCCGCGCAGCTCAGAGCTGCGGCGCGTTGGCGTTGGCTAGTGCTATGGTTCTGCCGATGGCCCCGGCACTGGCTCAGAATGCGGCTCCTGCCGCTGATGCAGCCGTTGCCGCCGCTACCCCTCAGGCTGCTCACCAGGTCGCTGCGGCTACCCCGACCCTGGATGTATCCATCCCTGACGGTTACAAGTACGACGGCGTGAACCCCTTCCTCATCACGACCGAGGGCGGTACCGTTCATGTGAAGGGTACCGGCTACACCAAGGAGTGGCGTGCCCAGCACGGCACCGTGGCACTGTACATTGCCCCCGCGAACTACGCACCGTCCGGCTACGAGATTCCGACTTCGAAGATGCTGCGTTTTGTGGAGGGTCAGGACTTCACCATTGCCGATGACGGCACTTTTGAGGCTGACCTGAAGGTTGAGGCGTACGATCTTGCCGCCTACTACTTCGTTGATGACGACAACTTCCACGATCCGACCGGCGGCACCAAGTACGATGTCCGCTACGAGATTCACGTGGTTGCTGAGCAGAAGGACCAGAAGCCGCTGACCGCTCAGGAGCTGTGGGTCAGCAAGAACGTGGTGAGCACCCAGGTACTGAATACTATGGGTGAGAAGCCGGCGCCGTTCGCACCGCGCCTGGGTTACAACGGTGTGGCTGATCCCGCAAAATCGCAGGATTTGAACGTTGGCGCTCAGGGCTTCCACGGCGATATCCACTCCGTTAAGGGTGTCCAGTTCGTGGTTCGTGAGAAGGGCTCGAACACCCCGGTTCTGGCAACCAGCAACATCATCGAGTTTGACCACCCCACCGAGTCTTCGGCGTACCGTGACGGCAACCTGTACGGTAACGTGCATCTTCCGGCGAACACTCTGAATGCTTCGAAGAAGTACGTGATTGAGGTTTGGGCTAATGACGGTTACAGCGAGACGGGCGAGCTGCTCGCACCGGTCGTGGGCAAGTCCACCGAGGGCCGCGGTACCCTGCTCGCATGGCAGGACCTGGACCTGAACGGCACGAACGGTTACAAGGATGCGAACCTGCCCAACGCTCAGGATCCCAAGAAGGACGACGATCAGAAGCCTGCTCCTTCTGATGAGAAGCTGAAGACCCCCGCAACTCGCGGTGAGCTCGCGGCTGCCCTGTACATCCAGGCGGGCACCCCCGAGGTGAAGCTGCCTGAGACTTCCCCCTGGCCGGATGTGAAGACCGACGACCCGAACTTCCCGGCGTACGTGTGGGCTCGTCAGAAGGGTATTACCTTCGGCTGGTCGGACGGCAAGTTCCATGCTGATGCCGGCATTTCGAATGCTACCGTTGCGGCGTTCGCCTACCGTGCGGCTGGTTCTCCTGCGGTGACGGGCAACTCTCCCTACAGCGATGTGGCTCCGGGTTCGGCGTTCTACCGTGAGATTCTGTGGGCTCAGCAGAACAAGGTGGTGCTGAACGCTAGCGGCGCTTTTGACGCTCAGCACATGGTGACTCATGGTGAGCTGGAGACTCTGATTGAGGCGTTCCAGGCTCGCGCTAAGTAAGGTCGTTTAGCCCGCCCGCGTCCCCCTCGGGTTTTACCTTGAGGGCGAGTGCGGCGCATCGGATAGTTCTCTGAATCCCCCGTGTTCCCGAATGGTTTTCTGTTCGGGGGCGCGGGGTTCAGCTTTTAACAGCTACCGCGGTGTGAGATTTCTCGAAACCTTAAAGTATTCCTTGAGTGTTTCCTGACAATCGTTCAACGCTTTGATAGGGTGAGAATATCCCCGAAACCGAGGGGGATTTTCAACCACTTTTCTCATGGGGCGTGCGCAGATTCAACGGTAGATTCCCTACCTACCGGCGAGCTCGCGTAGCCCCGGAGAAACAACTTTAAGGATGTCTCATGTCCTCGCTTCCGAACTCTAAGTCTTCATTCTTCCACGCGGCCCGCAACTGTAGCGCGCTCGTACTGGCGAGCGCGATGGTCCTGCCGCTGACCCCGGCGTTAGCCCAGGACGCAGCGTCCACCGCAAACGCGCCCGTTGCTAACGCACCGACTGCCAATACCCCCACCCCTGCAACTCAGGACGTCGCGGATGAGCCGTCTTTCACCGTTGTCTATGAGGATTACTACTACCAGGACGGCCGTGACGTCTTCGAGCAAGAGGGCGACGGCCTGTACACCGGTGAGGACAGTAAAATTACGGTTCTGGGCACCGGCTTCACCAAGGAGTGGCGCAAGCAGCACGGCAAGGTAGTCATCTACATCGCGCCCGAGGAGAACGTCCCCTACAACGCCCATCAGGTGACCGATACCCTCTTGCGGTTTGAAGAGGGCAAGGACTTCACCATTGACGATGACGGCACCTTTGTCGCCCCGCTGAAGGTTGAAGCTAATACTTTGCCGAGTTACTACACTCTCACGGAGTATTTCCCGGATATGACTCTGGACAAGGTGCGTTACGAGGTTGGCATCCTTGCCGAGCCCGAGGGCCAGCCGCAGTCAACCGTTCAGGATATCTGGGCTCGCAAGAACGTTGTGACGCATCACGGTCTGAGCACCAATGATTATCACTTCGATACCTTCGCACCTAAGTTGAAATACGACGCTTTGAAGGACCCCACGAAGGATCAGGAGCTGCTGATTCAGGGTCAGGGCTTCGTAGGGACTGACATCCCCGGCGTTGAGGGCATGATGTACGTCATTCGCGAGAAGGGCACGGGTTCCCCCGTCCTGGTTATGAGCGAGATGAAGCGTTACGTCCACGGTGATGATGAATACGAGACGGGCCTGGAGGGAGGCTTCGCTTTCGTCAATCTCAAGATTCCCGCGAACACGCTGGATCCGTCCAAGCAGTACGTCATTGAGGCGTGGAGCGACTACGGTTACCCCAGCAAGACGGATAAGACTCTCATCACGCCGATGGTGGGTTTTGCCCCGGAGCACCGCGGCGTTCTTTTGGCGCACCAGGATTTGAAGTTTGAGGGTGTCCAGCGGTTCACGAATGCTTACGTACCCGTAGAGGAACGTATGTACTTTTCGACATCGCTGAACGACGAGGAACAGAAGCAGCCTGCCACCCGCGGTGAGCTGGTTTCCTCCCTTTATGAGATGAAGGGCAGCCCCAAGGTGGACCTTCCTGAAGTCTCCCCGTGGCCGGATGTGAAGACGGACGATCCGAACTACGCCGCCTACATTTGGGCTCGTGAAAAGGGTGTTACCTTCGGCGGACCTGACGGAAAGTTCCACGCGGAGGACGGTCTCACGAATGCAACCGTTGCCGCAATGATTTACCGTGCGTCTGGTTCACCGGAAGTATCGGGTGTTTCATCCTTCCCGGATGTTACGCCGGATTCCGCGTTCTACCGTGAGATTCTGTGGGCTACCCAGCAGAATGTTATTACTCCCGAGACTGGCATGTTTGAACCGAATCATGCTGTGACCCGCATTGAATTGGACTGGATGTTGTTCTATTACCGGCATCGCGTGATGAACCCTATCACTACTGGCCTGTATCGCATTGCTAACTAAGTAGGCCAGGCCGGTTCTAGCCCGGGCACCTCGTCACAACGGACGGGGTGCCCGGGCTCTTACGCACTGAGTACGCGGTGAGGGAATCTGCGCGGATTCTTCTAGAGTTCTCACCCCTAGAATTCTCGCCCTAGAGTTCCCACGCGGGGGCTGCGGCGGTGCTTGCCGAGTGCGCGTCATGACCGGTTGCCACGCCGGTGGAGACGGTGAAGTCCCACGGGTCGGTGTTCAGTGCAGACAGCTTCGTTTCGATGGTGAAGCCGCGCTCAGCGAGCAGGGCGCGCAGGCGGTTTGCCGCCGACTGTAGCCAGAGGGATTCGCTGGCGGCGTGGGAGCAATCAATCAGGGCGATGTTGCTACCGTCAACTCGTGCGGTTTCGCGGAATTCGCTGGCGGGGTGGTGGCGCAGGTCGGCGGTAATGTACACCTGCGCGTCGGTGGCGCGCACAGCGTCAAAGAGGGAGTCACCGGCACCACCGCAGAGGGCAACCCGGCGAATCGGCTGGTCGGCACGGCCCGCGATGCGCAACCCGCCGGCGGTGGGAGGCAGGGCCGCCGCGAGGCGTTCTGCAAGCTCCTTGAGGGTGATTTCTTCGGGCAGGGTGCCGAGGCGGCCGGTGCCTACCGCGTGTTCCTGTTCGTCAAGTACCTGGGTTTGTGCTTCAGTGAGCGGTTCGCGGTCAATCAGGCCGATAGCGTCACAGAGTGCTTCGTTCACGCCTTCAACGGCGGCATCTGCGTTGGTGTGCGCGCCGAGCAGTCCGCATCCGCCTTCGATAAGGGTGTGCAGTACATTGCCCTTGTAGTCGCTGTCGGGGATGAACTTTGCGCCGCGGAGCAGCAGCGGGTGATGGGTGATGAGCAGCTGCGCGCCTTCGGCTACGGCTTCTTCGGCGGTGGCGGTGAGGGCGTCTACTGCGAAGAGGACGGTACTCACTTTAGCGGCGCCACGTCCGGCGACGAGGCCGGATGCGTCCCATCCGGCGGCAAGCTGCGGCGGGAAGAGTGTGTGGAAGGCATCGACGACTTCTGCAAGGGTGGGGGTTTCTAGTTTTTCAGTCATACCTCTATTGTGGCAGGTGGCGCGGCGGCAGCTCAGGAATATTATGCGGCTCGGCGGTGTTCTTCAGGTAGTGTGGTTTTATAGTTCAAGGAGGAATCATGACTGATGTTGTTCTTGCCGGCGGCTGTTTCTGGTGCCTGGATGCGGTGTACCGCCAGTTCCGCGGGGTTGAGGAGAGCGTCTGCGGCTACACGGGCGGCGATACTCCCGACCCCGATTATCGTTCGGTGTGTTCGGGTGCGACCGGGCATCAGGAGGCGCTGAAGCTCAGCTTTGACCCGCAGGTGATTGACCTGGATACGGTGCTGGATATTTTCTTCACGAGCCACGACCCGACTAGCTGGGATCGTCAGGGTGCGGATACCGGTTCGCAGTACCGTTCGGTGCTTTTCTACGCGGATGAGCAGCAGCGTGAGGCGTTTGAGCGTGCGGTGGCGCGTGCTCAGCAGCTGTACTCCTCCCCCATCGTTACGGAGATTAAGCCTCTGGGCGTGTTCTATGAGGCTGAGGAGTATCACCAGAATTATTACGCGTTGAATCCGGCGCAGGGTTATTGTGCGTTTGTGGTGAGCCCGAAGGTGGCTCATGCGCGCCGTAATTTTGCGCATCTGCTCCGTTAGCTACTCCGTTAGTCGGTACGTCCGGTTCAGTTGAGGCGTATTACGTTGTTCACCCCGTAGCTGTCTTTTGTTGTGTGGCAGCTATGGGGTGTCTTCATATGCGCCCGGCTATTTGTTGTTCGCCGGTGTTTTACGGTTGCTATAAGGTGCGCCCGGTATGATGGGGGTGTCGACTCACTCCTCCTCGTCCGTTGACCTCTTCGAAAGACTGCTGATGACAAGCTCCTCTTCTAAGCCCGTCGCCTTGAGCCGCCGCGCCGTGTTGGGTGCGGGCGGTGTTGGTCTTGCCGCTGTGTTGTCTGCGTGTGCGCGTACGGTGCATCCGCCGGTTGCTACTGCTGAATCTGAATCGGCGAGCGCGAGTGCTTCGGTGAGCCCGTCTGCTTCGCCGGCGTTGCCGTCTGCGAATAAGTCGTATAAGGGTAAGGTCACGTTCGATAACTTTGAGAAGAACGGCGAGTACGTTCCTGCCACGGCTGAGAAGAAGGCGCAGAACGTGCCCAAACCGCTCATGCCGGAGAAGGTGCAGGAGCTGAGCATTGACGGTATTTATGCGCTGATTGGCTATTGGATTTCTAGCTTTAATTATTTGGCGTTGACGGGTGATATTGAGCCGTTGAAGAAGACGGACCCGAGTAGCGAATACTATAAGGAGCTTGAGCCGATGGTTAAGCTCTATGAGACAGGGCGCGGCTGGATTTACGATACGAGTGAGCCGATGTCTGTGTACCTGATGACGGACACTCCCACGCAGGTTGAGGGCGACCGTATTCGTTATTTCTGGCGTGCTCGTTCTCTGGTTGACCAGAATGCGAAGAGGCATCTGACGGAGGGGGACAACCGCGATAAGTCGCTGGCTAGGGCAGAAGATTCTCAGGGGCAGGCGATGAGGATTGTTGTGGAGTATAAGGAGGGTGCTTGGTTTATGAGCACTCAGAAAGATAAGGATGCTGATAAGAGCACGGAGTCTGCGAGCCCCTCAGCGTCCTAGTGCACTAATTGCAGCTTTTTAGACCTTTCTTCGCAAAAGGATATAGGTAGTGGTATTTGATATCCATTCATGTGCTTAGGGTATAATGATGGTGTCAACTCACTCTATTTCCTTTGTTGACTTCTTTTGAAAGGCTGATTATGACGAGCCCTTCCCCCACCTCTGTTGGTATGTCCCGCCGCGTGGCACTGGGTGCAACCGGTGCCGGCGTACTGGCTGCATTGACTGCGTGCGCTAGCGATATTCGCCCGCTGGCTGATGGCTCGGCGTCTAACTCTACTTCCGGTTCTGCTAGTGCATCCGCGAGCGCTTCAGCTAGTGCCTCACCCAGTGCCTCGGCTAGCGCTTCGCCTTCTGCTTCTTCCGGCAAGCATTATAAGGGCCTCGTGAAGTTCGATAACTTCGAGAAGAACGGCGAGTACGTTCCGGCAACCGCCACTCATAAGGCGCAGAATGTGCCGAAGCCTCTCGTTCCGGCGAACATGAACGAGCAGAACGTTGACGGTATTTACGCGTTCGTTGGTTATTGGTTGGCGAGTTCCAACTATCTGCTGATGACCGGCGATACTGAGCCGCTGCAGAAGGTTGAATCTGCGGATTCACTGCAGAATTACCAGAATTTGACGGTTGCCTATGAAAATAATGCGGGCTGGCTCTACGGTGTGGATAGCCCTATGACTCTTGAGTTGCTTTCTGATTCACCACAGAAAATTTCCGGTAGCAGAACTCGTTATGACTGGTTGGCGTACATGAACTACAGCGCCGATATGAAGATTCACATTGAAGGCAGCCCTGATGAACCTTTCATGGAGGATAGTTCGCGGGAACTGACGAAGGTTAGTGTGGAGTACAAGGACGGTAAGTGGATTATGGTCAGCAGTGAGGATGGCTCTTCTGCGACTGACTCTGCCGGCGGGTCTTCTTCTGTCTAAGCACCTACCCTATAGGTAAGGTCTAACGGCTTAAGATAGACTTCTCCCCCGCCTGCGGTAATGCACCGTGGGCGGGGTTTCTTTATGCCGGAACTCGGTGATGCTTTGCAGCGGTATTAGGTTGCTTTGTCATCGGCACTCGATGACGGCTACTGCCGGGTATCTGCGTGTTTGCCGGTATGATGGGGTTGTCAACTCACTCAATTTCCTTTGTTGACTTCCTATGAAAGGCTGATTATGACGAGCCCTTCCCCCATTTCTGCTGGTATGTCCCGCCGCGTGGCGCTGGGTGCGACCGGTGCCGGTGTGCTGGCTGCATTGACTGCGTGCGCTAGCGATATTC
>NZ_KV810762.1:309345-378111 GCF_001812895.1 Rothia sp. HMSC069C04
TGCATTGACTGCGTGCGCTAGCGATATTCGCCCGACGGCTGAAGGTTCGGCGTCTAGCTCCGCTTCTGAAAGCGCCTCGGCCGCTGCTTCCGCATCTGCTTCTTCGGACAAGTCCTATAAGGGCTTTGTGAAGTTCGATAACTTCGAGAAGAACGGCGAATACGTTCCTGCCACTGCCGAGAAGAAGGCGCAGAATGTGCCCAAGCCCCTCGCCCCGGCGAACATGAACGAAGATAACGTTGATGGCATGTATGCGTTCATTGGCTACTGGCTGGCAAGCTTTAACTATGCGCTAATGACCGGTGATACTGAGCCGATGAAGAAGGCTGACCCTGCAGATGTGTATGTGAATGGTCTGCAGGAACTTACGATCATGTACGAGAACGATCTGGGCTGGATGTACGGTACGGATACCCCGGTTACTCTTGAGCTGACTAGTGGTTCACCGAAGAAGGCGTCCGGTAAGGGTACCCGTTACGACTGGCCGGCATACATGAACTACAGCGCCGATGCGAAGATTCACATTGAGGGCAAGTCTGACCAGCCCTTTAAGACCGCTTCTAGCCCGAATGGCAAGCTGGCGAAGGTTGCCGTGGAATACAAGGACGGTAAGTGGATTATGCTCACCGGCGATGAAGGCTCTTCTTCGTCGGCTTCCGCTTCTTCCTCTAGCTCTTCTTCTGTCTAGGCCCCACCATATCGGTTCCGGTCTAACGGTTTGAGGTAGGCTTCTCCCCCGCCTGCGGTAATGCACCGTGGGCGGGGTTTCTTTGTGCCGAAACTCTGCGAAAATTCTGCCGTAACTCTGCGGAACCCCAGGGTAGGAAACCCAGGGAACACCCAGGGGAAAACCCAGCGGATGTTCGGGGTCGGAGGAGGGGCGCTCGGGTACGCTTAACGTATATACATTGACGTACTACATGTGGTCTTTACCTGCAGGTTGTGAGCTTCGTGCTGACGGCTTTGGGGGTGAAGGATCCAACGAAGGACTTCCGATGACTACTTTCTTCACTCGACGTACTGCCCTGGGTGTTGCCGTTGCTGGCGCGCTTTCTGCGTTGACTGCGTGCGCTAGCGATATTCGCCCGCTAGCTGGCGGCACTGGCTCGGCTTCTCCGTCGGAGGCGGCGACCGCCTCCGAAACTGCTTCCGCCGCAGCGTCTGCGAGCGCTTCTCCTTCGGCGTCTGAGAGTGCTTCTGCGAGTGCTTCTGCCGCTTCGGGTCTTCGCTCTTCGGGCAGGAAGTATAAGGGCATCATCACTTTCGAGAATTATGTGGAGAACGGCAAATATGTTGCGGCGACCGCTACGCATCCGGCTGAGAACGTGCCGAAGCCTGCGCCTCCTGAGAACTTCAAGGAGCACAGCGTTGATGGTGCGTACGCTTTCTTGAGTTTCTGGCTGGCGAGCTTGAACCATTTGATGATTACGGGTGACCCGGGCCCGATTGAGCTTGCTTACTATGAGGGCTACGCCTTGGAGAAGTATCCTGGCACGTTGAAGCTGTATGCGTCGGGTGCTGGTTGGGTGTACGGTACGGAAACTCCGTATATTGTTGAGCTACTGACTGATGCTCCACGTGAGGTGCCAGGCAGCGACAATACTCGCTTTATTTGGGAAGGCTTTTCCTATATGGACCCCAAGATGATACGGCATTATAGGAATCAGCCTGAGAAGGCGACGAGTGCTGATGAGTCGAAGAAGAGGGTGGCGAGGTTCCGCCTGGAGTACAAGGACGGCAAGTGGGAGCTGTCTAGCGCCGCGTAGTTGCCGCTTTGCAGCGGGGGTCATTCTCGTAGTGATTTCTCATGTGACAAGACCCCGCACCTGGTAAAACGCTGGGTGTGGGGTCTTAATTTTCTGAACACTTGAGGTGGTCGCGGGGGCTAGGTGGTGGCTCTCGGGTAACCTTAAAAATATATACATTGACGTACTGATAGGTCTGTACGGGGTGCGCATGCCCGCCACGGTGTGTGGCGTGATTTGCTCTGTATTGGCTCCAACGAAGGGCTTCCGATGACTACCTTCTTCACTCGACGTACTCTCCTGGGCGTGGGTGCGACCGGTGTTCTTGCAGCGCTGACTGCGTGCGCTAGCGATATTCGCCCGCTGTCGCAGGGTTCCGGCGGTTCCTCTGGTTCGGCTTCTAATGCTGCTTCTGGCGCTACTTCTGGCGCGGCTTCCTCTTCTGTGAGCGCCTCGGCGTCACCTTCTCCTACCGATGATCACACGCCCGGCTCATACGTGGGCCCGATTAAGTTCAATAACTACGAGCGGAGCGGCACCTACATTCCGGCGAGTGCGGAGGCGCCGGCGCAGAACGTGCCGAAGCCTCTTATCCCGGAGAAGATGAAGGAGAACAGCCCCGAGGGTGCTTACGCTCTGATGGGTTATTGGCTTGCTTCCCAGAATTATCTGATTCTGACCGGCGATGTTGAGCCGCTGATGAAGGCGGATCCTGCGAAGGCTTTTTTGAGGAACTCTAGGACCATGATTAAGCTCTACGAGTCGGGTCTGGGTTGGATTTACGGTTCGGATCAGCCGTACAAGATTGAGATTGCGGAGAATGAGCTTCAGCCGGTTGCTAATAAGCCGGACCGTTACGAGTGGCTTGTGACCGTCGCGTATGACGCTGCCGCTAAGTACCACATTGAGGGTGAGCCTGATGCGACTATCGTTGAGGAGGAAAAGACGATTCCTCGCACGACGAAGTTCATCATGGAGTACAAGGAAGGCATGTGGCGCATGCTTTTGAACAACGATAGTTAGTTTCCCTCATCTTCTGATACGCACTACTTAAGGATTTTTCATGGCAACTTTTCTTTCTCGACGTGCCGCATTAGCTGCTGCTACCGGTGCCGGCGCGGTTGCAGCACTGACTGCTTGCGCTAGCGATATTCGCCCGCTGGCTGATAGCTCCGCCTCCGGTGAGGCTTCGGCCAGTGCCAGCGCTTCTGAGTCTGCGAGCCCTTCTGCTAGCGCCTCTTCGGGTGGTTCTTCTGAGAAGTCCTATCTGGGGCCGGTAAAGTTCGACAACTATGAGAAGAAGGGCGAGTATATCCCTGCGGATGAGACGCATAAGGCGCTGAACATGCCTAGGCCTCGACCGCCGGCAAATATGTACGAGAATACTGTTGATGGAGCTTACGCGGCCTATAGTTTTTATGAAGCAAGCCTCAACTACTTAGTACTTACCGGTGATGTTGAACCGTTGAAAGAAGCTGATCCTGTTGGCAAGGACGTCAAAGCTTTTCAAGGTTATGTAACTGTATACGAAACCAATGAGGGATGGTTTTACGGTTCGGAGAAACCGGTTCAAACTGAGATGCTAACCCCCCGGCCTGAAAAGGCATCAGGTAGCGACACCCTCTATATTTGGCCTATCAGATTTGTTAGGGATTCTAATGCGATGTCTCGCATTGAAGGGCGAGCAGATGAGCCTATGTTCCCTAGTAAGGCTTTGACTCCTGACCACGCCAAGCTGAAGTTGTCCTATAAGGACGGTAGATGGTTTTATGCCGCCACTAAGGGCGGCGAGCAGAGCACTCCAAGCCCAAGCGCTAAAGCATCGACTGAGGCTACCCCTAATAACGCCTAGAGCATCTTTGCAGAGTTCACCTTAGGGGTGAGGATCTACCTCACTTATAGGGTTAATAAGCTCCAGAGCTTCATCCCTTACCCTACTTATCATTTAAGGATTTTTCATGGCAACTTTTCTTTCTCGACGTGCCGCATTAGCTGCTGCTACCGGTGCCGGCGCGGTTGCAGCACTGACTGCTTGCGCTAGCGATATTCGCCCGCTGGCTGATAGCTCCGCCTCCGGTGAGGCTTCGGCCAGTGCCAGCACTTCTGAGTCTGCGAGCGCATCCGCCTCGGCATCTGCTTCAGCGACTGAGTCTGCTAAGAAGTCGTACAAGGGCACGGTGAAGCTCGACAAGTACGAGAAGAACGGCGAGTACGTTCCTGCCACGGCTGAGAAGAAGGCGCAGAACGTGCCGAAACCTATTGTTCCGGAGAAGATGAACGAGGCAACCATTGAGGGCATGTACGAGTTCCTCAGCTACTGGGTGGCAAGCTTCAACTACATGTTTATGACCGGTGATTACGAGCCGCTCAAGAAGGCTGACCCGTACTCCCGCTATGCGAACGAGGGCAGCAATGCTGTTATCATCTACTCTTCCGGCAGGGGCTGGGTATACGACACGGATACGCCGGTTACCGTTCAGCTTCTGACCGACGCCCCGAAGAAGGTCGCGGGCGGACCCAACCGCTACGATTGGCTCGGACGCATCATCTATGACCCCAACGCGAAGATCCACATTGAGGGTCAGGACCCCGCTCCCCTAGTCGATGGATCCACTAAGAGCGAGGCAACCAACTTCGCGGCGGACTACAAGGACGGTGCGTGGTACATGCTCAGTGATGAGGATGCTGATGCATCCTCTTCCGAGAAGAGCAGCGCTAGCGCCTAAAACCCGCCTCTAAGCGGCTGGTTCTAAAAGTGAGGGAAGCTCCCGTATGCAGTTGAGATTGCATGCGGGGGCTTCCTCTTTACCTACGTGCGGTGGCGATGTTCCCTTATGCGTTCATGAGCGGACTTTGAACATGCATCAGTTCCTTCGGGTACGCTTAAAAGTACACTGACAAACCGTTTAGGGGTTCTCATGCCTACTTTCGTTACTCGCCGCACCGCCCTGGGCGTTGCTACCGCTGCCGCGCTCGCTTCCCTGACTGCCTGCGCCAGCGATATCCGCCCGCTGGAGGACCCGAGCGTAGTTGACCCGATGCGCCCTTACAAGGGTGACTTGAAATTCAATAGCTACAAGTCCACCGGAACCTACCGCCCCGCAAGCACCACGAAGAAGGCGGAGAACCCGCCCATGCCCGTTCCTCCTGAGAACATAAAGTCGAAGACGATCTCGGGCATGTATGCGGCGCTGGGCTACTGGCTCGCAGCCCTGAACTATCTGACGGTTACCGGCGACGCTGCCCCGTTCAAGGACGTGGACCTAGACGGTATCTACGTACAGAAGATGAAGATATACGTAGACTTGTACGCGAAGGATGAGGGGTGGATGTACGGCACCGATACGCCGCTCTTGGCTGAGCTGATCGAAGAGACTCCACAGAAGGTTGACGATGAGCAGTACCGTTGGAAGGGTATTGGCCGTAACCATAAGGCCGCCGTTCTCCATTACGTACCGGAGGACAGGGATATTCACATTGCAGATACGAGCGGCAGCTCTGCTAATGATGAGGTCACTTTTGTGTTGAATTATCGGAACAATACGTGGATGGTCACCATTGAGACGAAAAGCTCTTCGACAGCTGCCCCCGACTCCTCGGGCGGAAGCAATTCTGGCCTCAATGTTTAGGATGCAGTGGCATAGACACCGACACCACGTACGCCTAACAAACAGCACTTTTCGTTAGCTAACGCAGTTTTTGTAGTATTTTCCCAGGTTTAATACCCAAGAAATCATAAACATATCCAAATACACTAAGGTGCCCTGAAGTAGATGCACCGATAATCTATTGAAGGGTACCTTATGTCTACCTTCGTGACCCGACGCGCCGCCCTTGGCATCGCCACCACCGCCGCGCTCGCCTCCTTGACCGCCTGCGCCAGCGATATCCGCCCGCTCAGCGACCAGAGCACACCCGATGCGCAGCGCTCCTACAAGGGCGAACTGAAGTTCAATGGCTACGAATCACGCGGCACCTACGTTCCGGCAACCAGATCAAAGAAGGCAGAGAACCCACCCAAGCCCATTCCTCCTGCAAAGATGAGGGCCAAGACGACAGAGGGCATGTACGCCGCCATAGGATTCTGGGTCGCATCTTTCAATTACTTGCTACTCTCCGGCGATATTGAACCCTTCAGGGCTGTGGACACAAACCGAAACGACCTCTACAAGGTAGAAGCCTTCGTTGAGCTTTACAAGAACAACACTGGCTGGATGTACGGCACCGATGCACCAATCTCAGCGGAACTGACCGAGGACGCTCCGGAGAAGGTTAGCGAGCACCAATATCGCTGGAGGGTCAGCAGCCGCTACCACAAGGAAGCAACAATCCACTACACAGATGGCAGGGAACTCACCATGGCTTCATTGAGTAGCGGCCCCGGTGATTATGAGTTCTTCTTTATCTTGGAGTATCAGGATGGCGCCTGGACGGTTCGGAATGAACCAGCCAAACTTACAACGAGCTCACCCAGCTCAAGCGCGAGCAGCTCCGGCACCTCCATTTAGAACCCCGGTCATATCGTAGTCGTGCGAAAATCTCTGTGCCCCGTGTTTTTCGTCATCTACCGCCGCTTTTACGGCGTTGAAGGCGCACACAACATTGGGCTGGCCGCTCCCCTGCGATATTCTGGAATTAGTTCAATACCGGCACATACTTTATTCACCTCAGAAAGAGCCCCATGTCTACCATGTATACCCGCCGCACCGCCCTGACCGCACTGGGCCTGGGCACCGCTGCACTTCTTGCCGCATGTTCCTCAAAGTCCTCCGAATCTTCAGCAACCGCGAGCGCATCCGCACCCGAGTCTTCGGCATCCGCGAGCGCTACCGCATCCGTCTCCCCCACCGCGGAGGCAACCACTACCGTTGAGCCTGGCCCCAGCATGAAGGGTGAGGTCGTTCTTGCCGACTACTCCTCCACCGGCACTTTTGAGCCCGGCACCAAGGAGCACAAGGCAGTGAACGTTGCGATCCCCGTGGAGCCGGCGAAGCTGCGTGAGAACAGTGTTGAGGGTCTGCACGCGTTCATTGCGTACTGGCAGGCTACCCTGAACTACCTGCTGCTGACCGGTGACGGTACCCGCTTCACGAACATTGACCACACCGGCGACTACTCGACCGTGGCTGAGTTCTTCCAGAGCATGTACGCTTCGGAGAGCGGCTGGGTTATTGGTTCGGAGCGTCCGATGGTTCTGTCGCTGACCGCTGACCGCCCGACCAAGGACATCCGCACCGGCTACTACACTTGGGCAACCGAGATGGTGATTGATGGTGCTGAGGGTGCTGGCGTGTACAGCAAGACCAACGATCGTGTGCAGCCGCTGACCGAGGTGTTCAAGTACCCGGGCAAGCCGGTGGCTGGCCAGATTGTGGCGCACTACCAGGACGGCACTTGGCGTATGGTGCGTCGCGCTCCAGGTACTGCGTCTGCTTCGCCGGTTCCGTCGCTGAGCCCGAGCGCTTCGGCTGAGGGTACTGCGTCTGCAGAGGCGACTGCTGCAGGTTCGGCGGAGGCTACTACTGCTTCTGCTGAGGCGTCGGCACAGTAGATTCCGGGTCCCCTATACCGCTGAGAAGCCACATGTGTTTCGAGAAGCCACCATTATGGTTGCTTTTCGAAACACATGTGGCTTTTCGCTTTTACTCTTTCTTGAATAAAGACAGATATAAACAAAAAAGCCTTGATTCCGAAGAACCAAGGCTTTTTTCCTAGTGTGACCCCAACCGGATGGGTACGGTGATGAGGGCGCATAATGCCGAGCGCGCGAGGGATTTCATTATGCGTCCGAATGCCACGCCGTAAGAAGTGGCGGGGCATGATGCCGAGCGTGCGAGGGATTCCATCATGCCCCGGAGTGCCGCGACGTAAGGAGCGGCGCCGTGAGAGGCTCACGGCGGCACCATAGAATCTAAAACCAATTTCACCGAATAAACAAATAAACCCTCAGTCAGAAGACTGAGGGTTTATTTCCTAGTGGTGACCCCAACCGGATTTGAACCGGTGTTGCCGCCGTGAGAGGGCGGAGTACTAGGCCGCTATACGATGGGGCCGTGAGATTTACATCTCTTTTACCAGGTCTCCCTGGCAACACATATAACTATACAGAGCTTCCCAGGAACAACCAAATCGAAAAGCAGTGAATTGAGTCACATATTTTACACCGAGTGCAAGACCCTCAGCACCGGCTCTTTTCCAGCAGCACCAGGCGCCCCCCCCCGCAGATAGACACAAAAATGCGCCCCGCACAGTGTACGGGGCGCATCCGCTCAAACTAGAGCAAGAAACTATGCCTTACGGCGGCGAAGCACCATCACAGCGGCACCAGCAATCAGCGCGAACGCACCGACAGCAGACAGGCTCAGAACATTCTGAGCACCGGTCTTAGCCAGCGAGCCCTTGCTCTGAGGCGCAGACTTGGTAGCCGAAGCGTTCACCTGAGCATCGGAGCTAGAGCCCTTAGGCTGCGACTCAGACTTCACCGAAGAAGAGTTCTTCAGCGGCGCGGTCTTCGCGGTGGTTCCCAGCTGATCGTTAGCGTCCTCAGCCTTCGACTGCTCACCCTTGGGCTGTTCAACTGCCGGCTTCTTTTCTGCTACAGCAGCAGATGCGGAAGGCGATGCCGAAGCATTGGTCGGGAATGCCGGCTCGTCAGCCTCATCGCGGTTATCTGCATTGCCGGCATCCTTCGCATCGTTGACAATCAGCGAAACAGCCGAATCGTAATTACGGTTGGTAGCCACGTCAGAACCAGCGGTGACAGTACCGAGCAGGTAACCCTGGCTGTACTGCATGGTGTTCGCGGGAACACGCAGGGTCGCGTCGAAGGAGTACTTGCCGGTGCGTGCGTTGTAGACGAACGCGCTCGCCGGAACGACGGTCGAGACCTTCTGAATGCTTGCCAGTTCGCTATCGGTCAGCTTGTCGAAACCCATCGACCATTCGCCTTCCTTGACAAGGAACAGGCGAATACCTTCAGCCGGGGGCTTCTCAAAGTCATAGCCGGACACATGGAAGGTATAGGGGCGAGTAATGTCGACAGTGCCCTCAGCGAAGTTCAGGGTGGGGTCAATCAGCACTGCGGTAGCCTGCTTCGGGTAGCCCTGGAAAGGAACCTTAGCGGGGTTAATGGTCGCGGTGGAGGTGAACTCGCCCTCGGAAACCTCAGCGTAGAACTTCACGATGGAGTTCGGAACCAGCTTCTGCTGCGAGGAGGGAACAGCCTTGCCGTTGCGGTCAACGGTCGCCTTGGAAGTGTAGGTGTCAGTCATGGAGCCGTCACCGGTCTTCGAGTTCAGCACGTAGGGTACTGCCGCGGTGGTGTTAGCGATGTCCTGCTTATCCACTGCGATGACGGAGCCATCCTCGGTGACGGTCAGGTCGTTAGCCTTACCGCCGTTCATCTCAACCTCACCGATCACGCGGTCAGTCTTAGCATCGAAGATGGCGATCTTGCCGGTGCCGAAGTCGGTCACGTACACCAGATCGCGGCCCTCATCGTTCTCCATGGACAGCGCCTGGGTACCGAACTTAACGAACTTCTTGAACGCGCCGGTGCTCAGGTCGTAGACAGAGATACCGGAGTTCACGCCGTCCACACCCTGGGAGGAGACGTAAAGCTCGTTCTCGGAGTGGTCAATAGTGACATCCGAGGGGCGAACCTCAACGGAGGAGTTCTCGCCGCGGGTCTGAATAACCTGCTCGGTCTTGAAGGTCTTGGTGTTGATGACGAAGACCTTGCCGCCGGTGCGCTCGGGCACGTACAGCTTGTCTCCATCAATGGTCATGTTCATGCCGATGTAGCGGGTACCGCCGTTGGGGGCGCCCTCCAGCTGCAGCTTGGTGACCTCGAAGGTCTTCATGTCGATTGCGGACACATAGTAGCGGCCGGTCACGAACACCTTGCCGGAGTTGTGGTCCACCAGCACAGAGCGGGGGTGCTCAATCCAGTTCGGGTCGCTCTCAGCGATACCGTGGTTAGTCCAAATCTGTTCCATGGTGTTCTGGTCGAACACGGACAGGGAGTTATCGGTGGTGTTAGTAACCCACACGGTGCCGGACACGTCATCAACAGTGATGCCGTACGCGGAAATGTAGCCAAATTCGCCGTTCTTATCCAGCTCGAAAGGAAGCGCTGCTACTTCTTCAATCTGAAGAGTGTCTGCGTTGACACGAGCAATGGTGGAGGCGAGGTCGCCGCGTGCACCCACGCCGACCATCCAAATCTTGTTGGTCGCCTTAGAGTAAGCAACCTGGTACTGGCCGGGCAGACCCTGGGTAATCTGCGCGACGGACGCGGAGGTGTCAACAACGCGGCTCAGCGATGCGGTGGAAGGAGCCGAGGCGCTGGGCGAAGCGGTCTGATGTGCGGTATTCGGTGCTGCGAAGGAGGCAGGAATCATGGCTGCGCCGGAGATTGCGAGCGCGAGGGAGCCGACGGCGAGCCCCTTCAATGCTTTACCTGAGGAGGGAGTGAGGTTCAATGTGTGTCCTTCAAATGTGTAACGGAAGTGCTCACATGCCGCATGCGAATGCTAACGAGACACCCGTGAATATGCGGTGACATATTCGACGGCACGAAAAGCAGAAATGCAGGTAACGCATAAATTTACCTACCTTCTAATCCTCAATGTTTTCCCAGGAAAATACAAGCAGCGACGTGGGTGTGTTTTGTGTTTTTGTGAGTGATCCCCTAATTCACCTTCAGTATCACGTGAAGGTTGATGCGTTTCCAGGGTTTTTCCTTGCTCTTACGGGCAAAAACCCTGGTCACTAGGGGTATTGTGATGCTTTTATATTTACACATTAATGTAAAAGTTTAGGTGAGGCGCGCCAGCGACATTCACCACGGGCCACACATTTTTTAACATTCAAAACCTATATTTTTACAAGCAAGTGCACATATATAAATATGCTTTAAAACCACCCACCCAGCATTAGCCCAAGCGGGCACGCAAAAGGCGGGTACTCCCTCCCCCAGATTCAAAGAATCCGAAAGAGAAAATACCCGCCTTCTCACGCGTTACATCGAGCATTTACGCCCGAAAACTAAACGCTACGCTTATGCCTTGCGGCGGCGCATCACCAGAGCAGCACCCGCAACCAGAGCCACAGAAGCGAAAGCAACCAGCGGCATCACAGCGTTCGCACCAGTGTTCGCCAGAGCGCCACGCGAAGAGCCAGCCTGCGAGGAACCTGCGTCGCTCTTAGCTACCGAGGAGCCACTGCCCAAATTATCGGAGCCACCTGCAGAGGAGCCACCGTTCTTCACAGCCGAACCGGACTTATCAGCCTTCACAGCATCCGGAGCAGACTTGGAGTCCAGTGCACCGGTCTTAGCGTCAGACTTCGAATCAGACTGAGATGCCTGATCCTTGGAAGTCTGATCCTTAGCCTCTGCGGTGTTCTCAGACTTAGCGTCAGACTTCTTGTCCTCAGACTTAGCGTCCTCAGACTTCTTATCCTCAGGCTTCGGGTCTGCAGGCTTCGGGTCAGCCGGCTTCGACTCCTCAGCCTTCACACCGGTCACCGTCGGGTAACCCGCAAAGTCCAGCGAAGTCGGGGTGATACCCACCGGAGCTGCGCTCGCGTCGGTGTCCTTCACGCCAACCTTGAACTTCAGGATCGAGTTAGCCTTCAGCTGCTGAACCGATGCGGGAACGTCGTTACCCTGGCGGTCCTTGGTGGGCAGGGTGGTGTACTCGCTGGCGGTGCTGATCTCGCCGGTGGTGCCGTTGAGCACGTAGGGCAGGGTCACCTTCTCGTCGCGGTCCTTCTTGTCGAGGACCAGTACGGAGCCATCCTTGAGCAGGGTCACGTCGTTTGCGGCTGCGCCGTTCATCTCGACCTCGCCGATGACCTCGTCAGCGCGGCCGTCGAAGACAGCCACCTTACCGGTACCGAAGTCGGTTACGTACACCAGGTCGCGGTCCTCATCGTGCTCCAGGGCGAGCGCCTGGGTGCCGAACTTGACGAACTTCTTGAACTCGCCGGTGGTCAGGTCGTACACGGAGATACCGGAGTTGACGCCCTTCACACCCTGGGAAGATACGTAAATCTCATTCAGCGAGTGGTCCACAGCAACGTCGGAGGGGCGAACCTCAACGGTGGAATCCTCACCCTGAGTCTGGATGGTCTTCTCAACCTTGAAGGTCTTGGTGTCCACGACGAAGAGCTTGCCGCCGGTACGCTCGGGAACGTACAGCTTACCGCCGTCCAGGAACAGGTTCATGCTGATGTAGCGAGTACCGCCTTCGGGGGCACCCTCAAGCTGAATCTTCTCAACCTGCTTAGTCTTCAGGTCAATAGCAGAGACGAAGAAGCGGCCGGTCACGAACGCCTTGCCGGACTCGTGATCAACCAGAACGGAGCGGGGGTGCTCGATCCAGTTCGGGTCGTCCTTCTTCACGCCCTCGTTGCTCCAGATGAGCTTGAGAGTCTGCTGGTCGTACACTGCCACGGAGTTGTCGGTGGTGTTGGTAACCCAGACGGTGCCGTCCACGTCATCAACGGTCACACCGTACGCGGAGGTGTAACCGTACTGGCCCTTGTCGTTCTTCTTCACGGGCAGCTCGGCGAAAGCCTCGGTCTGCAGGGTGTCTGCATCCACGCGTGCCAGGGAGGAAGCGAGGCCGCCGCGTGCACCCACGGTGGGCACGAACAGCTTGTGGTTCTTCTTGGAGTAGCCAACCTGGAACTGGCCGGGCAGACCCTGAATGATGTTCGCAACGCTACCGTTTGCGTCCACGGTGCGGTGTGCCTCGGTGGAGGGGGTGGTGGCGTTGTTGTCGGCCGCCTTGGTCTTGGTGGCGGTTGCCGGGTAGCCCTGGAACTCGCGGGTTTCGGGGGTGACCTGCTTGACCTCGGAGTTGTCGCCTGCGGTTGCGGTGACCTTGAACTTCAGGATGGAGTTCGCCTGAATCTCGGAGGTCTTGGCGGGAACCTCGTTGCCCTGCTTGTCCTTAGAAGGCTTGCTGGTGACCTTATCTGAGGTGCTGACGGTGCCGGTGGTGCCGTCGAGGACGTAGGGCACAGTTGCGGTTGCGCCAGCCTGCTTGTCCACAGCGACAACGGAGCCGTTGGGCAGTACGACCAGGTCGTTTGCCTTGCCGCCGTTCATGGCGACCTCAGCGATCAGCTTGTCTGCTGCGCCGCCGTCAATCACGCCGACCTTGCCGGTGCCGAAGTCAGAGACGTACACCAGGTCGTTCGCCTCGTCGTTGTCCAGCGCGAGTGCCTGGGTGCCGACCGGGATGAACTTCTTGAACTCGTGGGTGGTCGCGTCGTAGATGGACACGCCGGAGTTCGCTCCCTTCACGCCCTGGGAGGAGACGTAAATTTCGTTCTGGGAGTGGTCAATCGCGATGTCGGAGGGGCGAACCTCACCCTCAGCGTTGCCCTTGGTGTCGAAGCTGGTCTCCACCTTGAAGGTCTTGGTGTCGATGACGAAAATCTTGCCGCCGGTACGCTCGGGCACGTACAGCTTACCGCCGTCAACCAGGATGTTCATGCTGATGTAGCGGGTGCCGCCGTCGGGTGCGCCCTCAAGCTGAATCTTCTCAACCTGCTTGGTCTTCAGATCGATAGCCGAGACAAAGAAGCGACCGGTCACGAAAGCCTTACCCGACTCGTGATCGACACGCACCTCGCGGGGGTGCTCAATCCAGTTCGGGTCGTCCTTGCTCAGACCCGCATTGGTCCACAGCTGCTTCATGGTCGCCTGATCGTACACGGCAACGGAGTTATCGCGGGTGCTGGTCACCCACACGGTACCTTCCTCGTCATCGACGGTGATACCGTACGCACCCTCGTAGGAGTAGCCCTTGTCGTTCTTGACGATGGGCAACTCGGCGACAGCCTCAATCTTCAGGGAGTTCGCGTCAATACGAGCAATAGTGGAAACGTGCTCGTCGCGGTCAGCGGTGCCCGCAACCCAAATCTTGTTGGTCTTCTTGGAGTATGCGACCTGGAACTGACCGGGCAGGCCCTGGGTGATCTTTGCCATCGCCTTGTCGGTGATGGTGCGAGCGTCAGTGCTCTGGCTTGCCGCCGGGGTGGAGTCTGCCGCGAACGATGCGGGGATGGTGGCAACGCCGGAAATTGCCAGTGCCAGCGATCCAACGGCGAGGCCCTTGAATGCCTTGCTTGAAGCGAGGTTCATATGTATGTCCTTTTTCGTGGGTGGCGCGTGAAGGTGCGTCTCTCCCCCACCGATGGGTGGTGAGGCGCCGCGTTTTTCCTGCTCTTTGGTATGGGTTTCGTGGGCCCATGAGGAAGGAAACTAGTCTTCACACAGTATTAAGTAAGGCAACCTTTAACTTACCTTCTAGGTAATACTTACTTAGCGCACAGGATTTTGCAAGATTTTAGGCATATATAACGCAAAATTTCATATGCCAGGCACAGCCTGTCACTAAAACTCCCCGAGGTGCGGCAATGTAGCAGCACGGCACGACTCGGCGCCCCGAAATAGCACGCCAAAACGGTACCCCGACATGGCGCATCCCAAAGCGCACCGCAGGGCGCACCACCCAGGGCGCGCCGTACAACGGGGCATAGCGAAACCCCCGCCTCCAGCAAAAGCCAGAAGACGGGGGTTTCACGCAACCCCAACAGGCACGCGCAGTGCCGGGGGTAGCTAAATTTAGGAGCCGTACGAGAATTAGGAAACGTACGAGAAGTCAGTGAACAGCAGGTTCTGCAGCTTGTAGCGGCGAATGAAACGAGCCAGCTCCGCGCGAGTAGTCGGCGCGGTCGGGTTGAACACACCCGAAGAATCCAGCACGATGTCGTTCGCGCCAGCCCACGCAACGTAACGGTGCAGAGTACCGGCACCGAGCACATCGCGGAAACGAGAACCAGCAGCCTCGTTCATTTCAGTCAGCTGAACCTCCGCGTTGTACTGGAACAGCACAGCCGCCAGCTCCTCGTGAGAAACCGGTGCGGTCGGGTCAATCTTGTCGCCACCGGTGAGCGGCTCGGTAATCTTGCGGTCACGAGCCCAGTGCAGGGCGTTCGCGGTCGGGCGGCCTGCCGCATCCGCGAAGGGTGCAACCTCAGAGTTTTCGCTCACGCCAGCGTGACCGGCAGCGTGGTTCAGCAGAGCAATAAGCTCCTCACGGGTCACGGGGCGGTCCGGCTCAAACGCGCCAGTCTGCGGGTTCGGCATCAGCCACTTCTTCTGGTTCGCCATGCGGATATCCTCGGCGAACGGGTGGCTACCCGGAACGTCCTCGAAAGAAGTCTTCAGAATCTTGGTCTCAGCCAAGGGAATACGCGCAGCAATCTGGTGGGTAATCTCCTGACCCCACGGGTCGGAGCAAATATCCAGCTGCAGGGCGTGGTCGACACCCTCACCCTGCATCAGCTCGATGGGGAACTGGTCGCTACCGCTGAAGCTGTCAGCGTCACCGTCAAATTCGGGGGTGAGCGGCCAGGAGCGCAGAGTTTCGAAAGAGTCGTTACGAACGTAGCCGTGGCGTACGGTCAGGGTGGTGCCTTCGGTGAGGAATTCGCGCAGACCGTGTGCAGTGTAGTTGACGGTCATACCGGTTTCGGTGATGGTGGCACGCTGAATAACGAGGCGCGGGCCTTTAGTTTCCTCGGTTGCCGGGGCAAGGTTTGCGGGAGCTTCGTCAGCCTGAGCGGCCTGTGCCTGCAGGGTCAGTGCGCCTGCAGCGGCGGCGGCGGAAGCACCCTTTACGAAAAATCGTCGTGAGAGTCGATGGGTAAGCAAGGGCATGATTGTCCTATTCAGTTCTTGTTTGAGTTGAGTGAGTTACGGGTGGCAGGATGCGCGGACAGCGGCGTAAACGGTGAGTGAGGCCGATACGTTGGGTTCCCTCCCCTGTATGCGTGAGTGAGACGCAGTGTGCAGGGGCGGGTGTCTGTCGGGCGGATGCGCGGTGAGTGAGACCGGCATGGTTCCCTGACCCAGTCATCTAGCGTACCTTAAGGTCCCCTTTAAAGCGAAGACGAAACGGCGGTGATTTTACGCCCATTTTTGATATTTAACGAAGTAGGGGCGATATTTGGCAAGGTTTGCCGGAAGTTGGTATGGGGTGGGAGGGTGAGGAGAGGGAGGCGTTGCTCAGCGGCTGGGGTGTGGTTTGTGTGCAACTAGGCTGATATTTTTGGGTGCGCTGCTTACCAGCCCTCTCTATTTTGGGAGGGCTGGTAAACAAGGCTTTCTAAAACATCCCCGCTGATGCGGGGAACACCTGAACGCGCTCAAGCTGACGATGCAGTGGCAGGGCTCATCCCCGCTCGCGCGGGGAACACAGCAACTGAACGTGGTCAGGCCAGGGAACCATCGGCTCATCCCCGCTCGCGCGGGGAACACGAGCGCATGAACCCCAAGATTGCCGCTCAGCTGGGCTCATCCCCGCTCGCGCGGGGAACACTAGGGCACCGTTACTCAACAGATAGCTGATGCAGAAGCTACAGAATCATACGACGTTACTCAGCACATTCGGGTGCATTCGGACCGCTGAGTGCAGCACACTCTGAGTTCTTCGAGCCCTTCGCTATTTGGTTAAGCTCACCGCGTGACTTGAGCACCCAGCGGCCACCCTCGTTCACCATACCAAGCACAGCCGGGGAAGAATCGTTGTCACCATTAGCAATAACGACTGCCCAAGCGTCCTTGCCCCACCGTACGGTACGGAGAACATGACGATTCTCGGCACTGCTCCAAGCAGGGGTGCTGTTGTCCAGCGTTGAGCAATCAGAACTGTGGTATTTGTAGTTTTCCGATTCCAGCTCACATGCTCCACGCTCAGTTGCTTTGAACCATGTCAGGGCTGCATCAGCCGCCGCCTGCTGACCATTATCAGACGGGCTCTGAGCCTGCATTTGAGGGATAGTGCCCTGGCTACAACCGGCCAGCCCCAGTACTAGTACGCCTGCAATCAGTGCTTTGTTCTTCTTCATGATTCTTCTTTCTCCGCTAATCTGCACATTCAGGCGCGTTTGGGCCGCTCAGCGCGGCGCATTCGCTATTCTTCGAGCCCTTTGCCATCTGGTTGAGCTCACCGCGTGATTTGAGCACCCATCGACCATCTTCGTTAATCATTCCCAGCACTACCGGGGAAGAGTCATTCTCACCTTCAGCAATCACGACCGCCCAGGCGTCCTTGCCCCAACGTACAGTTCGCTGGTGGTGGTACATGCTTGGGTCTTTCCATGCCGGGGTGCTATTGTCCTGACTGTTGCAATCAGAACTGTGGTACTTATAGTTTTCCGATTCCAGCTCGCAACGAACCTTTGCGGTGCCGCCAATCCATGACATCGCAGCATCACCCGCCGCTTGCTGACCATTATCAGACGCGCTCTGAACCTGTGACTGCGGGGCAGTTCCTTGTCCGCATCCAGCCAAACCCAACATCAGCGCACCTGCGAGCAGTACAGCATTCTTCTTCATGATTTCTTTCTCCTATTAGTCCGCGCATTCCGGGGCGTTCGGACCGCTCAGGGCTGCGCACTCTGAGTTCTTCGAGCCCTTGGCAATCTGGTTCAGTTCGCCGCGGGACTTGAGGACCCAGCGGCCGCCCTCGTTCACCATGCCTAGAACAGAAGGTGTGCTGTCGTTGTCCCCCTTAGGGATCACGACAGCCCAGGCATCCTTGCCCCACCGCACGGTGTGCTTCACACGATAATTTTCAGAACCACTCCAAGCCGGGGTGCTGTTGTCCTGAGTTGAGCAATCACTTGCGTGGTACTTGTAGTTCTCTGATTCCAGCTCGCAACGAACCTTTGCGGTGCCCTGCATCCAGTTCAGAGCGGCATCAGCCGCCGCCTGCTGACCACCATCAGACGCACTCTGCGACTGCGAACCAGCACCCTGCTGGCCACAACCGGCCAAACCCAACACCAACACGCCAGCAACCAGCGCTACGTTCTTCTTCATCATGACTCCATCTCCTCTTTCTTCTTCGTCGCGTTCGGGTCGGTCGACAACAACGCCTGAACCCTCTGCGACGGGAACACAAACTGAACTTCGGACACCCGGTCTCTCCAGCCCCTGACCAGTGCGCGGCCCTTAGCGACCTTGCGAATGTCCGTCTCATCAGGAGCCAACGCCAGAATCCGCGCTCTGTAGCTACTTCACCAAACCCGGAAGAACATGGATCCGTATGCAGGACTGCATGTCGTAGATAAACGAGGTGAGCTTATCCTTATCTGTTTCACAAGATATGTGCCTTGCGACATAGCAAGGTGTATACCATTCTACTGACCAAGAAGAAGCATGGCACCAGCATCTGAACATCTTTCAATGTTTGAAACACCCTGATTTTGAGAGGATTAGGCGATACATGCTCCCCACTCATGCAGGGGACACTTCACGCCTTCGATGTTCCAGCGATCACCCTTCGGTTCATCCCCGCTCGCGCGGGGAACACACTTCGCCCTCAGCGGCAGCTTCCGCTTCCTTCGGCTCATCCCCGCTCGCGCGGGGAACACTCGCGTTCATAGTAATCATGCCGTTCTTGGTACGGCTCATCCCCGCTCGCGCGGGGAACACGTCCTTGCAGAGACCCACGGAGAAGGAGGCTACGGCTCATCCCCGCTCGCGCGGGGAACACGCTATCGGTCTTGGCTCGCACTCGGCTCTCGACGGCTCATCCCCGCTCGCGCGGGGAGCACTTTTCCTGGATCACCAAGAACCGCCATCGTGTCGGCTCATCCCCGCTCGTGCGGGGAGCATAACCACCGCTACACCGCCGCCGGCGCAGGCTTTGGCTCATCCCCGCTCGCGCGGGGAACACCTCAAAAAGGAATTGCATTAATGTGCCGCGGGCGGCTCATCCCCGCTCGCGCGGGGAACACTCAGTTCTCGAAGCTCGTTCACGCCGCCGAACTGGCTCATCCCCGCTCGCGCGGGGAACACGTGCTGTGTCTTGCGGATGAACCGGGCGGCGGCGGCTCATCCCCGCTCGCGCGGGGAACACAAAGCTACTAGGAAAAAGAATCAAAAGAACAGCGGCTCATCCCCGCTCGCGCGGGGAACACATGATTCGAAGGGCTTTTTTTCCGGCGGACGGCGGCTCATCCCCGCTCGCGCGGGGAACACTGACGGCACGCCGAAATACTTCACCGCCGAAACGGCTCATCCCCGCTCGCGCGGGGAACACCTATCGAGCAGCTGGAAGAAGCCGTAGAAATTCGGCTCATCCCCGCTCGCGCGGGGAACACACCCAATTCTAGAAGCCGGGCGCGTACCTCGTCAGCTCATCCCCGCTCGCGCGGGGAACACTTCGTCATCAAAGACGATTACAAGGCGGGCGCTGGCTCATCCCCGCTCGCGCGGGGAACACCACTCGATTTGCGTAACGGCGATTTTAACGCGCGGCTCATCCCCGCTCGCGCGGGGAACACAAGAAGGGTTAGAACATGTCTTCGTACACCGTAGGCTCATCCCCGCTCGCGCGGGGAACACGTCCGTCGATGAGTGAGCTTTTCTTTGCGCTCCGGCTCATCCCCGCTCGCGCGGGGAACACGTCGCGTCGTGCTTAATCGAGATAAAACCGCTCGGCTCATCCCCGCTCGCGCGGGGAACACCAGGCTTCCTTTCCTCGCTCATCAATGAGCAGCGGCTCATCCCCGCTCGCGCGGGGAACACCGTTTATCGACCCGCTTACCATGTTCCACATTCGGCTCATCCCCGCTCGCGCGGGGAACACACCTCTACTCTCGCATCCCCATAGCCCGCGCTCGGCTCATCCCCGCTCGCGCGGGGAACACTATCACGCTTGATGTTGCCCAAAATGTAACACCGGCTCATCCCCGCTCGCGCGGGGAACACATATTACCGATAGACCCGCCGGGCGGCGGCATCGGCTCATCCCCGCTCGCGCGGGGAACACTTAGTCTCGAAAGCCGGGGCGGTTGCGCCGGGCGGCTCATCCCCGCTCGCGCGGGGAACACTGGCGCATGTTTATGTGGAAGCAACGCCCCGGCGGCTCATCCCCGCTCGCGCGGGGAACACAATTCTTCCAGCAGACCGGGCAGCTTGTAACCCGGCTCATCCCCGCTCGCGCGGGGAACACAAGAGCTTCTACATCCACGGCCACAAGGATTACGGCTCATCCCCGCTCGCGCGGGGAACACGGGAGCCTGATTTGTCTCTGGATTTTCAGGTACGGCTCATCCCCGCTCGCGCGGGGAACACTCACCTGTAGAGCGGTGCCTGTGAATGACTGAAGGCTCATCCCCGCTCGCGCGGGGAACACGCCATGATGCATCACCAATCGATAATATTTGACGGCTCATCCCCGCTCGCGCGGGGAACACTGCAAGTAACCGTAATCGTGAAACTGCTTGATCGGCTCATCCCCGCTCGCGCGGGGAACACGACTAGGATACGGTCGGGAGTAGCGGCAAAGTCGGCTCATCCCCGCTCGCGCGGGGAACACGCAGAAGGATACCCGCCGTGAAAATTAACACTCGGCTCATCCCCGCTCGCGCGGGGAACACAGGCCGCCGCCGTAGTGAACAATGCCCCGGCGCGGCTCATCCCCGCTCGCGCGGGGAACACGGTGAAGTCGAGGCATTTTAGCGCTTCCTTTCGGGCTCATCCCCGCTCGCGCGGGGAACACTAAGCAGATGGGTGGTTGGGGATATTCCCCCTCGGCTCATCCCCGCTCGCGCGGGGAACACGGCTTTCCTCGGGTTTGAGGTAGCGCCTCTGTCGGCTCATCCCCGCTCGCGCGGGGAACACACCCAGAGCCCTACCGAAATTCTCATTGACACCGGCTCATCCCCGCTCGCGCGGGGAACACTGAACGTCAATAGACGGGGAAACACGCGGCTTCGGCTCATCCCCGCTCGCGCGGGGAACACCCGTCCACCTTCGCGCGCGGGTGCTCCAACGGCGGCTCATCCCCGCTCGCGCGGGGAACACTCGAATAAGTCAAATATTATTGAGTGGTGATTAGGCTCATCCCCGCTCGCGCGGGGAACACGGCTGGTTCGCTGGGTGAACAGGTTGCCGCGGCGGCTCATCCCCGCTCGCGCGGGGAACACACACCGGGGCTAGAGCGGCGGTTGTACCAGCTCGGCTCATCCCCGCTCGCGCGGGGAACACGCCGGGGTTCTCGCGCTCGAAACGCTGCCGCGCGGCTCATCCCCGCTCGCGCGGGGAACACACTTGCTGACATGGGGTTTTACCCCCTACATCAGCAAAATAGAATCACTTTGGAGCCAGAGCCTGACTCCAGAATACACGATAAACAGTAACTCCTAACCACGACGAGCACGGCTATACTTACTCGCCTTACTCCACCCTGACTTAGGTACCGTTTTACGAACCACCGGACGATAAATCAGCTTCACACCCTCAAAATCGACAGGCTCCCAATCCGCATTATTCACCCGAAACTCAAGCCGCTGCTCATTATCCGCCGGAAACACCATAGTCGCACGACCAGTACCACCTGACTCCAACACACGTGCCCACAACTTCTCACGAATCCTGGCGCTCACACGCCCCACAAACACGCCAGGATTAATCTCCAAAAGCCACTTCGTCAAATCACCACGAAGACTCACCGGACAAGCTGACAACACAATCACAATCATGACTCGTCTCCAGAGAAATTCGCACGTGCCGTAGTACCTCCCGTGTACTCATCCCACAAAAGCATCTCAGTACTATCAAGCATCTCCTCAGGAACCTCCTCAGACAGCAGAAGCCGCTGAATATCCCGCACAACCCGCTCCATCACCTTCTCAGAACGAATACGGTCACGCACCGCCCTACGCGTCACAGACCCAATATCCATCCCCTCCGTATAGCCAGCAACCACCTCAAACGCAGCAGGAATCGTAACCTCCGCCTTATACAAATCAGCAACGTCATACACAAAAGAAGAAGCATGTCCCGTATGCACGAACCCCAGCCCAGGTGCACAGCCCAAAGACACAATCGCCGCATGAACAATCCCATACAACGCAGCATGAGCAGCCGACAACGCCTGATTAATCGGTGACCCATCACCAAAATTATTCGGATCATACTCACGGCGCTCCCACGGAACACCAGTCCGCTCAGACCACTGCCTATACACAGAACGCACCCTAGCACCCTCCCTACCACGCAGCTGCTGCATCGTCAGCTCGCTCGTGTCCTCACCAGGAAAACGCCACTGATACATCATGCGCGCCACAGCCAAACGGCTCCGCGTATTCGACACCAACTTCGCCTGAGCAATCAACAGACGCGAAGAACGAGCCACAGACTTACCGCTCGCATAATAACGAACACCCTGCTCGCCAACCCACACCACCGTAGTACCGCACTCCCCCAACAAAGCCATCGCCTGATGAGTAATACGAGTACCCGGCCCCAACAGCAAAGCGCTCAAACTCGCAGCAGGGCAATGAACCACGCCCTCTTCCTTCACAAACGTCACCGCACTATCCGCACGGGAAATCGTCGCATGCTCCACATACACAAAACTCAAACGGTCAGAACTACGAAACAGCTCAGACGAGCTCGGAGGAATAGCCCCCTGCATAATCTTCTCCTATGAACATCAGCGTGCCAGCATCGGCACAAAGTATGAGTGAATAAAGAAAGGGCGGGGCACCATCACACAGAACAGTCCCCCGCCCTTCACCCGCATTACCTAGCGGGACAGAGGCGCCAACGTCAGAAGGCCCATACCGTACGCCTTGCCCCTGCCCATACCGGAAAGCAGAGACTTACGGAATAGCTCAACATCAGTGATGCGAAGAACGCCGTCGAACTGAGCCTTACGATGAGTCACCTTACCGACCTTGCCCTCAGCGTTACGGCGGGCAAACGCAAGGTCCTGACGAGAAGAAACCATCGGGCACTCCTCAACATCCTGACCCTCAACCGTGGGAATTACTTCAAATCCCCATTGCGGAGCACGCTCACGAATCCACGCCTGCTGTTGCTCAGCCGTCACGTGCGGGAACGTGTCGCGCTTACCCGTCTGCTTATTCGTGTGACGCTTCACAGGGTTTGCGGCAAGACGGAAAGCCCACTCCTGACCGTTCTCCAACTTCGCCAGCAAACGACCATAATGAGCGCTCTCACCAGGGCGAGTCTGCCAGCCAGCCTGCTCCACAAGAGCCGAAAAATCAGGCTTCTCAGGGCTCAACATGTACAGAACCGGAGCATGTTTAGACTCATCCAAACGCCACAGGACGCGGCTCTCAGAATAATCCGTATCCGGCGGCAAAGTCGCCATCACGGCTGCATGCATCGCCTGCGGGCTACGCAACAACTTCCACGCACCACGACGCTGCGGATTAATCATGAAACGAGAAAAATACGTCATGCTTCCATCACCGCCTTCATGTAATCAGGCTCAGAATCCTGGGTAGAAGAACTCTTCGCAGAAGCCCCTTCCTCCATGTTCTGTGCAAGCTGATTTTCCTTGACATTTACGAGGACAGGCTCAACCGACACAACCTCACGCGTAGCATACTGACGATGCTCCGAGCTGAAACTCACCGGAATATCCTGAACCAAATCACCGCGCTCACCAGGCAACGCATCACGCAGGATGCGCAACGCTACCGGGCTCGGAAAATCCTTACGACGATACTCAGGAACCTGCCACTCCAACGAACGCAGAGCCTCCTCAGCAGACTCCTCACGGATACCCAAAACAAGGTCGTAACCAGCCGGGCATGCGCGCCGCCCAAGATACAGAGGATATACGGGCTTCTTCAGTGCAGACTCGACAGTCTCCAACTGTTCACGTTCACCTTCCAGAGCCACCACAAAAACAGCATCCGAAAGGTACATACGAGTCGAAAGAGAAGCCGCACCATTCGGGTTCTTAGCCCAATTCTTAGCGGTCTGATAGTCACGAATCAGGGTACCCGAGGCATCCGTACGCACCGCAAACTTCAACGAAACCAAATCGTCAACCGGCTCGTTACGCGAGCGCCCCAAGGCTGCAGCGACCATTCCAATCACGCCAGATTTGCTCGGCTCATGTCCGGCATCACGGCGACGAAAACGGCTCTGAGTGCCCCATGACTGCAACGGCCCGCTCATCTTCAAGAGCAGGGTGGGCATTAGGACTCCTGAGAGGTGAGAGCAGTCAGCTGAGATTCCAGAGACTCCAACAGACCCTTCAAAGAAACAGACTCGCCAAGACCAGCCAGTTCTTCCTTGAGGTCGCCCAAAGCCAGAACATACGAAGCGACCGGCTCATAACCGTACGCTTCTTCAATGTTCTTAGCCTCAGATGCGAGCGCACGAGCTGCAGCCACGCGGCGTCCCTCAACCTCGGTAATAGCCTTCTCGAAGGCGTTCACGTAAGAGATGGGGCGGTCGTTGCGAACGGTTACGATAACCGCGTCAGGCAGGGTGCGTGCAGCGAAAGAATTCTGCTTACCAGTAGGCATAGAGTTGATGAAGGAACGGACAAACGCCAGGGTTGCTTCAACGCTTGCAGAAGTATCACCCAGGTTAGCGTTCAGTGCATCCAGGTTGATGTTGGCGTAGCGGTAGAAGGTGCTTGCCGCCATCTCAATGGTGCCAATCATGCCCGCACCGGTAGAGTCATCGGAAGAACGAACAACGTCATCCACTGCGGTGTAGTAGTCAAAATCGGGTTCGGAACCGTGAACGCTCAGGGCGTGTGCTACCTGGCAAGCCGCATCAACGTTGAAGTCGGCAGCTTCTGCCAGCATGCGACCGAAGAGGGCGATGTCAACGCTGTGGTTGGTGTCGAGGATTTCCTTAACATCCTTCGCAACGAGCTTCTCACCATTAGCATCAATAATTGCCTGTGCCAGCTTGTCAATCTGCTGGTTGCTCAGCAAAATCAGGTAACCAGAAACAGCACGGCCTGCTTCTTCGTCTTCCTTCTTCTTCGGCTTCTCCAGCTTAATCTTTGCCGCCTTGAAAGCCTCGACGACAGCCGCCTCAGCCTTCTCATCATCAAATTCGGGTGCAAGCTCCAAGATACGCGCCACTACCTTGTCAGCAACCAGGCGGGTACGTACGCCCAGCTTCGAGCGGTCGAGGTGCGACTCAAAATCGCGGCGAATAACGGACTTCCAAGCCTGGCTGGACACGCGCTGGCGCTGAACGCCGCCAAAGAAAGCGGACTTGGGGCTGCCGGTGTCGTCACGGTTAATGTTCGACGGAGGCAGGGTCTGCAGGGCGTGGATGTCGACGAAAGTAGTCATGATTTTTTCCTTCTTTCAGGAGTGATAGTTACTTAGTGGTTTTGTTCGCAGCAGCGCGAACAGGGATGAGCCCGTAGGAGAAGTCACGGTTCCAGCGATACAGAACCTTCTGACGCGTCGTGGGGTTCAGAAGGTACATATAGTCAGTCGCGAATCGACCGTAGTCAAAGGCAATACCTTCGGAACGGAGCAGAGTAATCAGGCCACGCAGGTAATGCTGGCGAGCGTTCTCCGTCTGAGCGGTCAGCAGAGAATCAAAACGCTTCTTCATCGAAGAAGTAGTCTGACTGACCAAACGACCGACTGCCTGACCGAAAGAAATACCCGCAACATGCATGGGCTGGTTCTGCGCCTGCTGGTGCAGCGCAAAAAGAGTCAAAGCAGTGTATGCGGCATTCTCCGCGTTACTCGGCTGGTCGCCCTTGCCTCGGTACTCTTCAGGGATACCTTCAGTACCGTCTTCCTTCTCCAAGACGAATCCCCAAAGCTCAGGATGAGCCAAGGGCGGTTCGCCCGTTCCCCGGCGAAGCTTCGCCAGCTGTGCAGTAGCAGACGAAACACCGCTACTCTTCTGGTGGTAAAGGCGCATCACCTTTGCAGCAATAAACTGCTGCAGGTCATTCTGCGCAGTACGGTCACTCATTAGTGTCCTCCTGAGGTGAGTGAGAGGTAGAGGCTTGATAAGCCAAAGGGATGATCTTACGCAGACGCGCATGGAGCTGCCGTTCTGCGTGAGCAACACTGTAAAGAACTTCGTTCCCCGAAAGATCCTTACCAAAGAAACCAAGCATAGCCTTGGGCCCTGCACTATCAATAAGGATGTTCGCTTCATGCTGGATAGCGGTACGCACCAGACGCTGCCATTCTTCCTTCCTAGCGGAGATGTCCTCTGTTGCCCCCTGATTTGCCAGCCAGAGGCGGAAAGACTCCTCCATACGGTTAAGTACGGCTTCGGTAGCATCTGCACGGAATTCATATTCCCGACCTGCGGCACGCAACAAATTACCCGCAAACTGCCCAAGAGCAATTGCCGCATCCATGGTTGCCTGAATATTTTCACGCACCATCTGGGAGGCACTCATACCTTCATCAGTCAGCAGAGAAAGCTCAAGGGTCATCGAGTCAGAAATAATGTTCTCAATCACGGCACTCTGGTTGCCGTATTCAACGCCTACCAGCTGAACCTGTACCTCCGCGTCGGTCGGGAAGTACCTTCCCGAACCCAACTGACGAATCACAGGAGCAGGCTTATTCTGCTTCTCAGATTCGGGGGTGAGACGAGTCAGCAGAGCATCAGCACCACGCCACAGGGTGCGTTCAGCCGAATGAGCCTGAGGCATCCACACCTGTTCAGTCTTCGACGACTGATTCTTGCTGTAGCGATAACCCGTCAGCGGGTCAGTATAGGTATTGCGGTCAAACCATTTATCACCATTAGCAACAAGGACCGAAGTTACGCGCTCGCCGTCATGATGCAGACGGATACGGCGTGACTGCCAGGTCAAAATCTCGCACATGCCACTCGCGGGCACCGGCTCATCCTTGTACTGAGCCGCAGGACCACCAGTGTACGCACGCGGTGCTGCAGTGTCAGGCTCAGCGCGCTCCCATACCGGGAGGTCAAGCGCAAACGACTCATCATCAGTCAGTTGCTCGTAGTCGAGGCTGTACAGCAGGGTTTCCATGATGTTGGCGCCGTGAACAATCACCTTACCGGTGGTGCCGTACCAGCCAACGCCCAGAGGGTAGCCCTTACCGCCCTTAACACGGGGGTCACCCACTGCGCCAGATTTAATACCGGAATAGTCCCAGGCTTGAATCGTCAGCAGGTATCGTGCTGCCTCGGCAAAACTCAGAGAGTCCAAGGTCTTTTCAGCACGAATCGAGAAGTACTCGCTCTCCGAGTCCAAAAGCAAGCGGCTAACAGGTTTCGTGTCTCCCTTAGCCGTGCGCAAATCATGCACCTGCATAAAGGGGCGGTCACCGCCTACCAGCCAGAAACGGTCCTTGAAAATTTCAAGGTATCCCAGAACAGCCGCCAGATTGTCAGCATCAGACTCTCGCATCTGGCGAATCCAGGGAGCCGCACCACCAAAGGTCTTAACGCCTTCGCTAAGAAAGGTGGCACGCGCAAAGATAATGAGCACAACACCCAAGATTGCAACATCGGTTAGTGGATTATCCGTTTGAATTCGGTCAATCTCATACACCCGTTTGAAGAAATCATGGAGTGACAGCTCAGCAACCTCGCCCGTTTTCAGTCGAACCGGGATCCATGCTTCATCAACAAGATTGAAGCGGGGTTCTTCCAAGCTAGCCATTCTCACTCCTTTCATCATCGAAATCAGCTCACTGTCGAGTGACGAATGAGCAGTCATAAAAATGGTTTCTAGTCCACAATGGGAGTGGACCGTTAATTTAGCCTTGTCAGGGGGCTCTTAGTGGGCCCCCAGTGGCTTGATAATTCCACTATAGGAGTACTAAGAAGGTTAAGTCAAGCAAATCTACCAATTTATTAATACCTTTGATATTTCTAAGGTGTAGAGTAAAACTTGAAGCAACGGAAGCAGAATCCCCGCTAGCGCGGGGACCACATCAACCAATTTTATAAATACTGGCTCATCCCCGTCTGCTTCGGGGAACATACGCCTCGCACCGCAGCGAGGTACGCACTAGTCTACCGTCTAAGGAGAATCATGGCACCCGCCCCTGAGCATCTTTCAACACCTGAAACGGCATCATTCTGGGCAAAAACAGGAGACAAGGACTCCCCTACCCGCGGCCTCTCCCTCGTTCAGCACATGCTCGATGCCGGTTCTGTTGCCGCCCGACTCTGGGATACATGGCTCGCCCCCGGTCTGCAGAAGCGATTCAGCGAGCACCTCCACCTTTCTATGGAAGATACGCGCGCGCTCGTATGCTGGCTCGCCGCCACCCACGATATGGGTAAAGCAACCCCTGAGTTCTCTGGGCAGCTCGATGCACGGCGCGACGAAAACCTCGCTATATACCGTCAGCGTATCGAGCAGCAGGACTTTGAGTTCCCTGAAGACCTTGTGACCCCCACTAGCGGTATGCGCTGCCCCCACAGTAAATACAGTCAGAGCATTCTCAATCACTTGCTCACCAACAATGTAGAGGGCCTGCCGAGTGAAGTCACTGAAACTCTCGCAAGTATTTCCGGCGCACACCACGGCACACCCGCAGACTACATGCCTAATTCAGCAGATCTAAGCAACGTAGTTTTGGAGCGCCTCTCCCCCAAATGGCATGCCACCTGGCAGGAACTCTACAACATCACTCTGGAACGTTTTGGCGCATCCTCAGCATTGCAGCAGTTAGCACACCACGGACAGACTATCCCCGTCTCCGTGCAGTTCTGCATTACCGGTTTCGTCATCATGTCAGACTGGATTGCCTCAAACCCTGATTTCTTCCCCATGGGAACCTTCGGCTCAGCCGAACAGGAACAGCGAGCGCGCGTCGGCTGGCAGGCGCTCGGGCTTGAACAGCGCTGGACCGCCAAGCTAGATACTGATCCCCAAACCCCAGCTGCTGACCTCTACGCATCCCGTTTTGGGTGGAACAACCCGACCCTACGCCCCATGCAGGAAGTCGTAGTCGAAGCGGCACGCTCCATGCAAAGCGGCGGCATGATGTGCATCGAAGCACCAATGGGTCAGGGTAAAACTGAAGCCGGTCTCATCGCTGCAGAGTTCCTTGCGCAGGCGACCGGTCGCACCGGAGTAGCCTTCGCGGCACCAACCCAGGCGACTTCTAATGCTCTCTTTGACCGTGTTATCGAATGGGTGAAATACCAGACAAACAATGTGGCGCAAGAACATGGTGGACCTATTGAGCCGCACACCATGTTCCTGGGGCACTCCAAGAACCGCTTCAACAAGTCCTACGAAGCGCTCTCTAAGGCAGATATTTTCGACGAATCCTCTACCCCCGGGCGAGAAAACAACCGAAAAACACTACGTCCCGGAACGTCTCTCGCACGACACAGCTGGCTCAGCGGCACCAAGAAGGGGCTCCTCTCCAGCTTCGTTGTGTGCACCATCGACCAGGTGCTCATGACCGCTCTGCAAGCACGGCATGTGATGCTCCGACACCTCGGTCTTGCTTCCAAGGTCATCATCATTGATGAGGTGCACGCCTACGACGCATACATGAGCAAGTACCTTTCCGCTGCGCTCTACTGGCTGGGGCAGATGAATGCGCCGGTCATTCTCATGTCGGCAACCCTACCGTCAGCTACTCGCAATGATCTGATGAAGAGCTATGCCAAGGGTCTAAAGGTTGGAACAGAACCGAACAAGGTAACTGATTCTGTTTCTGCACCGCAGAATAATGACATTCTGGCTCGAATGATGGCGAATCTTGCAAAGGGCCAAGCGCCTTCAGCACCTGCGGTGACTGAAAATTCTCCTCTTGATTTGGATTACCCCGTCATCCACACGCTCACCGCCGAAGACAACGGAACTCCCAAGAAATGGAAGGTTGAACAGCCAGTAGACCAAACCGAGATTGAGTTGAAGCTCATTGACGACAGCCCCGAAAGCGTCCTGAACGTACTCGAACCTCTCGCCAATGACCACGGATGCGCCGCAGTCATCTGCAATACCGTTGGACGAGCCCAGGAAATGCACGCATTTCTGAGTGAACAGTTCGGTGAAGAGCACGTAATCCTCACGCACTCTCGCTTTACCGCCACACACCGCGCCGAACAAGAAGAAATTCTTGTCTCCAAGCTCGGCAAAAAGGCACACTACAGCAAAGCTGACGGGGAGGATTCCTCGCGCCCGCACCGCCTCATTGTGGTGGGTACGCAGGTCATCGAACAGTCGCTTGACCTGGACTTTGACGTAATGGTTACCGACTTCGCGCCGGTTGACCTGGTGCTTCAGCGCATGGGACGTCTACACCGTCACGATAGCCGCAGCAGCTCAGAACGCACCCCCGCATACCGTAAGCCGGTGTGCTACGTACGAGGAGTTGAAACGTTCGGTTCACACAATGAGGCACCCGACTTCCCGCGTGGGTCCAAGGCAGTCTATGAGCCGATGATTCTGTTCAGCAGCTACGCGCAGCTACTCCCCCACTTCGACGGTGAACCTATTCGAATTCCTGCGGACATCAGTCCACTGGTGCAGAAGACCTACCAGGATAATGCGTCTGCTGAGATTCCGGAAGCCTGGGCAGAAGTCTACGAGAGCGCCAAACAGGAGTGCGATAAGGGTAAGGAACTAGCCAAGGTCCGAGCTAAAGGCTATCTGCTCTGTGCACCTCATGGTGAACAGTACACCATGGCGGACTGCATGAATCGCCTTCTTAAGCCTGACGATTTGCGCTTCTCTGACGACCAAATCGGCGAGGCAAAGGTTCGCGACACCGACGCATCCTTGGAAGTTATCGCAATCGTTGTGGAACGGAACCATCCGGGTAACCCCAAGAGCGCGATTGTAAACTACCGTCTCTTGCCTTCCATCAACAGCTCCGACGAAGCTGATTCTCTCCGCTTTGACGCTTCAGCCGATGATCCACTGACTTACTGGCAGAGCATGCAACTTGCAGCTTCATCGATTCGACTCCCCTACCAATACTCAGATGCACCCAACCACCGCATCAAGGGCAGAAAACTCCGATTCGACGCCGCACTCGACCAGCTGGAAAAGGAACGCATCGAAAACTGGCAGAAGTCATTCATGCTGGAGGGGCAGCTCATCTTGCCCTTCGAAGAGGTCGAAGCAGGCGTGTACTCGTACGAACTCTGCGATTACGAACTGGTGTACACCACCAAGCTAGGCCTGCAGAGCTTCAAGCTTGATAACGAAGACTAGCCAAGACGCACAAAGCCCCCCGCCGGATCCTCTCGTGGAGCATCCGGCGGGGGTCTTCACTATATAAACTTTTCGGCGCAGTTCACGCATTCACGCTGCGCGGTTTCGCCGCGTCAGGCGGCGGCTACTCAGATTCGCCGAGCATGCCCTCACGAGCCAACGCAGTCAAACGAGACACCGCACGGAAATACTTCTTCTGATAACCACCAGCCAGCATCTCCTCAGTAAACACCTTGTCAAAAGGCACACCCGAAGAAACAATCGGCAGGTCCTTGTCATACAGGCGGTCAGCCAACACCACAAAACGCAACGCCACCGACTGCTCAGTAATCGGGTGAACATCACGCCACGCAATACCATCTAGACCATCGATCAGCTGACGGTAACGCGACGGGTGCACCTTCGCCAGGTGCTCCACCAGGTCAGCGAAGTTATCAACACCAACAGTCTGGCCGCCGAACACTTCCTCAACCTTCGCATCAAACGCATCATCAGCAACAGGCTCCGGTGCAGCAGGCAGGCCACGGTGACGGAAATCCTCACCATCCACACGGTGAACCTCAAACTGCGAAGCAAGCACCTGAATCTCACGCTTAAAATCCTCAGCCGCAAAACGGCCCTCACCCAGCGCACCAGGCAGCGTGTTCGAGGTCGCCACAAGCTTCACACCAGCATCCGCCAGCTCACGCATCAGACGAGACATGAGCACAGTATCACCCGGATCATCCAGCTCAAACTCGTCAATGCACACCAGCTTGTAGCTGCTCAACGCCTCAACCGTCTTACGGAACGTCAACGCACCCACCAGGTTCGTGTACTCCACAAAAGTACCGAACGCCTTCGGGCCATCCACATAATGCCACAGCGACGCCAACAGGTGAGTCTTACCCACACCAAAACCGCCGTCAAGGTACAGGCCAGCCTTCGTCGAATCCTTCTTCTTGCCACCAAACAGGCGGCCAAAGAAACCGGCACCAGCGCCGCCACCATTAATCTTGTCGCCAAAATCCTTCAGCTTCTGCACGGCCTCAGCCTGCGACGGCTGATTCGGATCAGGAATGTAGCTATCAAAAGACACTTCACCAAAACGCTCAGAGGGGCGGAAACCCGCCAGCAACTCATCAGCAGAAACGCGAGGGATGCGGTCGGTCAAATGTACGGTCGTGGTGGGCACAAAAACTCTTTTCTTCAGTGACGGCGATGTGACTTCCGCTTTAAGTGTAGTACTGTCTAACATCCCGCGTGAGGCGTATGAGTTGCCCGCCACATTACGGGCATGAGGAGGGGTGTATGCGGGGTGCGTCAGGGGTGGTGGTAGGGTGCGGGGCCGCTCTGTTTTGTTTGGGCTAGGCGGGCCAGTGGCGTCCGAGCACGGAGGCTGAGGTGGAGTGTGTTTTGGGCAGGGTCTGTCTTGGGCGGATGCAGTGTTCGATAGGTTAGTGTCTTCGCCGTGGGTTTTAAACCCGCAGCGAAGACAGTAACCTATCGAAACGGCCAGTTACCCGCCGCCGGTGAAAACTCAGTAATGACCTAGCAATTTCAGCCATGACTTAGCGTCTTTGGCAATGGCTAAAACCCCAGCCTGAAGTCACTAACTCATGGTCGAAGTCCGTAACTCATGACCGAATTTCCGCAGGCACGGCGCCTCCGCGGGCGCAGAGACATTTGATGCATAAAGCAATGAAATATCCGAATAGTGATGTTTCGTTGCTATAGCACCCAAAAGAATGCAAATGACCGCAAACATGCGGTAGGGTGGTAACTGTAGTGCTCCATAGCGCATTGATGCGCTTGATGGGCGCGCTATGGAGCTGTTTTCTTCCGGCAGTCAGTTTGACCTGCAAAAAAGCGGCCCGACTAGTAACTAAATGACACACCATCACCGACGATAGGAGCGTATTCTCTATGGATTCGACCATTTTCAACCGCCGCGCCCTGCTGGGTAGCGGCGCACTTGTAGGCCTTGGCGCCTTGCTTGCGGCGTGTGACCAGCAGGCAAATAATGAGGCGGCAGCGACTGCATCTGCTGCGCCGAGCGAGACCGCTTCGGCGTCTGCGGCAGCTACTGAGTCACCTTCAGCGAGTACTACCCCTAAACCGAAGGTTACTCGCGGATACTCAGGACAGTCCAAGGCACCCGATGGTGAGTACCGTAAGGCAGACGGCTACGGACCCGCGCAGAATGTCCCCAAGCCTCGTAATGAGCCCGCTCAGTATCCTGAGACCGAAGAAGGCCTCAATCGTATGATGGAGGATTGGGTCAATGCCCATAACTACGCAATTCAGACTGGTGACTGCTCCTATGCCTTCAAGTATGTAACAGAAGATACTGAAGAATATGGGTTCTACAAATATATTGAAATACTTTACAAAAATGGCGGATGGGCTGTAGATTCCCTAGATTCGTACCAGAGTGAAAGCGCCCTATTTTATGATGAATCTAAGAAAATCTATCGCATGAAAGTCCGCAGAATTTGGTCAACTGAAATATACATTGAATCAAATGGAGATATAACGAGAAAGGCAAACACTGATACAAGTGACGATACTTTCTACTTCCTTTATACCTATTCTAATGGTTATTGGAAAATAATCGACAGCAAGTACGAGAACGAACTTTAGAGGCTAATTGAAATATGAAGAACATTAGCAAAATATCTACGCTTTTTATACTTTCAACATTAATTGTATCTACCTTAAATATCCCCCCAGCATTAAGCAGTGAGTGCACCACGGGAGATTCAAATGGACATTGTGTTAAAGTCTCCAAAGATAAGCAAGTTCCGAGCTCAAATCGCAAAGGAAACAAATCCGAGAATAATACGCAAGACTTAGTAAAAGCTAATTCAACTCCATCAGGATCAGCAATTTCTCCAGAAGAGGCAGTCCAAAAATGGAATGAAGAACATCCAATACAACTCGATGGAGCAAATCAAACATATCGCGCAAGTAGCGTCAAAGCCCGACAAGCCGGAGATGCAGAATGTCATACAGAACCAGACCATCGTCCTGGCCACTACGTCATAGGATCACTACCCCTGGGAGATAACGCTAACAGAATACCCAACCAGGTCGGCGGGCGCTACTGCGTACCCAATGACACTAAAACCCTCACCTCCAACAATCCTGAACAGCCCAAGGGCCCTTCTCCTGAGGAAATGCTCCAAGAAGTTGAGGACCAATTCGCTAACACCAACATCCAGGCCCCCGTACTGAAGCAGTCCTACAACCTTGGCACCGGCCTGGGTGAAGATAACCCCAACGTCTACAAGAACCAGGCCGTCAACTTCTACGTCGATGCACCCACCGCACGTTGGGAAGGCGACCTGATGATTGGCCACGTTGAGATGGAGTCCTACCCCACCCAGATGACCATCCAGTACGGCAACGGTGACGAGGGCAGCTTCTACACCATGGGCAAGCCGGTTAGCAGGGCACGTGGTGAAGAGTCACGCAAGACCGCGACCAGTTATACCTACAAACGTTCAGGTAATTTCCATGCGTACGCGACCGTTTCTTATTCTGGCCGTTTCCGTGTTGACGGTGGCGATTGGCAGGCTCTGGATGTCGTTTTGACGAAGGAAACTGTCGATCCGCTGCTGATTCGTGTGTGGTGGGTTGATGTGGGTCGTGTCGGCGGCACCTGCGATGAAGACGACACTCGTTGGGGTTGCAAGAACGATCCCACGATGGGTAAGAAGGATAACCCGAACCCACGCCTGCGCAAGGCCGATATCCGTACCGGTCAGCGCTGGCACCTGAACGATAGCGGTGACGGGGATACGGAGTATTCGTTGCACCGCGACTGGCCCGACATGTAAAGCCCCCCGTGGGTCTTACGTTGAGAAGCCACATGTTCGCCGAGAAGCCACGATAATGGTGGCTTTTCGAAACACATGTGGCTTCTCAGCTATTGGATTCTTCTCTGTGGTTGGTTAGTCTTCCGGTTTCTAACCAGCCCCCCTATTCACACTTCACACCGATACGAGGAATGTATTTCCATGACTTCCGTTTTTCTTACCCGCCGCGCGATGTTGAGCGGCGGCGCACTTGTGGGCCTGGGGGCCCTGCTCGCAGCCTGCGGTCAGCAGGCCGCTAACGAAGCGGGTGCTTCGGCGTCCTCAACCGCTACACCGAGCGAGTCGGCGTCGGCTTCTGAGTCGCCTTCGGCAAGCGCTACCTCAAGAGTAACTCGCGGGTATTCAGGTAATTCTAAAGCTCCTGACGGAGAGTACCGTAAAGCCGATGAGTACGGTCCTGCGCAGAACGTCCAGGAACCCCGCAAGGAACCCGCACAGTACCCTGAGACTGAACAAGGCCTCTACCGCATGATGAAGGACTGGGTTGTTGCGCACAACTACGCTATCCAGACCGGTGACTGCTCCTACGCGTTCAAGTACATCACGGAAGATGCAGAAGAATATGAGTTCTACCTGTATATTCAGGGTCTTTATCAGCGCGGTGGTTGGACTGTTGATGGTCTGGATAGCTACCAGCCAGAGGGCCCGCTCATCTACGATGAGGCGAAGAAAAAGTACCGTATGCTACATCGCCGGTTCTGGAGCACTGTTATGTACGTGGAATCTAATGGCCACCTCACAATGAAGGCTAACACTGAGACTAGTGACGATACTTTCTATTTCCTTTTCACCTACTCTGATGGCTATTGGAAGATTGCTGGAAGTAAATCAGACGAAGAATTGCAAAACGAGAAATAGCCTTTTCCTTTAACTCACCACCACCCCGATACGAGGAATTTATTTCCATGACTTCCGTTTTTCTTACTCGCCGCGCAATGTTGAGCGGCAGCGCAATGTTGAGCATTGGTACCCTGTTCGCAGCCTGCGGCCAGCAGGCGGCTAATGAGGCGGTAGCCGCCGCCTCCGCAGCACCGAGCGAAACCGCTTCGGCGGTTGCGGCAGCATCTGAGTCGCCTTCGGCAAGCGCAACCCTGAAGCCGGTCGTTACCCGCGGCTACTCCGGCGGTTCCAAGGCACCTGACGGCGAGTATCGCAAGGCAGACGGATATGGTCCTGCACAGAATGTTCCTCTTCCGAAAGCAGAGCCGTAGCAGTACCCCGAGTCTGAACAAGGCCTCTACCGTATGATGAAGGATTGGCTTGTCTCCCATAACTACGCGATTCAGACCGGTGACTGCTCCTACGCTTTCAAATACGTTACGGACGAATCTGAAGAATACGGATTTTACCTGTTCATTGAGGACCTTTACCAGAACGGCGGGTGGACTGTTGACGGGCTGGATAGCTACCAACCCCAAGGCCCGCTCATCTACGATGAGGCGAAGAAAAAGTACCGTATGCTACATCGCCGGTTCTGGAGCACTGTTATGTACGTGGAGTCTAATGGTCACCTTGATATGCAGGCTAATACTGACACCAGCGACGATACTTTCTACTTCCTTTTCACCTACTCTGACGGCTATTGGAAAATTGCTGGCAGTAAAACGGAAGAGGAATTGCAAAACGAGAAGTAGCCTTTTCTTTTGATTCACATACCACACCGATATAAGGAATCTACTTCCATGAATTCTGTTTTTCTTACCCGCCGCGCAATGTTGAGCAGCGGCGTGATGCTGAGCCTTGGCGCTCTGCTTGCGGCCTGCGGCCAGCAAGCCACCAACGAGGCGGCAGCCACCGCCTCCACCGCACCAAGCGAATCGGCTTCGGCGTCTGCGGCGGTTTCCGATGCCGCTTCTGCATCGGCTACTCCGAGCCCAGTCATTACCCGCGGCTACTCTGGAGGCTCGAAGGCACCCGACGGCGAATACCGCAAAGCTGATGGTTACGGCCCTGCGCAGAATGTTCCTCTGCCGAAAGCCGAGCCGCAGCAGTACCCCGAAACCTTCGCTGGACTCCGTGAGATGATGCGTGACTGGATTAAGGCACGCAACTACGGTATCCAGACCGGTGATATGCAGTATGTATGGCCCTACATGCTGGACACTTTTGATGAGGACATTAAATTCCTGCACTACATCGAGGATCTTTACAAAAGCGGTGGCTGGGTTATCGAAGGCACCTCAGAATACCAGGCCGAAAGCGATCTGATGTATGACGAAGAAGCCAAAGAATATTGGACTCTCACGCGACGCTTGTGGACTTATGGCATGTACGTAAACCCCAATGGCAAGGTGTATGAGCGTACTAATACCAGCAACGAAAATGAAATATTTATGTTCCGCTATAAGTATCAGAATGGCTACTGGCGACTCTCGGAGCATCGCTCGAATAAGGAGCTACGTGAGCAGGGAATTATCTAGTAGCCCTTTGCAACTCACGCACCACACCGATACGAGGAATGTATTTCCATGACTTCCGTTTTTCTTACACGCCGCGCAATTACATGCAGTATGTATGGCCCTCTATGCTGGATACCTACGAGAAGGATATTAAGTTCCTCAAGGATATCGAAGGCCTTTATCAGCGCGGAGGCTGAGGTGGTGCGCTCCCCGGGCCGGGTCTGTATTCCTACTTTCTAGTTTACCAAATAAGACTATAATAAGGAGTGTTTATTCTCGGAGGTTTTTATGTCATTTCTATCAAAAAATTGGGCAGGACTGTCAGTCTGTCTGATCATTTCTATCATCTCTTGGGTTTTAGGAGGATTTCTGCCTGTTGTGGGAGCACCTGTTTTCGCCATTTTTATCGGAATGATTCTCCATCCCTTTCTCACTTCCTATACACAACTGGATGCCGGTTTGACTTATAGCTCCAAAAAATTGCTTCAGTATGCTGTTATTTTGCTTGGGTTTGGACTCAGTATCTCACAAGTTTTCGCAGTTGGAAAATCTTCCCTTCCTGTCATCATTTCGACCATTTCTATCGCTTTAATTATTGCTTTCTTTTTCCAACGCTTTTTTAATCTGGATACAAAGCTTGCTACCTTGGTCGGTGTAGGTTCTTCTATCTGTGGCGGTTCTGCCATTGCAGCGACTGCTCCTGTTATTCACGCCAAGGAAAAAGAAGTGGCCCAAGCCATTTCTGTTATCTTTTTCTTCAATGTCTTGGCAGCTCTTATCTTTCCGACTCTAGGTTCTTGGCTCCATCTTTCCAACGAAGGTTTTGCTCTCTTTGCGGGTACTGCGGTCAACGATACTTCCTCTGTGACAGCTACTGCTAGTGCCTGGGATAGTCTTTACAATGCAAACACTCTTGAGCCTGCAACTATTGTCAAACTGACACGTACTCTAGCTATTATCCCTATCGTTCTCTTCCTCTCCTATTGGCAAAGCCGTCAACAAGGCGACAACCAAGGAGTGAAGCTTAAAAAAATCTTCCCCGTTTTCATTCTCTACTTTATCCTAGCTTCTCTGCTAACTACTCTTCTCACATCTTTCGGTGTCAGCACTAGCTTCTTTTCACCTCTCAAACAACTCTCCATATTCTTCATCATCATGGCTATGAGTGCTATTGGTCTCAAAACCAACCTCATTGCTATGATCAAATCCAGTGGAAAATCCATTCTTCTTGGAGCCCTTTGCTGGATTGCTATCATCTTGACTAGTCTTGGCATGCAATTACTCATCGGTATTTACTAAGAAAAAAGGGAGCCTAAAGGCCACCTCAGAACGTAGACAAATCAGATGGATTTTGGACTGTCGTTGGCTCGCTTTCTCAAGAGCAGCTGAAGGAAAAAGGGCTACTGAAATAACCCCATAACCATTGAGAAGCCACATGTGTTTCGAGAAGCCACCATTATTGTGGCTTCTCGAAACACATGTGGCTTCTCGGCGCATAGGTATCAGCGCATAGGTATCGGCGCGTGGTGACTTCCGTAAAATGGTATCTATGGCTAAGAAAACTAAAGGTAAGAAGAGCGGCGCAGCAACCGCCGCCGTAGCACTGCTGACCGAAACGAACACCCCCTTCCAGATGCGCGAATACGAGCACGTTGAGGGCGTCACCTCCTTCGGTGAAGAGGCCGCGAAGAACCTCGGCGCCTCCGAGGAGCAGGTGTTCAAGACCCTGCTGATTGTGCACGAGAAGGATTTCGCGGTCGCAATCGTACCCGTGTCTGGCAAGCTCAACGTGAAGGCGGCCGCCGCAGCCCTCGGCTGGAAGAACGCCTCCATGTGCGACCCGAAGGTCGCCGAACGCCGCACCGGCTACGTGGTCGGAGGCATCTCCCCGCTGGGCCAGAAGACCCCCTCCCCCACCCTGCTCGATGAGTCTGCGCAGCTTTTTGACACGATCATGGTCTCTGGCGGTAAGCGCGGCCTGGACGTTGAGCTCGCCCCGGACGACCTGCTGAAGCTCACCAACGGCAAGTACGCTGACATCCGCGCTTAGTCCGCGCTCAGCGGGAATAATCCGCCCGGCCGCGGCGTTACATATACCGTAAGAGCCTGGGCATGAGAGCAAACTGAAGGAGTCATGATGGGCAATTCGCTACCTGGCGTGGGTGCTATCGCCAAGAACTGGCGTGAAGTCCTCAAGCCTGAAGAGTACGCTGTTCTGCGTGAGGGCGGCACCGAGCGCGCGTTCACGGGCGAGTACTGGAACACCCACACTGAGGGTGTGTATTCGTGCCGTGCTTGCGGTACGGAGCTGTTCCGTTCCGATCAGAAGTTCGATTCGCATTGTGGTTGGCCGTCGTTTTTCGCGCCGCTGGCTGAGGACCGTGTGCGTTACCTGGAGGACACGACGTTCGGTATGCGCCGTGTGGAGGTGCGTTGCGCCGCCTGCGATTCGCATCTGGGTCACGTGTTTGAGGGTGAGGGTTTTCCGACTCCCACGGATTTGCGGTATTGCATTAATTCGGTGTGTCTGACGCTGACCCCGGCGGGTGAGGCACAGCCTAGTGAAGCACAGCCTGGTGATACTCCGGTTGACGAGGCGGAAGCCGCCGAATAGAGCCCGGCAAGCCCCCTCGCGGGCGTACCGGTGAACCCCTTATTGTGAGTATCTCTAAATTCGAGGCTTTAAGCTCGGGCGGGTAGAATGGCGTAGTGCCTTCGCGGGCACGCCACCCCGCCCGGGCTCATGTTTGCTCGGGCGTGCGCCTACCCGGGCATCTGGCGCATCATATGGGCGCGTCGAATCAGACAGAGGAAAAGGATTGAGTGCATGAGTACCGCAGCTGAACAGAATGCCGCAGGCACCCCTCAGCTGACCCTTAACGGTATCGAAGTTCCGGACGTTGTTCCTCTGGAGGCCCCTTCCTCACCGATTCCGACTCTCATCACCACTGAGAGCGGTCTGCGTCGTGCCGCTGAGCAGTTGGCGGCGGCGTCCGGCCCGGTGGCTGTTGATACGGAGCGTGCCCAGGGCATCCGCTACGGTTCGCGTGCTTTTTTGGTGCAGCTTAAGCGTGAAGATCAGCTGTACCTGATTGACCCTGAGGCGTTTAAGGATTTGCGCATTATTAACGATGCTCTGGCGGATGCTGAGTGGGTTATTCACGCCGCAATTCAGGACTTCCCGAGCCTGGATATGCTCGGTATGCGCCCGAACCGTCTGTTTGATACGGAGCTTGGTGCGCGTCTTGCCGGTCTGGAGCGCGTGAACCTGGGTGCGACCGTTGAGGAGCTTCTCGGCTATAAGCTGGCGAAGAAGCACTCGAAGGAAGACTGGTCGCGCCGCCCCCTGCCGGAATCCTGGTTGAACTATGCTCTGCTGGACGTTGACGTGCTCATTGATTTGCGTGATGCGTTGGAGGATTTGCTCCGCCAGCAGGGTAAGCTGCAGTACGCTCTGGAGGAGTTTGAGTACCTGTGCAAGACCCCGGTGAAGGATCCGACGGATCAGCCGGAGCGTTGGCGTAAGACGAAGGGCCGCACGATGTTGCGTTCGGTCAAGCAGCTGACGGCGCTGCGTAACCTGTGGCTTGAGCGTGACTCGCTGGCACGTAAGAAGGACGTCGACGCGAAGCGTCTGCTACCTGATTCTGCGATTGTGGAGGCGGCACGCACCATGCCGCGTAACGTTCCCGCCATCATGGCGATCCCCGGTTTTCAGACGCGCGGTCTGCGTCGTGAGGGCCCGCGCTGGGTGCGTGCTATTGCCGCGGCGGCACGCGGTGAGAACGCTGTACCGTTCACTTTGCCGTCGACTGCCCCGCCGCCGTTGAAGGCGTGGGAGTCTAAGCGCCCCGAGAACTTGGCGTTGTTCACCGAGGTTCGTCAGGCAATTGATGAGCTCTCTGAGGAGCTGACCATTCCGGCGCAGAACCTGATCACGACCGATTATGTTCGCCGCCTCTGCTGGGAGCCGCCGGCTCGTTTTGACGAGCAGACCCTGCGGGATGCACTCGCCGAGTACGGTGCGCGTTCGTGGCAGACGGGTCTGGTTGCCCCCGTGATCGCGCCGATTTTTGCCCGCCACTTGGGGTAGATTTCTCTAACGCTGAATAGATGTGTGTGCCGGTTGGGTGTGTTGCTGATGCGACCACCCGACCGGCATTTTTGTGCCTCGGGAGTGTGCCTCAGGATTTTGTCTCGGGAGCAAACGTGAACCAAGCTTAGCCTGCTCTCATTCGATTTTTATCCCAAACCGGCATAGGGTGGAGAGAGTACACGAAAGGAACCACCATGCCCGCGCCCAACGGATGCTGCCGCTCTCAGAAGGCATGCGCCTCCCCCGCTGCATCTGCCGCAGTTGAATCTAATGCCGTCGACACCGCAGTCGATACCGCAGCAACTGAATCTTCTGCGCGCGTCTTTTCCCGCCGCGCAACCCTCATCACCGGTGCCGTCGCATCCGGTGCGTTGCTCGCCTCCTGCGCTGAAGGTGACTCCAACGTTACCGCACCCGAAGGCACCGTTGAGGTGGGTTCCGCCTCGGCAGTGGGTGTGGGCAAGGCGGCACGCCTGACCCACGGCTCCACGACCGTTATCGTCTCCCAGCCGTCCGCGGGTGAGTACAAGGCGTTCAGCACCGTGTGCACCCACCAGGGCTGCCAGGTGCAGGTGCAGGATTCCAACCGCATCGTGTGTCCCTGCCACGGCTCCGAGTACGCCGTAGCTGACGGCTCGGTCGTGCACGGCCCTGCAGAGGAGGCACTGACCAGCTACCCGGTGCAGGTGAAGGGCGGCAAAATTTTCGTCAGCGGCACTACTAACAATTCCTAAAACCACTACTTCTCATGCTCATAAGCTCAGGCGCTGGCCGATAGCGCCCCGTACAGTGGATACAGCATAGTGCATACGGCAAAGCCCCGCCCATCACAATCGATGGGCGGGGCGTTAATGTCTATACTGTGTCCGTCGCTAAGCGCCTGCTATTGCGGCGCGCTACTAAGAGAAGCTCAGGCGGCACTCAGATACGACCGCTTAGCGGGTGTGTCGCGGCTTCTGACCCTCTTCACGAGCGAACGGAACCTTATCGCCAGCCAGTTGCGCACGCAAATCCGCGATAATGGTTTCGGCGGTCAGGCCGACCTCCTCCAGAATCTGCTCGCGAGAAGCGTGCGGAATGAACTCCGCCGGAAGACCCAGCTCACTCAGCGCGGTATCCACGCCAGCCGCACGCATTTCCTGGCGGATGCGCGAACCCACGCCGCCGGAACGCACGCCGTCCTCAATGGTCACCACAATGCGGTGATCACGAGCCAGCTCAACGACCGAAGACGGCACCGGCATCACCCAGCGCGGGTCAACCACGGTGGACTGGATGCCCTCGGCGGCAAGCACCTTGGAGGCTTCCAGAGCCACGCGGGCCATAGCGCCCACGGCAACGAACAGCACGTCACGCTGACCGGTTTCCGGGTGGGGTTCACCGGTGCGTGCCAGCACGTCCACGCCGTCGCTGCGGCGCTCCAGGGCGGGAATGTCCTCGCCCACGGAGCCCTTCGGGTAGCGAATCACGGTCGGTGCATCGTTAATAGCTACAGCCTCACGCAGCTCTTCGCGTAGGGTCGCGCCATCACGCGGAGCCGCCAGGTGCAGGCCCGGAATGAACTGCAGCATCGCCAAATCCCACATGCCGTGGTGGCTTGCGCCGTCCGGGCCGGTAATGCCGGAGCGGTCCAGCACCACGGTCACGCCCGCCTTGTGCAGGGCAACGTCCATGAGCAGCTGGTCAAAGCCGCGGTTCAGGAAGGTTGCGTAGAGGGCAACCACCGGGTGCATGCCGCCGTACGCCAGGCCGGCGCTCATCGCCACGGCGTGCTGCTCAGCGATACCTACGTCAATAACGCGCTCGGGGTGGCGTTTCTGGAATTCGCGCAGACCCACGGGGATGAGCATCGCGCCGGTAATACCGACGACGTTCTCCTGCTCATCCGCAATATCCGCGATTTCGCTACCGAAGACACCGGTCCACGACTCGGAGGTGCTGGTCGAAACATCCTCACCGGTCAGCGGGTCAATCTGGCCCACCGCGTGGAACTGGTCGTCCTCATTCGCGCGGGCGGGCGCGTAGCCGTGGCCCTTCTCGGTAATGGCGTGCACAATCACCGGGCCGGCGTAGTTCTTCGCCGCGGTCAGTGCGTTCTCCACAGCCTGCTGGTCGTGGCCGTCAATGGGGCCCACGTACTTCATGCCCAGGTCTTCAAAAATGCCCTTGGGTACGACGACGTCCTTAATGCCCGCCTTCATGCCGTGCAGGCCGCGGTACACCATCTGACCAACGGGGCCGCCGCGCTGCAGACCGATGCGCACCGCATCCAGGGCGTGGTCGTAGCGGTGATCGAGGCGCACGCGATCCACCTGCTGCTGCACACCGTGCTTCAGCTCAGACAGCTGGTTCGCAAAACCGCCAATGGTCGGCGCGTAGGAGCGGCCGTTATCGTTGACCACAATCACGACCTTGCGGGTGCGGTCGGCAGCAATATTGTTCACAGCCTCCCACGCCATACCGCCGGTCAGCGCGCCGTCACCAATGAGGACCACGGTGTAGCGGTCATCTTCACCGTTGAGCTTGTGCGCGCGAGAAATACCGTCAGCCCACGAAATCGAGCTGGAGGCGTGCGAAGAAGCAATAATGTCGTGCTCAGACTCGCCACGATCCGGGTAACCGGACAGGCCGCCCTTCTGACGCAGAGTCTTAAACGCGTGACGACCAGTCACCAGCTTATGCACATAGGACTGGTGGCCGGTGTCGAAAAGAATGTTGTCCTTGGGAGATTCGAAGACACGGTGAATGCCGAGGGTCAGCTCCACAACGCCCAGGTTCGGGCCCAGGTGACCGCCGGTCGCCGACACGTTCGTCACGATGAACTGGCGGATCTCCTTAGAGAGCTCCTCCAGCTGCTCGTAGCTGAGGTTCTGCAGGTCCGCCGGGCGCTGAATACCCGGGAGCAACTTAGCAGTGGCGCCATCGCCAATGCTGTAGTCGGCGGTGGGTGCGCCACCGGCGGCGCTATTCGGGGTCTCCTCCTGCGGCAATGCGTTTTCAGCGGACATACACCCACACTCCTCAAGGTCGGGGCACGGCTCATTCCGTGCGTTGGTTCTTCAATGATTCTACCGTTTACGATGCCAAAAAGCAGATTTATGCGCCCGCAGAGCAAGACGCACCGGGTTGAGCGAAAACGGCCTGAAATAACCCCTAGTGGGCAGGCTGGTGAACAGCCCAACCCGTCCAACACGGCGATTATTTGCTGCTTTGTTACGGCTACTAGCCTCGCGCTACTCTCCGCACTACTTGGTGCGGCGGCGGCGCGGACGAGGCTTCGCCGGGGCACGCTCAAAAAGCGCAACCGTCTCCACATGATGCGTATTCGGGTACATATCAAACGCCCGAAGCTGCACCATATCCCAACCCAGCTCACGCAAAATACCGGTGTCACGACCCAGGGATGCCGGATCGCACGCCACGTACAGAATACGCTTGGGGTCCAGCGCATCCAGGCGTTCCAGGGTGGTGCGGTTCGCGCCCTCACGGGACGGGTCAAGGACCACCGCATCAATGGCGGGGATTTCGCCAAACTCAAGGGCGGTCTTCAAATCGACCAGGTGGCGTGCCACATCGCCGCGAATCACCTCAATGCGGGTGTCCGCAGAGTTCTCGGTGCGGGAGCAACCATCCGGCGCGAAGTTCGAGCGCGCATCCTTATGGGTCACCGGGGAGCCCTCAATGCTGACCACGGTACCGGTTGCGCCCACGGCGTCCGCGAGCGCGGCGGTGAACAGGCCCGCGCCAGCGTACAGGTCGAGGGTGCATTCGCCTTCCTGCGGGCGGAGCATGGTGAGCATGGTTCCGACCATGGTGGAGGGGGCGGCGCGGTGAATCTGCCAGAAGCCGCCGGCGGATACCTGGTAGCTGAATCGGCGGGAGCCGAAGGTGACTTCTTCGGTGACGGAGCGCAGGCCCGCGCCGAGCAGCTGGTCGCCTTCGGGTACGCGGCGGTAGGGGCTGTGGGCGGAACCGGGGCGGCGGCGCTTGGGCTTGCCGTTGGAGGTGGACTGCGGGGTAAAGAACAGCGAAATCTTGCGCTTGGCGAGCAGACCCCAGGCGTCGGATGCCTGCTGTTCGATGTCCTTAGCGACCTCCTCGACGGAGAAGCGCGGGTCGACGATGAACTGCAGCAGGACCCTACCGCGGGAGGAGACGGTCGCCTCGACTTCGCGTACGCCGCGCAGGTTCAGCTGTTCAAGCTGCAGGTTACGCAACTCGGTGGCGGCGAGGGGAAAGTCGACGACCGGTACGGGCTGGGAGGCGCGGTACGGGTGCATGCCGACGCGCCAGGTGACGGCAGGGCTCTTCTTGCCGCCGTTCTGCTCTTCGCTATTGTGCGCGCGGACCTTGGTCACGTTGTAGCGCACGCGGCTACGCCAGGACAGACCCTCGTTGTTATCGCGCAGGGGCAGCTCTTCAACCATGAGGTTGGTCAGCAACGGCGATTCGAGGGGCAGGCCGCCCAGGCGGTTGATTTGGGTGCGGACGATATCGGTCTTGTAGCATCGCTGCTCATCCAGGTTGATGTGGCCGTACTCCATGCCGCCGAGTAGTTCGGGTACGCCGGTTGCTGCGGCGCGTTCCTCTTCGGTGGCGAGCGCATCCGCCTGAATCCAGGGGTGGGCACGGCGCGCCAGGGAGGGTACGGGTACGGAAATAACGTCCGCGAAGTAGAAGCGGCGCTTGGGGCCGATTGCGGTGATGCGCACTTCAGCCTGTTCGCCGACGATGCCGTGACGCACAAAGATGACGCCCTGTTCGGTGCGCGCTACGAAGGCGCCGCCGTGTGCGGGTGCCTCACAGGTGACGGTGAGGGTCTGCCCGACGCTGTATCCGTCTACTTTTTTGGAGGCGGCAGGCGTGGTAGCAGTGTGAGTCACAGCATTGTCTCCTAAAGAATCACTTAATGTGAACTATTTTACACCGGTTTGTATCTTTATTCCGATTCCGACGCCCCGCTAGGGGTACCGAATAGGGCGTAAAGGGCAAAGTCCAGGCGCTATTCGAGGGGATGTACGAGGCTACGTACGGGGTGTACGGAGGCTCAGAAATCGGCTTAGCCGATACGGCTAGCGCTTCTTCTCGCGCGCCACAGCGTCCGCCTCGTGCAGGCGGCCGCGGTACACCGCGTGGCGGTTACTCTGAATCAGTTCGCGGCCGCCACCGGCTGAACGAGTAATCTTCGGGGCGACAGCTGCCGTTGGGTCCTCTGCTTCTACCGTTGATTCTTCGCTTTGTAAACGCTGATCAAAAATCTCATCATACACCTCATCCTCGTGCATCGCCCAGGGCACGGTCGCCGTCATGACGCCTGGCTCATGCAGAAGCGCCTGCTTGAGGCGGCGCACCGTGCGGCGGTGCAGAAGACGCTGCCACCAGTGCTCCACCACGAACTCCGGCAGGTACACCACCAAAATATCGCGCGGTGACTTCTTGCGGCGGCGGCGAATATACGAGACGACAGCCTCCACCGTGTCACGGTACGGCGAGTCAATGACCGACAGCGGCACCGGAATACCCAGGGCGTACCAGCGCTTCTTCACGACCTCCAGGGCGGCCCGGTCGTTGTTGACTGTCAGCGCCTCAATCGTGGAGGGGCGACCGGCACGCGCATAGGAGAGAGCACGAACCACCGGGCGGCGCACACGCTCCACGTACACGATGGCGTGCACACGCGAAGGCAGGGCCGCCACATCCGCAACGGATTCGGCGTTCAGGGGGATGTCCAGGGCGGCATCCACCGCATCGTAGTGGCGGCGAGTCACAACCATACCTCCAACCATCAGGGCAATCATTCCAAGGGAGAGCCACGCACCGGCGGCGAACTTCGTCACCACGACGATGACCAGCACCGCGGCGGTTACGACCACACCCACCACAGAGACAGCGATATCACGAATCAGGGCGCGGCGCGGCATCTGTGCCAGGGTGATGCGCAGCAGACGCATGCGGTAGCGCACCACCGCCAGCTGAACCAGCACCATCGACAGGCACATGCCCACGATGTACAGCTGAATCAGCGAGTACACGTCCGAGCCGAAAACGGTGGTGAGGAAAATTGAGAATGCCGACAGCGCCAGCACACCGTTCGCATACAGGCCGCGTGATTCCATGCTGCGGAAGAACACCGGCAGGTACTGGTAATCAGCCAGCGACGAGGCAATCACCGGGAAGCCGGTAAACGCAGTCAGCGAGGCAATAATCAGCACGCCCACCGTGGCAAACACCAGCAGCTGCGCGAAGAACGGAACACCCTGATAAATCGCCAAAGCCACCTGGTACAGCGCCGGCTTCTGGTGGAAGTACTCCCCCGGCGCGTGCCCGTCAATGAACAAGAAACGGGTCGTATCGTGCACCATGTGCACGCGGGTTGCCGCCGCAAAACCGAGCAGGCTCACCAGCAGGACCGAGGTAATCAGGCCCATCATCATCATGGTGACCGCCGCATTATATTTCTTCGGACGGCGGAAATACTTCACCGAATTAGAGATCGTAGAAACACCCGAGAACGCCACCACACCGGCGGAGAACGAACGCGCCAGAAGCAGCACCAGCGCCAAGCCTTCCAGGGCATGATCGTGGTATTCGGGGGCAATCACGTAGGTCGCCGACTCAGCCAGCGGCAGGGTACCCGTCGCGGCACGAATCCAACCCACAATGAGGGTCGCTCCTAACAGCGCCAAGAAAACGTACAGCGGCCAGTACGCAATCTTGCCCAGCAGCTGCACGCCACGCAGCGCAAACAGCGTCAGCGCGACAATGAGTAGCACAGCAATGTGCGTGCGCCAATCCTGAATCTGCGGATACAACGCCACCAAAAACGAGGACGCCGAAGACATCGACACCGCCACTGTGAGCATATAGTCCATCAGCGACGAAGCGCCCATCACAATCGACGGCAGCGCACCCAGTTTGCGGTGCACCAGCTGAATATCGCCCTCAGAAGCAATCTGATTAATGTTGTACCGGTACGTGCCAATCACCAGCAGACCCACCATCGCCACCCCCAAACCAATCCAGGGCGAAAAAGCGAGCGCAGACGCACCCGCGGCGGCAAGGGTCAAAATCATCTGGTCGGCGGCGTAGGCGACCGAAGAGATGCCGTCGGCACCGAAAAGAGGCAGGGCGTAGCGCTTCGGCAGATTGACAGCCGAAAGATTTCGCGTGCTGACCGGCCTGCCGGTCAGGGCGATGCGCATCTTATCCCAACGATTCCTCACGCTGTTAAGGCTATAGGTCGCGGCTTCAAAGCTCAATTTTATTCAGCCGAATAGTGGGCATGGCGAGCGGAATATCACGGAGCATCGGCGCGGAGGCTCACCCGCCCATTACACTGGTAGGGGTAGGCGGTAACGCCTTATCGACACAAAACATCAACACATTCGGAGGGATGTATGCCTCACTTCGTCATTATGGGTGCCGGGCGCGTGGGCGTCATGTTGGCGCGCACTCTGGAAGCTTCGGGGCATACGGTCGCCGTCATTGACCAGGACGAACGTGCTTTCCAGCCGCTGCGTAAGGGCTTTGAGGGCCGCCTGGTGACCGGCGTCGGTTTTGATGAGGACACCCTCAAGCGTGCCGGCATTACCGAGGCGTACGCTTTTGCCGCCGTTTCTTCGGGCGATAACTCGAATATTATTGCCGCCCGTGTGGCACGCGAAATGTTCAAGGTGAAGAACGTTGTGGCGCGTGTGTACGACCCGAACCGCGCCGAATTCTTCCAGCGCATGGGTATTCCCACGGTCGCGTCGGTGCGTTGGTCCACCGACCAGGTGTTGCGCCGTCTGCTACCCGAGCAGGCGCTCAAGGGTGATTTCCGCGAACCCTCGGGCCGCCTCATGCTCACCGAAATTCCGCTCGATGACGGTTGGGCGGGTCACGCCCTGACCAGTATCGAACGTGCCGCCGGGGTGCGCATCGCCTATATCACCCGCTTCGGTGAGGGCATGCTCCCCCGCCCCGATTCCGCCTACCAGCAGGGCGATAGTGTGCACGTCATGATGCGCACCGACGACGTTGCGGACGTAACCCGCATCCTCTCCCACCCACCGCGCGTTGAAGACGAAGAAGTGGAGGCGGAGTACGCCCCCGCCTCGGGCCACCGCAAGCACCCCCACGCCCCGAAGAAACCCGCCGAGCAGGCGCACAACGACGGCCCCGTTATCGAGCATGAATTTCACCTCGGTGACACTCCCCCGGATCTGCCCGACCCCCTCGAACTCATCGGCCGCCATCGTGATTCCTCGAAAGGTGAGAAGTAAGTGAAGGTCCTCATTGTTGGTGCCGGTTCCGTGGGCGCCTCTATCGCTAAAGAGCTCATGATGAACGGCCACGACGTGACCATCATCGATTCCAAACCGGAAGTTAAGAAGCGCGCCGATCTGCCCGGTGTGCGCTGGCATATTGGTGACGCCTGCGAACTGTCCGTGCTGCGCCAGGTGCACCCGAACAAGGCGGACGTGGTCGTCGCCGCAACCGGTGACGACAAGGCAAACCTGATGGTCTCCCTGCTGGTGCGCAGTGAGTTTGGTGTGCCGCGCACCGTGGCGCGCGTGAACAACCCGCGTAATGAGTGGCTCTTTGACGACTCCTGGGGTGTGGACGTTGCGGTGTCTACCCCGCGTCTAATGACCGCCCTCGTCGAGGAAGCCGTGGAAGTCGGTGATGTGGTGCGCCTGCTGACCCTGCAGGCAGGCGGCGCGACCCTCGCCGAGTACACCGTGCCGGATGACCACCCCGTCATTGGTTACCGCGTGGACCACGTGCAGTGGCCCGCCGACACGGTACTCACCGCGATCCTGCGTGACGGGGCCCCCATCCCGCCCAGTGCCGACGTGGCGATCGAGAGCGGCGACGAGCTGTTCTTCATCACGACCATTGCCGGTGAGGACCAGATCCGCGCACTGTTCGCCTAAGCGTTTATGCGCAAGCTTTTGCATAGCGTTTATACGTAAGTTTTTGAGGAGGCGAAAGCCCCGGTCACCCATACGGGTACCAGGGCTTTCGCTTACTTTTATGAAGCTATTTCACGAAGTCGCGGACTGTGATTTAGCGGTTCTTGGAGCTTCCAGACTCTCCGGGCACCTCAGTTTCTTCAGCATCCAGCGCCTCGGGGTCCTCGCTCACCGGCGCCTCCTCGGGAGCCGACACGCGCCACGCCAGCCACACACCCAAAGCGTACAGCGGCAGACCCATGATCAGGCGGGTCGCGCCCAGCGCCTCCACATTATTCGCAAAATACAGGGGCACCTGCACGGCAAGGCGTAGCATCATTAGCACGGTAATAATCCAGGTCGCCAGCATGTACTGGCGCAGGCGTACCGGGTTCTGGCGCCAGCTCAGCGCCTCACCGCGAATGACCGCAAAAATCAGACCCATCAGCGGCCAACGCACCAGCATCGACAGCAGATACGCCAGGATGTACACGCCGTTCGTCCAGAAGCCCACCACAAAGTAGTCGCTCGCATTACCGGTACGGTACGCGGCAAACGCACAAATTGCCACGCCCACCAGACCGGTCAGCGCACTCACCAGCTTAGAGCCCTGCACCAGACGAATCAGCGTGAACACGCCCGCCGCAGCCAGCGCCGCAATCAGGGACAGGTTCAGTTCCTTCGTCACGGTGAACAGCACCAGGAACGCCACCGCGGGCAGGGAGGATTCCACCAGGCCGCGCCAGCCGCCGATAGCGTGCAGAATATCCACATCGCCGTTGGCGGTGCGGCGCATATTCGCACCCATGGAGGCGCTCAGGCTCTGCGCCAGCTGATTCTCCTCCTGCGCCGGGTCAGTAGCCGGGCTAGTTGCGGGGTTAGCGTTCGGATCGGGCTGGGTTGAAGACTGCTCAGCGCTCATGTTTTCCCTTCTCAGCAAAGAATTGCGGCACGATCTCATAGCGCGGGTTATAAATCACCGGCTGATGAGCCCTCACCGACACCACACCGGAACAACGCAACAACGCACCGGCAAGCACGCCGGGCACCATCCGCTGCCCCTGCCACTTCAGCAGCACCCTATCCCCCGGGTTGAACGGCGCATACGGCGGGAAAGACACCTCGTGAGGCTCCTGCACCGCCACAGTCGCCAAAGACGCCGTGTTCAAATGGTGCTGCTTCTCGGGGTCCTCGGATTCCTCCTCGAAATCCTCACCGGGCGGCTCCACAATCGGCATACCAATCAGCGCCAGCGGGCTCGACCACTGCAGGGGCTTCGACTTAGCCACCACCAGCTCGGCACGGTACATCGGTTTATCCTGCAGGGCAGGCAACCACACCTGCTCCACGCGTCCGGCAAGGCGTACGCGAAAGCGCTCGGGGTACCCGGGAGCAAGAATCTGCTCCTCAGGAACCGCGAGCGCACTCGGGTAGTTCGAAAACTCAGGCATTAGCCAATCTCGGTAATCTCAGGGCCGCGGCGAGGCATCGGGCGCAGCTTGCTGTGCTCGTTCTCGGTCTCTTCCTCCACGGCGGGCTCTTCCTCAGCCGCAACGACCAGGTCGGCGGGCAGAGTCATGGGCAGCAGCTCGCGCGGCGGGCGCGGGTCGTCGCCACGGTCCACCACGACAGTGCGGAAGACTTCCTCCACGGAGGCGGCAGCCTTATCGTCACCGAGCACAGCCGCGCCGGAGATGACGCCGCGCAGGAACCAGCGGGGGCCGTCCACACCCACGAAGCGGGCGATGCGCTCGCCGGGCTGACCGTCCGGGGTGACGGCGGGCAGGCGGGTCAGCATCTCGGCACCGAATACGCCGGCGTAGATTTCAACGATGCCGCCCTGGGATGCGACGGACTCGGTCAGATCGTGACGGATGTCGTCCCAGATGCCGGTGGTGCGCGGTGCGGCGAATGCCTGCACCTGCAAGGTTGCGCCGTCGCGGGTGATGGTTGCGGCGATAACCGCGCCGGTTGCGTCGTCAGTTTCGAGGCGCAGGTTCATGCCGTCGAGCAGCTTGATGCGCAGTGCACCCAGGTCGACGTAGTCTTCGAGGTCTTCGGCGGTGACTTCTTCAATATCGTGCGGGCCGTTGACGCGGTCGTACTTGATGACCTCGGGAGCGTCAGCTTCGGTGCTTTCAGTTTCAGCGCCCTCAGCCGCGCTGTCCTCAGCTTCAGTGGTTTCTTCGGTCGCCTCGGCTGCCTCTTCGGTCTTTGCCTCTTCAACCTCGGCGGCGTGCTTCTTCTTACCAAATCCGAACATGGTATTCCTACTTTCACCGCACGCGGGGTGCGGGGGTTTCTTCTCTTCTCTCGTGCGACAATCGCGGTGAGAGCAGACTAGTGGATTCCGCTGGAGCCGAAGCCGCTGGAGCCGCGTTCGGTCTGATCCAGTTCATCCACCACGGTAAAGGTTGCGTGCTCGTACTTCTGAATGATCAGCTGGGCGATACGGTCGCCGCGCTGAACGTGGAAGGACTTGGTCTTGTCAGTGTTGAGCAGGGTGACCATCAGCTCACCGCGGTAGCCGGAATCAACGGTGCCGGGTGCGTTCACAATGGTGATACCGTTCTTGGTTGCCAGGCCGGAGCGCGGGTGCACCAGACCAACGTAACCTTCAGGCAGGGCAATTGCCACGCCGGTGGGGACGAGGGCGCGTTCGCCCGGCTCCAGTTCGAAGTCGATGCGGGAGCGCAGGTCAGCGCCGGCGTCGCCGGGCTTTGCGTAGGTGGGTGCGGGCAGCTCGGGGTCGAGCAGCTTAATGTGGACGTTTACGGGGGTCATCATGGTCAATACTCTAACCTTTCGCGGGTGTCTGTGCCATCACCTCGCGCTGTGTTGAGGCTCTACTGCGGGGTGTTTTCGTTGTGTGTTCGCGTTCAGCACGCGCTGTGCCGCGTTGGATGCGACGCGGCGCTATTCTTGCGTGCGCGGCTTTCACATACTCAACGGGGCGGGTGCACTCGGCACTCGCCCCGTCATGAGGTGTATGTCGGGTGGGTGTTAGCCCTTCCCTAAAGTTTTAGCCCTCGCACTCGACGCAGTAGAACAGGCCGCCCTCTTCGCGTGCAATCTGCGAGCGGTGGCGCACCAGGAAGCAGGATGCGCAGGTGAACTCGTCGTCCTGAGCGGGCAGAACAACAACGTTCAGCTCCTCGTTGGAGAGGTCAGCACCGGGCAGCTCGAAGCTTTCTGCTGCGCTGTTTTCGTCTTCGTCCACCGCACCGGACTGCATCTCGGAACGGCGGGCGTTCAGCTCCTCGTAGGACTCTTCGTTCTGCTCTTCGTCCTGCTTGCGAGGTGCATCGTAATCAGTTGCCAAACTTTCACGCTCCGTTGGTTCTGTGGCTGTGTGTTGAACTAGGCCACGCTGGTTTAATGAGTGCTCTAGGTGCCGCTGGTGAGGATTTAACCCCGACGGCATGCCAGGTATTGTTCACCATTGGCACCCTATTTGTCTAATCCTGGGTAGGCTTTGGACGGTTTAGGCGTCACATTCTAGCTTTTTCGGTCCGAAAAGTACATCTTTTTTTGGGGAAAATCCCGCCTCCGCTACTGATTTACCGCGCTTTCACGGTACCCTGGTAGGTAGTTTGCGTTCCGTGCAACACATTCACGAACGCGTCCGGTTCACCTATGGAGGTTCTCATGCTTGAACTGCGTCTGATTGGCGTTCACGATGACGGCGAAAATCTGGTGCTTGAGTCTGCTGACGGCACCCGCTTCTTGCTGCCGATTGACGCGAACCTGCGCACGAGCATCACCAAGGCTCGCCGTATTCAGCCCGCCCGCGGTCTGGGCGCTAAGGGCACCTACGGTCCGCGCGATATTCAGACCCGTTTCCGTCAGGGTGCCTCCGTTGAGGAAATCGCTGAAGAGTCCGGTTGGGAGCCGGAGCGCGTGCGCCGCTACGAGTGGCCGATTGTTGCTGAGCGTGCTCACATTATTCGTGCCGCTCAGAGCGTGAAGATTGGTCGCCGCAGCTCCGCTTCGGGTACCGCACAGATCCCGGTGACCCTGAGCGCCCGCATTGAGGAAGTCTCTGAGCGTTACGGTTTTGAGGAGGCAACCCAGGACTGGACCACCCGCCAGCAGGAGAACGGCCAGTGGCGCGTTGAGGTTGATATTGCGCTGAAGGATTCGGTGCGTCAGAACCTGCCCGCGCAGGTCGTCTTCCCCGCACGTTGGGTGTACAACCCGGCGAACCAGGGCCTGTACGCGTCGAATGAGGCGGCGTACTTCCTGATGGGCAACAGTGAGGACGCTGTTGCCGCCGCCGCTAAGAAGGCTCCCGTGGAGGTTCCTCCCGCCCGCCTGCCGAAGTCACCCGAGCCCGCACCGGCACCCCTTACTTCTTCTGAGAGCGCTGATGAGCGTAAGCTCAAGGAGCTTTTGGAGCGCGCCCGCTCGGTGCGCCCGGCACAGGTTGAGGAGCCCGAGGTGTTCGTGCACCGCGAGCCCACTGAGCCCGCTGAGCCTGTAGCACCGGTTGAGCCCGCTGCACCCGCTGCCCAGGTAGCGCCTGCGGCACCTGCTGCACCGGCAGCCCCCGAGCCCACCGCAGAAACCACCGTCGAAACCACCGACCCGCTGGCTGTGGATTCGGAAGCACCCGCTGATTCCGTTCCGGTCGAGTCCTTCGCCCTGCCGGCACCCGTCGAGGACGCGCCCGCTTCTGAGGCGCCCGCAGCTGAAGCACAGCCTGAGCCCGCCTCCGCCGATTCTGCATCCGAGGAGAAGCCCAAGCCTTCCTCCTCGAAGAAGCAGCGTGTAAGCGTTCCGGCATGGGACGACATCATCTTCGGTAGCCGCAAGTAGCGACCGCCCTCGCGCCGCCCGATAAGGGCATCTAGAAACAGACCTCTAGACATACGAAAACCGCTGGTTATTCACCCGAATAACCAGCGGTTTTCGTATGCTTCTCAGCCTGCGCCCTCTAAGACTTTAGAAAGTCTTGAGCATGCGCAACGGCACCAGACGTTCCGCGTCCGTGAGCGAACCGTGCTGACCAACCATGTGCAGGGCACGCTCCTGGTAGTGGCGCATATCGTACAGCGCCCAGTCGTCGCGAGCACACACCATTAGGTCGCCAATGCGGCCGCGCGCCGCATCCGTGATGACCGGGCCGAAGTAGCCGGCACGCATCAGTTCGCGAGAGTCAATCACCCAGGCGCGCTCGCCCCAGTACTGCGCCCAACGCTGAGCGGTGGCGGTACGTGCCGCCTCCGAGGTGTCTTCGAGGTACAGGTGCACGGCGCGCGGTTCACCGGCGGTCATGGCGATATTGCGGGTCAGCTCTTCCACACCGGAGTAGTCGATGCGATGGTGTGCGGGCACGTTCACCATGCCGTGATCGGCGGTGACGAAGAGTGCCGCCCACGCTGGGGCGCGCTCCGCCAGACGCTTCAGCGCCGAGTTCAGTTCCTCCAGCTGTTGCAGCCATTTGTCGCTGCCCACACCGTAGCGGTGGCCCGCCGCGTCAATCTCGCCCCAGTACAGGTACACGGTGGTCGGGGTGCGGCTGGAGAGCGCCTCCAGGGCGTAGGTGACACGGGCATTATAGCCGACAGCATCCACGAAGTCGCCGCCGCGCAGCGCCGCCTCCGTCAGGCCGGTACCGCGGTACTTACCCAGCGAAATGGTGAGCACGCGGCGGTTCGTATGGTGGCGTTCCAGCACGGTCGGCAGCGGCTGCCAGGCGTGCGGGTCCACCGTCTGATCCCAGCCGGACAGGTGGTTCATGACCGAGCCCGCTCCCCCATTACCTGCCGGGTTGCGCACCTCGTAGCCGGCAATGCCGTGCGCGCCGGGTGCCGTGCCGGTGCCCAACGAGGTCAGGGAGGCGGCGGTCGTGGTAGGGAACGCGGCGTCCAGCGGGCCCAGGTTCAGGGTCTTACGCAGGGCGGGCGCGTAGCCGCTGTAGCTATTGAGCAGCTGCTCACCCAGGCCGTCCACCATGACCACGCAGGCGTGACGGAAAGACACCGGATCAACATCCTGCTCCGCGAGGCGACCGGCAAGGTTCAGCGGGTCGGCAACAGAGTTGAACGCCGGGTCAGAATCCAGGGCGTGCGCGGGGCGCGCCAGGCTTCGCTGAGCCACCAGAGAGGAAGCGGACTCCAGCACATCGGCGATGCTATTGCTGCCGTAGGCGGGCGCGGGAGGCAACGGCGCGCCCAGAACATCGTGCAGGGTGGTCTTTACCGTCATAAGGTCCTCTCAGGGGTGTGGCGGGTGTGTGAAAGTACGGGGCACCGCGCGGGCTGTTATCGTGCGGCGAGCGCTACCGCCGGTGCTTATCGGCGGGTTGCGTACATGCGGGCACGGTGCAGCGCACGCGCAAAATGCTGCGCACGCTGAACCGACTCCGGGCCGTCAGCGGTCGCAGAAACACGCACTGCAATGTCCTCACGGCGGGCATCACCGGTGTAGCCGTGGTCGGCGTTGCACTGCGGATCCTGGCAACCGGCGGGCGCCAGCTCCACGTGCAGGGAGCCGGTCCAGGCAATCTGGAACGAAATCTCAGTCGGTGCGGTGCTACCGGCGTTGTACGCCTGCGGCTGGCTGAAACCGTAGCTGATGGTGACCGCGTTCAGGGCGCTCAGGTGCACCGCCTCCACGCTCACGTGCGCCACGGTACCCTGCGCGTCGCCCTCAAGGTGCTGGTCGTCCAGGTGCGCAAAGATGACGTGCTCACCGCACAGCACCATCACGGTAATGTGGCGGTGAAAATCATCGCGCGAGAAGTGGGTTTCATGCTGTACAAAGTGGGCATCCGGGTTCATGCCCGCCAGAGCGTCATCCACCACTTCCAGCACGAGGTCGGGGTAGAAACCGGCATGCTTAATGTCTGCGACCAGTTGCTCGCGTTCGGGGGTGGGGGCGTACATCGTACCTCTTTCGTGCGGTGCCCTCATGAGGCGACGTCGGTCGGCGCACACGATGAAGGCGGTTAGGTATTACTCCTCTCTACCTTAGAGGGTTCCAGCCAGGCTATGCTACTTGACCACGCTAATACAGGCGCATATGACGGCGTGCGCTCCCCCGCCGCGCATCGGTCAGAGCCCCTTTGGCACTCACTCTGCGCATCGGTTAGTGCCCCGCGACCGTCTTGGTGCACCCCACAGATGACGCTGACCAACCAGCCCGATTCATCCGCTCCCACCCGCTAAAATAGGAGGAGCGAAAACACACCGACACGAGGAGATATATGGCTCGCCGATCCAAATCCGCCGTCAGCGACTACCCGGTGGATGTGGTAGAGAATATCGTCGACATCGACGTATCCGCCGAGATGGAAACCAGCTTCCTGGAATACTCCTACTCGGTGATTTATTCGCGCGCCCTCCCCGATGCCCGCGACGGCCTCAAGCCCGTGCAGCGCCGCATCCTCTACATGATGCAGCAGATGGGTCTGCGCCCCGATAAGGGCCACGTCAAGAGCGCCCGCGTGACCGGTGAGGTCATGGGTAAGCTCCACCCGCACGGCGACGCCGCCATCTACGACGCGATGGTGCGCCTCGCTCAGCCCTTCGCGCTGCGTCTGCCCCTCGTGGACGGTCACGGTAACTTCGGCTCCCTCGACGACGGCCCGGCAGCCGCCCGATACACCGAGGCGCGCATGGCACCCGCCGCGCAGGCGCTCACCGCGGACCTCGAAGAAGACGTGGTCGACTTCGTACCGAACTACGACAACCAGTTCATGCAGCCTTCCGTGCTGCCCGCCGCGTTCCCGAATCTGCTCGTCAACGGCACTACCGGCATCGCGGTCGGTATGGCAACCAATATGGCGCCGCACAACCTGCGCGAGGTCATCGCCGGTACCTGCCACCTCATCGCGCACCCCGAGGCGACCCTCAAAGACATCATGAAGTTCATTCCCGGCCCCGACCTGCCCACCGGCGGCACCATCGTGGGCCTGAGCGGAATCCGTGACGCCTACGAAACCGGCCGAGGCACCTTCAAGACCCGCGCGAAGGTCTCAATCGAGCAGGTCAGCCCCCGCAAGCAGGGCATCGTCGTCACCGAGCTGCCGTACATGGTCGGCCCCGAAAAGGTCATCGAAAAGATCAAGGACGGCGTCAACTCCAAGAAACTCACCGGCATCTCCGATGTGGTCGACCTGACCGACCGCACCAACGGTCTGCGCCTGGTCATCGAGATTAAGAACGGCTTCAACCCCGAGGCCGTGCTCGCCGCCCTATACAAGCACACCCCGCTCGAGGACTCCTTCGGTATCAACAATGTGGCGCTCGTGGACGGTCAGCCGCAGACCCTCGGCCTGCTCGACCTGATGCGCGTGTACATTGACCACCGCCTGAACGTGGTCCGCCGCCGCACCGAGTTCCGCCTGGGCAAGCGCACCGACCGCCTGCACCTGGTGGAGGGCCTGCTCGTGGCCATCCTCGACATTGACGAGGTCATCCAGATTATTCGTGAGTCTGATGAGACCGCTCAGGCACGCGAAAAGCTGAAGGTCGTCTTCGACCTGACCGACACGCAGGCGAACCACATTCTGGAGCTACGCCTGCGCCAGCTCACCAAGTACTCCCGCCTGGAGTTGGAAGCAGAACGCGATACCCTGCAGCAGGAAATCGCGGAGCTGCAGCGCATCCTCGGCTCCGATGCGGCGCTGCGCGAGCTGGTTTCTGACGAGCTCGCCGAGGTCGCCGAACGCTACGGCACCGACCGCCGCACCCAGCTCAAGACCAAGGACGAGATGCAGGTCGCCATCGAGGCGGTCACCGCGCAGTCCAAGGCGAAGAAGAGCCTGGGCCTGGCCCTCGAGATTGCCGACGATCCCTGCTGGGTGCTACTTTCGGCATCCGGCATGATGGGACGCACCCCCGGCAAGCCCATCCGCGAGGCCCTCGTGGACCCCGGCAAGCGCTTCAAGCACGACGTGTTCGCTTCGATTGTGCCGACCACCGCACGCGGTGAGATTGGTGCCGTCACCTCCGCCGGACGCATGGTGCGTCTGTCCGTCATGGACATTCCGGTGCTGGACGAGAACGGCGGCACCCCCTCCATGGCGTCGGCGGTGAAGGCAACCGAGCTGGTTCAGCTTGCTAAGGGTGAGAGGCTGATTGCACTCGTGCCGCTGAGCACGGTGCTGGCGATGGCAACCGCCGGCGGCGTGATTAAGCGCGTGAACCCCGACTACCCGCTGAACCAGACCGAGTGGGACATCATGAAGCTCAAGGACGGCGACGAAATCGTAGCCGCAGCCCCCTGCCCCACCGACGATGCGGTGCTCACCTTCGTCACCCGCGACGCAAAACTGCTGACCTTCGATGCCGCGAAGGTTCGTCCGCAGGGACGCACCGGCGGCGGTATCGCCGGCATTAAGCTTGCCGACGGCGACCGCGTCATCGCCCTGGGTGTGACCGCGCCCGGCGACGCGGCGGAGGTCGTGACCGTCACCAACGGCAAGGACGGCCTGGCGAGCGCCAAGGTCACCGCGCTGAGCGAGTACCCGCAGAAGGGCCGCGCGACCGGTGGCGTGCGCGCGCACCGATTCCTCACCGGTGAGAGCCAGCTGGCCCTGGCCTGGGTTGGCGTGGGCCCGGCGAAGGCGGCATCCTCCGGCGGCGTGGCTCGTTCCCTGCCGACCGAGCACGGTGCCCGCGACGGCTCCGGCGTGATGCTCACCCAGAGCATCGGTGTGGTTGGTCCGAACTACGCGGTGGTTTCCGCGGCGCTGGCGGTCAGCCCCGAGGGTGAAAAGCTCTTCTAGGCGCGCCGTTCACAGCCTTTCGACCTCAGGTTGCTAACGAAGCCGGGGGTGAAGACACGTTGTGTGTGTCTTCACCCCCGGCTTTTATGTGGTGTACCTTAAGTAACACAGCACACATTTATTGACGCATTGTTCTTAGAGGATTTGTCGTGCTTGATTTACTGTCCGTCACACCAGAGTTATTTATCGTGCTCCTGCTCGCTGCCTTCTGCGCGGGATGCATCGACTCTGTCGTGGGCGGAGGCGGCATGATCCAGCTCCCCGCCCTGCTCATGGCGCCCGGATTCTCACCCATCGCCGCTCTGAGCACCAATAAAGTTGCCAGCGCCATGGGCACTTTAATGAGTGCCTCAACCTATATTCGCTCGCTCAAAATCCCGTGGAAAATCCTGCTCCCCGTAGCGTTCGTGGCGTTCTGCGCCTCCGCCGACGGCGCGTACTGCGCCACGATCCTGCCGGCACATATTTTCCGCCCCGCCATTGTGGTGGTTCTAGCCGCTATCCTCGTCTTCTCGGTGCTACAACCGCGCATACCTCGCGGACAGTCTCGCGCGCTCACAACCTCATCGTTCCTAGTGCGCGGCTTTGCGCTGGGTCTGATTCTGGGCGGCTACGACGGCATCCTCGGGGCTGGCACCGGCGCGATGATGCTCGTCGCCCTGCAGGTAGCCATGGGCTACGATATGCTCCACGCGACCGCCGCCGCCAAGGTTCTCAACACCGCCACCAACCTCGGCGCGCTCCTCTACTTCATTCCGCTGGGCTCAATTCACTGGCTCCTCGGAATCGCCATGGGATGCGCCAACATGGCGGGAAGCTGGGTTGGTGCCCGCACCGCAATTCACCTGGGCGAGCGATTCATTCGCCGCGTGCTCGTTATCGTTATGACCCTCATGCTGCTGCGGATGAGCGCGCAAATACTCGGCTGGGTTTAGCTCCCTCCTCCCCCTCACTCGAACCTATTCGCGCGGAGATATAAACACTCAGAACTATCTGCGCACGCAGAAATGCCCCGGTACTTCCGTGAAGTACCGGGGCCTTCCTCGCAGTTTCTTGCGGGCAGTTTCTTGCGTTCAGCCTCGCACGCGGTGCCTGCCGCCCGGGTGCGTTTAGAGGCGAACCACCTCGTCGCAGTGGGCGACATCCTCGGGACGGTGCGACACCAGAACCGTGGCCACCGAGCTGGCGCGGGTTGCCGTATCCAGGTCGGCCATGAGCGCGCGGGCAGACTCGGCGTCCAGGTGCGCGGTCGGCTCATCCAGCAGCAGAACCGGCGAGTTCACCAGCAGGGCGCGAGCCACCGCCAGACGCTGACGCTGACCACCCGACAGGAAGGAACCGCCGGCGCCCACGGGAGTGCGTAGGCCCTTCGGCAGGGCGTCAAACCACTCGCCCAGACCCACGCGGCGCAGAACCTCGATGAGATCCTCCTCGCTCGGTCGATCCGAACGGTCACGGGCCAGCAGCAGGTTACCCTCGAGGGTCGACTCGAAGATATGCGCCGCCTGCGGGCACCAGGCCGCGTAGCCGCGCAGCTCTTCGGGGGCCAGCGCCTCGCCGGTAGCCTCGATGCGGCCCGACTCCAGGGGCAGGAAGCCCAGCAGGGTAGCCAGCACGGTGGACTTGCCGGATCCGGAGGGGCCGGTCACCGCGGTCCAGGAGCCCTCGCGAGCCGTCAGGTTCAGGTGTGCGAAGACCGGGTGGTCCATGCCGGGCCAGCGGGCGGAACCGTCCTGCATGGCCAGGGCGGGGGCCGCGCCGGCGACCTTCACGCCGAGCTGCTGCGGGGTGCCGCATCCGACCAGCTTGGGCTCGCCTGGCTTGGGCGGGCGCGGGGTATCGCTCTTAGAACCAGCCGCAGAGTCGGGGCGCGCGAAGCGGCGGGCACGCTGGCGGTCCGCCTCCAGCAACTCCTCCATCTCGGCCTCGGCACGGGCACGCAGACGCTCGGCACGACGCGGCAGAACGTGGGTGTCTACCTCGGCTTCGGTGGGCACGGAACGCTTCAGGGTCGAGGTGGCGACAACGCCCTCCAGGGATACGTCGCGAACGCTCGGGGCAATCGAGGCGAGCAGACGGGCGAACTCGGGCCAGGAGCGAACCGCCTCGATATGGCCCAGGGAGCTCTCCAGCATGCCGGTGCACAGCAGCACCACGATCGCTGACTCGGGGGCGCCCACGGTGCCGTTTACGGCCAGCGGGTAGGCAATCACGGCGCTCGCCAGCGCAGCGCCAAACCAGCTCAGCGCTACGAGGGTTCGGCCCAGGCCCTGGGCGGTCGAGCCCTTCTGCAGGGCGGAAAGGTTCTGCGCGTCCAGCTCGTTGTTGGCGCGTTCGGCGGTGTTCGCCGCGCCGTTGGCGCGCAGGTCCTCGGCGGCGGAGAGCATACCGGTGCCCAGGCGCAGCATACGTGCGGTGGACTGGCGGGCCAGAGCCTCCGCGCGGGCATCGGCACGAAGCACGGCCCAGGGGGCCACGAAGGTGCTCACCAGCACCGCCGCCAGCACGGGAATCAGGGCCTGGGGCAGGATGCACGTGGTCGTCACCAGCGCGGCAATCATGACCAGCAGGTGCGCGGCCGGTGGAATAATCACGCGCGGAATACCGTCGCGAAGCTCGTCAATACCGCCCACGAGGCGCTCCAGCAGGGCGTCGCCGCGCAGCAGGGCGCGCACGCTGCTCACGCTCTGCCAGGCGCCAACCCAGGCGCGCAGACGCAGAATATTCGCGGCGGCAAGCACCTTCGAGTGGGTCATCAGACGCTCGGCGTAGCGGGCGCACGCGCGGCCCAGGCCGAAGAATCGCACGCCCACGATGGCGACCATCAGGTACATCATGGCGGGACCCTCGCCCGCGCGCACGATGAGCCAGCCGGACAGCGCGGTCAGCGCCGCGGCCATCAGGGAGGTGGTCGCCGCCATCAGCACGGGGCCGGAGAAGGCGCGCGCACCGATTCCGGTCAGCTCCTTGAGGGTGCGCAGGGTGGCGAACAGGCCTGCGGGCTTTTCCTCTTGCGGGTTCTCGTCCGCGGCGGGGGTGGCCTCCACGAGGGCGCGGCTTTCGGCCTCGTGCTCGCTCTTGAGCTCCAGCAGGTGCGCGGGGGCTTCAGCGGGCACGGGCACGCGGGTCGCGTTGAGCGAGGTGCTCCAAGTGTATCCGGACGCGCCCAGCTCGGCTCGCACGAGGTGGTCGCAGTGCGCGGCCAGTTCACCCTCGTGGGTCACGATCAGCACGGTGGCGCCAAGCTCCGCCAGGCGGTGCAGGGCACGGGTGACCAGGTAGGCCGAGTAGGCGTCCAGATGAGCGGTGGGCTCGTCCACCAGGACGGTCAGCACGGTCTGCTCGCCGCCGGCGCGGTAGATGGCCTCGGCGCGGGCCAGAGTACGTGCCACGGCGAGGCGGCGCGCCTGACCGGCGCTCAGGGCGCCCGGTTCCAGCACGTTCACGCTCTCAAGGCCCAGCTGCGCCAGCGGGCGCATCATCAGGTCGTTATCGGCGGGGCTCACGGCGAACTCGCCGCGCTCCAGCACGCCGGTCACCAGGGCCGCGGCGCGCTCGCGTTCGGAGTCGTCGGCGCTCAGGGCGTACAGTGCCATTTCGGCGCGCACGGTGGGCGCAGTGAAGACCGGCGACTGCGGAATCATCAGGGTCGTGCCCAGGCCGGTGACGCTACCGGTGACGCGCATCGGCTCCTGCGAGCCGGTGGGCACCAGCCCCTCACGCACGGCACCGGAGAACACATTCAGCAGGGTGGATTTGCCGCAACCGGAGGGGCCCATGATGCCGATGACGGTGCCGCGTTCCGAACCGGGCTCCGCCGCCTGAGCCACGCGGCGAGGCAGGCTCAGCGACAGGTCGGTCAGCACCTCGGGGCGATCGGGGTAGTTCACGTCCAGGTTGCGCACCTCGATGGCTGCGGGGTTGGCCGAGTCGTCCTCGACGGTTTCCTCGGGCAGGGGCGCATCGATAATCTTCTGGGCGCTACGCAGGGCGGCCACGCCGTCCTCGGACTGGTGGAAGGCGGCGCCCACATCGCGCAGCGGCTGGTAGCACTCGGGAGCGAGCAGCAGCACGAGAATGGCGGTGTCCAGGCCCAGGGTGCCGTTGACCAGGCGCACACCAATCAGCACGGCAATCAGCGCCACGGAGATGGTGGTAATCAGCTCGAGAGCCAGCGAAGACATGAAGGCACTGCGCAGGGTCTGCATGGTGCGCTCGCGGTAGCGCTGGCCCAGGGAGTTCATGGCGCGGGTCTGCGCGCGTTCACGGCCCAGACCGATAATCACGGGCAGGCCGCGCACGAGCTCCAGGATGTGGTCCGAGAGGCGGTGCAGCTCGGCCTGCGCCTCCGCGGTTTCGGTGCGGGTGTTCTTGCCGATCAGCACCATGAACACGGGAATGAGCGGCAGGGTGCAGAGCAACACGAGGGCGCTCATCATGTCCAGGGAGGCGACCACAATCCACAGCAGGACCGGCACCACCGCGGTGGAAACAAACGCGGTCAGGGTCTTGGTGTAGTAGTCGTCCAGGGCGTTCAGGCCGCGCGAAAGCAACACCGCGGTCGCGCCGGTACCCTCGGGAGTGTCCGCGCCACCGGTGGCGAGCACGCGGCGCAACAGGCTACGGCGAATCTGAGACTTCGCTCCGGAGGCGGCACGCTGCGCGCTCACCGCCAGCAGGTAGTCCGCGCCCGAACGCACCGCGAGGGCCAGGACCGCCACGATGAGCAAGCCGGGGGTGATGGCGTCGCCGTCACCGAAGATGCCGCCGAGTCCGAGCAGCCAGCCGCCGTGCGCCTCCAGGTGTGCCTGGGCGGAGCCGGCGAACTCAACGTAGGCGCGGTACACGTCCGGCGCGCTCGTCTCCTTGAGGCGCGCGTGTTCGGCGGCGACCGCGGCAAACCCCGCGTGGGCTGCGCGGGCAATGATGACCGCGAGCGCCGCGCTGAAAAGCACGGTGGCCAGGGTGTGCACGGCGGTGATGATGCCGAAGGTGCTCAGATTTTTGCGGGCGTTGGGTCCCAGCGGCGGACGGCGGTCAGCGCGGTCATTGCGCTTGCCCTCCGGCGTTGTTTCTGGGGTTGCCTCGGTGTTTTGATGCTTGTCAGCGTGGCGCGGTGTGTGCGTTCGGCTCACTGCGTTGTCCTTAGTCTTCTGCTGTTTTTACCTCCCATTATTTTAAGGTTTGGGCAAGCTAATACCTATTTGGCCGGTCATACTTCGGGGATTTGGCGGGTCTGGCGTTCCCCCGGCACGGGTTTAGCCGCGCATCGCATCGGCGGGGCTCTTGCGGGACGCCACCCACGCCGGGTACGCCGAAGACACCAGACCGGTGAGAGCGCCAACGCCCACGCCGAGCACCACGAATCCGGGTGAGAGAACCGCCTGCCAGCCCTGCACGAGCGAAAGAATGATGGTCGCAATCATGCCGGAGCAGGCGCCGATGGAGCCGCCGAGCACGCCGAGCATGACACCCTCCATGAGGAAGATGCGGGCAATCAGCCATTTACTCGATCCGATGGCGCGGCGCAACGCAATCTCTGCGGTGCGCGATTGCACGGACAGATACATTGCGGTTGCCGCCGAGAGGGAGGCGAGCACCAGCAGAATACCGGAGAGCACACCCACGTACAGGCCCAGATCCGAGGCGATAGACGCGCGTAGGCTCTGCAGGTCGGAGGGGGTTTCCACGTTGATCTGGCTGGGTTCAGCGGGCTTGAGGGTCAGCGGAATTGCCTTGGCGACCGCTTTGCCGTAGCCCCGTTCGGTTTCGGCAATGTATGTGACCTGGCCGCGTCCGGTGCGCTGAAGTGTGCCCGGCGAGACAATGACCGTATTCCTGAATTCGTAGCCGCTATTGCCGGGGTCGAAAAGGCCGACGACCGGCATCAGCTGACCATCCACCCAGATGCTCACACCGGGTGCCACCTGCGGCAGTCCGCCGAGCTTAATGCCGTAGTCGACGGCGGGTAGCTCGCCGGGGCGGGGCTCGGTTGTGGCGTTATCTGCCGCCTTATCTTCGGGGAGAATGCCGAGGGCGCGGGCAGCGGAGACCGAGACGATAGCGCCGGAGAGCTGCTCGGAGCGTTCACGGTCGGCAACGTTCTGCTGGGTGAGGGTCGAGTTCATCTGTTCGAGCGCACGCAGGGTTTCGGGGTTCATGCGGGCACCGATTTGCTCGAGCCGGGTCTTCGAGGTGGAGCTGAGGCCAATCGCCGTTTTGGGTTCGTCCTCGTAGGGGCTGAACCGGGTGATTCGCACGTCGGCGGGTGCCACGCTGCTGACGAATCCGGTGTTCTTCACGTAGTCCAGCGCGCTAATGCGGTCGGCAACATTCTGCGCGGATTCACCCTGCCGGTAGGTTCCGAGCATGTTCTGGTCATTGTCCCTGTCGCTGATGTAGAGCGTGGATTGTTCGGATCCGAGCAGGCGCTGGTTCACCTGGTAGCTGGCGGATTCGCTCATGCCGGAGGCGCTGATGAGTCCGCCCACGCCCAGCGCGAAGGACAGGCCCAGCAGCAGGGTGCGTAGCGGTCGTGAGGTGAGCGCCGAGATTGCCTCGATGCTGTCGTCGGTGAGAAAGCTTCCGCGGCGATGCGTAGCGGGCTTCTCCCCCGGTGCAAGGCTGGCGGAGGCATCTACCGGGCTATCCTGCGCGACCGGAACCACCTCAGCGACCGGCACCGTAGCCAAGTCGGCGCGGCTCTGCTCGTGCAGCCGCCCATCCTCAATGCGGATCACGCGGCGGGCGGCGGCGGCAACCTCCGGGTCGTGGGTAATCACCAGCACGGTACAGCCGGTCGCGTTAATGCGCTGAAGAATCTCAATGACCTTGGCGCTATTGTGGCTGTCCAGGTTGCCGGTCGGCTCGTCGGCAAGAATCAGCGGCGGGCGCGTGGCGAGGGCACGAGCAATGGCGCAGCGCTGCTTCTCGCCGCCGGAAAGGTAGCGGGTACGGATGCTGGCGCGGTCGCTCAACCCCAGAAATTCTAGGGTTTCTTCGGTGCGTTGCAGGCGCTCGCTGTAGGGTACGCCCTGCACGCGCAGACCCATAGAGGCGTTGGTCGTGCTGGTTTCGTCCAGCAGCATGTTTGAGGATTGGAAGATGAAGCCGAGGTGGTCTCGGCGCATTTCGTCGCGTTCTCTGTCGCTGAGTCCTTCCGTGTTTTTGCCGAAGAGGCTGTAGGTTCCGCTGGTGGGAGTGTCGAGCAGGCCAATGGCGTTGAGCAGGGTGGATTTACCGGAGCCCGACGGACCAATAATGGCGAGGAATTCGCCGCGTTCGACCACCAGGTCGAGACGATCGAGGACTGCTCGTTCGCTCCCCTCGAAAACACGGGTAATGCCGTGCATTTCGATAGCGGGCGCGGTACCGAGCCCGGCGGCAGGTGTAGCGGCGGACGCTACGTTGGGCGCAACTGTAGGCGCACGTCCCGGGCTTGCGTCTGGGGTTCTCTTACGGCGGCTCATGAGACAAGCACCTTCTGTCCCGTGCTGAGGTTCGCGTTGATTGCGGCGTATCCGCCGGCGGTGCGCAGAACCTCAACGTTGACTCGTTCGGTAGCGGGCGCATCCTTGCTGGTCGAGGTGGAGCTTCCGCCCTTTTCAACCAGCACGTAGGTGCCCTGGGAGTCCTGGCGTACCGCGGTAGTCGGCACGGCGAGGGTGGTTGAGGTGTTGCCCTTACTGGTGATGGATGCGCTCTGGCCCGGCGTGAGCTTGCTCGGGTCGTCGGCGCTGAATCGCACGCTCTTCGCCGCGCCCTTGGAGGGGTCGTTCTGCAGCTCACCAATGCTGGTGATGGTTCCCTCCACGCTGCCGGTAGAGGTGCGCAGGCTAACGCGGTCGCCCACCTTGAGCTTGTTGGCGACGGCGAGTTCAACGCTGGATTCCACGTAGGGTTCGCTGGTTTCTACGCTCGCGATGGGGTTGCCGTCGCTGATGAGCTGGCCCACCGCGGCAACGGCGGTGACGGTGTGGCTACCGCCGGGCAGAATCGCGTAGTTGCTTCGGGCAATGGTGGTGACACCCTCGCTGGGCACGCCGGTCAGGTGCGCGCGGTGCAGGCGCGTGACGGCGTCGAGGGTGTCTTCGGTGACGGTGCCGCTCTGAGCGGTGGCGTACCCGGCGGAGTTCAGTGCCTTCTGGAAGGCGAGCACGTCGTCGCCGTTATCGCCCAGGTTGAGGTCGCGATACAGCGGCAGCGGCCCTTCCAGCACGAAGACCGGGTCGGCGCCAATAATGCCGATGAAGTCACCGGCCTTGAGCACGTTACCGGGCTTCTGGTTCTGGTAGACGAGCACCGGCTCACCGTTGGTGCGCGCGCTAATCGGGGCGGTCTCTCCAGCCTTGGTGGTTCCCGCAATGGCGAGACCCTCGCTGACGGTTCGTTCTTCAACCTTCGCCCAGACCGGAATCACGGTTTTCGCCTGCACGGCCGGGTCGGGGCCCGTGGCGGCGTAGCGGGTGCCCAGATAGAAGGACAGCATGAGCGAACCGATGGCGAGGATTGCGAGCAGCAGGAGCACGCGGGGTCGGGCGATGCGTTCGCTAAAGCGGTGCCCGCTGTTTTGGTTTTTCGTGTGAGTGGTCATGGCGGTGTCTTTCTAAACTGTTTTTGCGCTGTCTTTTAGCGCCCCGGTTTACTGGTGCTCCAGAACGTACTGCTTGAACTTCTCGTCACGCTCACGTTCTGCCTTGCGGTCCTGTTCAAGCTGCGACTGGTACTTGCGGATGAGCGGCATCTGATACTGTGCCTCCAGGTCGTAGAGCTGCTGACTCATGCCGACCTGTTGGTTGCATTCTGCCATGATGGTGGCGATGCGAATTTCCTCTTCGGAGGCGGGCTCGTTGTAACCGCCGTTCTTGCTCAGCTGCTCATTCAGCGGGCTTTCCTCGGCGACATAGCCTGCCTTATTGGGGGTGAGGCCGCGGTCAGAGACGCACTGCTTCCACTTCTCTTCGAGCTCGC
>NZ_KV810762.1:378211-379440 GCF_001812895.1 Rothia sp. HMSC069C04
GCTGCGACTGGTACTTGCGGATGAGCGGCATCTGGTACTGAGCTTCCAGGTCGTAGAGCTGCTTGCTCATGCCGACCTGCTGGTTACATTCGGCCTGGATGGTGGCGATGCGAATCTCTTCTTCGGAGGCGGGCTTGTTGAATCCGTCGTTCTTGCTCAGCTGCTCAGCCAGCGGGGTTTCCTCGGCGACGGAGCCTGCCGAGCGAGGGGTGAGGCCGCGGTCTGAGACGCACTGCTTCCACTTCTCTTCGAGCTCGCGGTGCAGTTTGCTACCGTAAACGGCATTGCCCGCGTCGGTGGAGATACGACTGTATGTGGACTGCACGTCATTCTCGAGCCTCTTGCCTTCGGGCACCGCGGCCTCCAGGGTCTCGCGGGCCTTGTCATGACATTCGGTGCGAAGCTGCTCCTCGGGGCTCAAGCTCTCCGGTGAGCTAAAGGAGATGGGGGCGGCGTTGGGGTCTCGCTTCTGGAATCCGTACTTCTGGGCGTACTCGACGTTCCAGGGACCGTACTTTCGGCCCGGATCGCCACTCGGCGCGCTTTCAGATTGGGGAGCTTGGTCGGGGTCGGTGTAGCTCTGCCCGTGTTCGGCGTAGCACTGCTTCATGGCAATCTTAAAGGCCGTGTATTCGTAATGAGTGCCCCCCTCGTAGTGGGAGTAATCGTCCAGGGGCATCTTCACGATGTCCTGTTCCGCGTCAAAGATGGCGTGGACACTTTCGTCACGTTCCAGCGGCGGGTTAAAGAGCGAGCACGCGCTCAGCGGGAGCACGCCGATGGCCAGCAGGGCGCCCGTGGTGAGCAGGCGGCGGCTCATGCCAGTGCGAGGGGCGGTGGTGCGGCGGGTGAGGGATTTCATCGTTGAACACCTTTCATAAGAGTGAGTTGTTCACCACATTACACTTTTTGCTCCTTGCCGCGCCCGAATTTCGGGGGGTGCAGCAAAAATTTTTGCGCGCCCACTCATCTGCCGAGAGCTGCAGCCTCTGCGGGAATATCCTCGCGGGTGCGGGCTACCCGCCGAGCCTGTGTCTCGGGTGGCCCGCACCATTACCGGTCTTTCCCCGGCATCAAAATTCGGTTTTAAAATCCGACGTCAAAACCGGTCGTGGACGCTCGGGTTACTGGTGCTCCTGAACGTACTGCTTGAACTTCTCGTCGCGGTCGCGGTCGGCTTGGCGCTCCTGTTCAAGCTGCGACTGGTACTTGCGGATGAGCGGCATCTG
>NZ_KV810763.1:0-270 GCF_001812895.1 Rothia sp. HMSC069C04
ATAATGGTTTTATCCAGAGCATGTCACGCAAAGGTAACTGCATTGATAATGGTGCCACTGAGCAGGTCTTTGGACATCTTAAGGACGAGTTTTTTCGTGGGCAGGACTGGCTAACCTTTGAGAGTTTCAAAGCTGACCTCGATGCGTACATTACGCATTGGAATACAACAAGACGCCAGGTGAAGCTTAAGGGCCTGACTCCGGTTGAGTACCGGGTTCAGGCCCTGCAGGAAGCTGCATAGCGGCTATTATTTAATGCGTCCAAGTTTC
>NZ_KV810764.1:0-1601 GCF_001812895.1 Rothia sp. HMSC069C04
CAGCCAGAAGCACCTGCGCCACCGCGGCGCGGAACCGCTCACCACCGGAGAGCTCACTGGTCTTATGGTGCACGCTTTCGCGACGGAAAAGCAGCCGCGCCAGCTGGTCACGCAGATGCTGTTCGCTCACGCCAGGGTTAGCCCGCTGCACGCTCTGCAGAAGAGTGAGCTCCGGGTCGAGGGTGATGCGCTGAGGAATGTACGCCCCCTCGATGCAGTACTCGACGCGGTAGGCGGGCTCCACGGGGGAGCGGTACTCCGGGTCGCCGGCGTGGGCAATTGCCTCAAGGAGGGTGGTCTTGCCGCTGCCGTTTGCGCCGGTGATGCGCAGGTGCTCGGGGCCGCTGAGAATCAGGTGCTCGGGGCGCTCCGCCGGGGTTCCCTGCTGGCTCTCGCTATCAGCCCCGGCGGGTGAAATATGCAGAGAATCAACCTTGGTGGGTTGCTGAATGGCAAATGTTTCACGTGAAACCCGAGAGTCAACACAGCGAGAATCAACCCTGCTCAGCTCCAGCACCTTACGTCCCGCGGGTAGGGGTTGTTGGCTCAGCTCGGCATAGATTTTCTCCTGCACGCGGACCTCATTCTGCGCGTTCTGGTATTCCTCCTGAGCCTGCTCCTGCTTGCCGACGCGCAGAACTCGAAGCTTCGCCGCCGCCTGCCGTGAGGCATCCTTGGCGAGGGCAAGAATCGTATCCGGCTGGTCGTCCTTCCACACCTGCGCCATGTTCTTCGAAATAATCTCCTGCGCATGCACCCACTCACGGTGCGCAGAACGTACCCGGTTTTTCGCCTCGCTCACGCGACGCTGAGCTGCCTGCTGTTCGGTGTCCAGCGCCTGGCGGTAGGTGCTGTAGTTGCCTTCGAAGAGGCGCAGATGAGCCAGCCCCTGCCGGTCGGCGTGAAGCTCCGCAATCACGTGCATGCGCTCCAATAGGTCGCGGTCGTGGCTAATAATGAGCGCCGGGCAGGGCAGCGCTTCCAGTGCCGTGAAGAGCTGAGCCTTCGCCGCAGAGTCTAGGTTATTGGTCGGCTCGTCCAACAGAATGAACTCGGGGTCAGAAACCATCAGTGAGGCAAGTGCGGCAATGACCGCCTCGCCACCGGAGAAGCTGTGCATCTGGCGGGCAAAGAGTGCGCGAACGGTATCGGGGTTATCGCGGTCCACCTGGGTCCCCGGGGTGAACCCGTAGGTGGCCAGGGCGGTGAGGGTGCGCTCCTCAACGTCCCAGTTATCGCCAATAGTGTCGTAGAGTTCGGGGGAGTATTCGCCGGATTCCACTGCCTGCAGTGCCCACAGAATCTCGGAGATTCCACAGAGCTCGGCGAGGGTCTGTTCCCGATCCAGACCCAAATCCTGAGGCAGATACGCCATGCGCTCCGGCACCGCCAAAGAACCGGAATCCGGGGTCAAATCGCCCAAAATCAACCTCATAAGGGTTGTTTTTCCGCAACCATTATCGCCAATGAGTCCGGTCAGAGGTGCCGAAAACACCGCCGAAAGGTTCACAAAAAGTGGAGGCTCACTCGGGTGCGCGTACGAAATATGGTCGAGTGTAATGTGAAATGACATGGGCCGAGTTCCTTCGAGTAGGTGCTCG
>NZ_KV810765.1:0-716 GCF_001812895.1 Rothia sp. HMSC069C04
GAGACGCACTGCTTCCACTTCTCTTCGAGCTCGCGGTGCAGTTTGCTACCGTACACAGCGTTACCCGCCTCGGTAGAGATACGACTGTTTGTGGACTGCCCTTCATTCTCGGGCCTCTTACCTTCGGGCACCGCGGCCTCCAGGGTCTCGCGGGCCTTGGGGTAGCATTCGGTGCGAAGCTTGTCCTCGGGGCTCATGCTCTCCCCCGAGTTATAGGAGATGGGGGCGGCTGCGTTGTTGGGGTCTCGCTTCTGAAAACCGTACTTCTGGGCGTACTCGACATTCCAGGGACCGTACTTTCGCCCCATCTCGCCGCGGGGCGCACCCTCAGAGTAGGGAGCCTGGATGGTGTAGTTCTGCCCGTGTTCGGCAAAGCACTGCTTCATAGCAATCTGAAAGGCCGTGTATTCGTAGTGAGTGCGCTCATAGTAGGTGTAATCGTCCAGGGGCATCTTCACGATGTCCTGCTCCGCGTCAAAGATGGCGTGGACGCTTTCGTCGCGTTCCAGCGGCGGGTTGAAGAGCGAGCAAGCACTCAGGGGCATGATGCCGACACAGAGCAGGGCACCCGTGGCGAGCAAGCGGCGGCTCGTGCCGGTACGAGGAGCGGCGGTGCGGCGGTTGAGAGATTTCATCGTTGAACACCTTTCATAGGAGTGAGTTGCTCACCACATTACACGTTCCGCTCCCTGTCGCGCTCGAATTTCGGGGGGGGG
>NZ_KV810765.1:816-15039 GCF_001812895.1 Rothia sp. HMSC069C04
GGGGGGGGGTGTGCACCAAAAATTTTTATGAATTCTCTTCTCACCTACCTTGGATCCGTGTTCTCCCCGCAAATACAAAAAATCCCCCGAACTTCTCGCAAGAGAAATCCGGGGGATTTTCAATCAGCTACATGCTACTTGGTCGGCAGTTCAGCCAGTTCGGTAGCGTCGTGAGCCTCGGGGATGTGATCCACGTGCAGACGCTTACGGAAGACCCAGTAGGTCCAAGCCTGGTAGACGAACACGACCGGCAGACCAAGGCAGGTCACGAAGGTCATAACGCCCAGGGTGTACTCGGAGCTGGATGCGTTCGCAATGGTGAGCGAGTATGCCGGGTCCAGGGTGGAGGGCAGCACGTTCGGGTACATTGCGGTGAAGATTGCCAGTGCGCCCAGTGCGACGAACACGGACAGGCCGGCGAAAGCGCGACCCTCGCGGCCGCCCTTAGCGGAGACCCAAGCAATCAGAACGGCAACAACAGCCAGGATGGTGCACAGCCAGGAGATGCCGTTACCGCTGGTGAAGTCCAGGGTCAGAACCCATGCGACGATCGGCAGCAGCAGGACGGGAGCCCAGCGCACCAGGGTGTTGCGGGCACGGTCGCGGATATCGCCGTCGGTCTTCAGAGCGACGAAGGCAAGACCCTGAACCAGAGCGAAGCCCACGAAGCCCAGGCCGCCCAGCAGGACGGGCAGAGAAATCCAGGCGAAGGCACCGCCAACGCGGTCACCGTTCTCGTTGATGGGCAGACCCATGGAGGTCAGGCCCAGCAGCGCGCCCACGAGCAGAGCGATGAAGAAGGAGGAGACGGACAGAGCGATGTTCCAGTTACGGATCCACTTCTCGTCGTTCTTCTTACCGCGGTATTCAATTGCGACCACGCGCAGAATCAGGAAGACCAGCGCGAGGGTCAGGGGGATGTACAGAGCCGAGAAGAGGGCTGCGTACCAGATGGGGAATGCCGCGAAGATAGCAGCACCACCGGACACAATCCACACCTCGTTACCGTCCCAGACGGGGCCGATGATGTTCAGCAGCAGACGGCGTTCCTTCTCGTTCTTTGCGAACTTGGAACCCATCAGCATACCGACACCCAGGTCAAAACCGTCCAGGATCATGTACATGATGAGGAAGACGCCAATGGCAACAAACCAGAGGGTGGGCAGGCCAGGCTGACCGGCAAAGATATTGAAATCAAAGTTCATGGTGAATCAATCCTTACCCGCCTAGTAGGCGAACTCCAGCACGTCGCGCTTGGACTTGTCGTTGGACTCGTCCTCGTGGTGCGACTGAACCAGCTCGGGCATTGCAGCAACCACACCGGCCTTGACGTACTTGATGAGCAGGTAAACCTCAACCACCATCAGCACGCCGTAGAGCAGGCCCAGGGTGAGCAGGGAGAAGAGGATTTCTTCACCGGAAACACCCGGGGAGATAGCTGCTGCGGTGTACAGGCGGATTGCGGGATCGCCCTCAAGGTTGGGGACAACCACGAAGGGCTGACGGCCCATTTCGGTGAAGATCCAGCCCAGTGCAATTGCGAAGAAGGGAGCCAGGATGGACCAGACGGCAACGTTCTTGAGCAGCTTGGACTCGGGGACGGTGCCCACGCCCTTCTTACGGGTAACCCACAGTGCGTAGAGGTAGAAGGGAACGACGACTGCGCCCAGACCGATCATGCCGCGGAAGCCCCAGTAGGAGACCTCGAGGGAGGGCAGGTAATCAATCTTCTGACCTGCACGCTCACCGTAGAGCGGGTTATCGGGCAGGTTGGTGCCGTACTTAGCTTCGTACTCGGGAACCAGGGTCTGGATACCCTTCACCGGGGTGTTGAAGTTGTCGTGTGCCAGGAAGGACAGCACGCCGGGAACCTCGATGATGGTGTGAATCTTGTCGCAGCTCTGAGCGCCAAGCTCACCAACGGTCAGCACGGAGAAGGAGGTACCGTCGTGGCAGGCGGCCTCGGCGGCAGCCATCTTCATGGGCTGCTCGTGAATCATCATCTGTGCCTGCATGTGGCCGGATGCGCCAACACCAGCGAAGCCGATGAGGCCCACCACTGCGCCCAGGCGCAGGGACTTGAGCCAAACCTGGAAGTCCTTCTTGTCGCGTGCGCCCTTGTCGGACTCACCAACGACAACCTTGCCGTCAACGACCTTGTCAATGCCGTCCTTGCGGCGGCGCCACAGCTTGTACCAGGCGATACCGACCAGGAAGCCACCGGCAACCTGAATGGATGCGGTGATGACGTGCGGGAAGGTGACCCATGCGGTGGGGTTCATCAGCACGGCGCCGATGTCGGTCATACGGGGACGACCGTCAATCATTTCTGCGCCGACGGGGTGCTGCATCCAGGAGTTTGCCACCAGGATGAAGAAGGCGGAAATCCAGGAGCCAAGAACAGCCATGAACAGCGAGAAGGCGTGGACTGCGGGCTTGAGGCGATCCCAGCCGAAGATCCACAGGCCCAGGAAGGTCGACTCGACGAAGAACGCGAAGAGGCCTTCCATAGCCAGCGGGGCGCCGAAGACGTCGCCCACGAAGCGGGAGTATTCACTCCATGCCATACCGAACTGGAACTCCTGAACCAGACCGGTGGCCACACCCATGGCGAAGTTAATGAGGTACAGCTTGCCCCAGAACTTCGTCATTCGCTTGTATTCGTCCTTCTTGGTACGAACGTAGCAAATGTACAGGTAGGTCACTACAAGGCCCAGACCCAGGGTCAGCGGAACCATGAAGAAGTGGTAGACGGTGGTGATACCGAACTGCCACCTACCAAAATCAAGGGGATCCATTGATAGGTCCTTACTATGTGTGTACTGATATGCGCGTGCGCCAGAATCGGGCACTCCCCCGTCAGTGAAGGGAGTGCGAGAGTTACTGACACAGTGTCTCTCACCCATCTACGGTACAGGTTTTTCTTTGAAGGCTGTGAGGCACCTGTGTGCCGACTGGGCGTTAAATGTTTGACGTTTCGATAAAGGTTCATCGCACGTTATCAGCAAATACCGAGGTGAGACGGTTTAGAAACAGCCTGTCACCATCCGGAGTACGGAAGCCTTTTCCAACCCCTCCCTCAAACCTTGCAGTAAATTGCGATGTCTGCAAGATTTTGGTGACGGATTTATCGAAACTGACACAATAGTTATTCAGTGCCGATTCATTAAATTTGCATCAAAAATACTGATTTTTTGCGCCGTGGTGAAATCTATTGTGACAATAATCATAGAAAATTCCCACTTTATGACAAATCGTCAGCATGTTTTCCACGAGTCTCGCAAGAAAATACACACGCAAACACACACGGGAAGAACCGCTACATATCGATGTTCTCGGTATCCAGCTGATGCGCGCCGGCGATAATGAACTCCTTACGCGGAGCCACCTCGGAACCCATCAGCAGCGAGAAGGCGCGCTCGGCAGCCTCAGCATCCTCGATGCGGATGCGGCGCAGCATGCGGTGGCGCGGATCCATCGTGGTCTCGGCCAGCTGGTCGGCGTCCATCTCACCCAGACCCTTGTAACGCTGAATCGGTTCCTTGTAGGTCACGCCCTGCTCCCGCAGAGAATCCAGCAGCTCGTGCAGCTGCTTCTCGGAGTAGGTGTACACCATCTCGTTCGGCTTACCGCGGCGCACCACCTCCACGCGGTGCAGGGGCGGAACCGCGGCGTACACGCGACCCGCCTCAATCAGCGGACGCATGTAACGGTAGAACAGGGTCAGCAGCAGGGTACGGATGTGGGCGCCGTCCACGTCCGCATCGGTCATCATAATGACCTTGCCGTAGCGAGCAGACTCCAGGTCAAAAGTACGACCCGAACCGGCACCAATCACCTGAATCAGCGCCGCACACTCGGCGTTCGCGAGCACATCGGTCACCGAGGCACGCTGAGTGTTCAGGATCTTACCGCGAATCGGCAGCAGGGCCTGGTACGAGGAAGAACGCGCCAGACGCGCAGTACCCAGCGCCGAGTCACCCTCCACAATGAACAGCTCAGAATGCTCAACATTGGTCGAACGGCAATCCACCAGCTTAGTGGGCATGGACGAAGACTCCAGCGCGGTCTTACGGCGCTGAGTTTCCTTGTGGATGCGCGCCGAGACGCGGGTCTTCATCTCAGAGACGACCTTCTCGCACAGAGCGGTCGCCTGAGCCTTCTCAGCACGCGCGGTCGACTCCAGGCGCGCCTTCAGCGCATCACCCACGACCTTCGACACGATCTGACGAACCGCGGGAGTACCCAGAATCTCCTTGGTCTGACCCTCAAACTGCGGCTCGGCAAGACGCACGGTCAGCACGGCGGTCAAGCCGGCGAGTACGTCGTCCTTCTCGATCTTGTCGTTACCCACCTTGTACTTGCGGGCGTTATCGGCAAGGTGCTTGCGCATCACGCGCAGCAGGCCCTGCTCAAAACCGGTCGTGTGAGTACCGCCCTTGGGGGTGGCAATAATATTCACGAAGCTGCGGACTGTCGTCTCATAGCCAATACCCCAGCGCAGCGCAACGTCCACTTCACAATCGCGCTCCACATCGGTCAGCTGCGAGCGGCCATCCTCACCCAGCACCGGCACGGTCTCGGTGAAAGAACCGCTGCCGCTAAAACGCCAGGTGTCGGTAATCCGCTCATCGTGCGCCAGAAACTCGACGAACTCGCTAATGCCGCCGTCGTACTGGAAAACTTCCTCGTGGGGTTCCAGCTCGCCGGGGGTGCCGGGCAGTCGGCGCTCATCACGGATGCAAATACGCAGACCCGGAATGAGGAACGCGGTCTGGCGCGCACGAGCAGCCAAGTCCTCGTAGCTGAACTTAGCGTCGGGGGTGAAAATCTGCGGGTCAGCCCAATAGCGCACACGGGTGCCGGTCACGCCACGCTTAGCGCGACCCACAATCTGCAGGGCGTCAGTGCCCTCGGTTGCGGGAGTGAACGGATCTTCGGGCTTGGGGGTGCGGCCGGACTCGAAGAATCCGGGAATGCCGTGGCGGAAGGACATCTGGTAGGTCTTCGAGCCACGGTCCACCTGCACGTCCAGACGGGAAGACAGCGCGTTCACCACGGAAGCGCCCACACCGTGCAAACCACCGGACGCGTTATAGGAGCCGCCGCCAAACTTACCGCCGGCGTGTAGCTTGGTGAATACGACCTCGACACCGGACAGGCCGGTGCGCGGCTCAATGTCGGTGGGGATACCGCGGCCATCATCGCGCACCTCAACCGAACCGTCACGGTACAGAATGACCTGGATGGACTGGCCGAAACCGGCGAGCGCCTCATCCACCGAGTTGTCGATAATCTCCCAGAGGCAGTGCATCAGGCCGCGAGAGTCGGTGGAGCCAATGTACATGCCCGGGCGTTTGCGTACAGCTTCCAGACCTTCCAGCACGGAGAGGTGACGGGCGGTGTAGTTCGAAGACGCCACGGGAATCCTTTCGGCAAGTGATGACTGTGTGCAAGTGATGACTGTGTATTCAGCACGGCAAGCTTGCGGAAGGGAGAAAAAATGCCCCGGGCTTGCGCTCATAGTGCTCTAAGTTTCTATTCTATCGTGGCTTGTTGCCCGCTTCTGCCTGCGCCGTCATGAGGCTCTCTGTACCGTTATTAGACGCTGCCGAGAGAATGAAACAGCAGAAAAGCACCGGCTGCCACTCCCCTATGGAGTAGCAGCCGGCGTGTGAGTATCTGTGGATGTCTGAATTTTTAGGGGTCGCTTCTGAGGTGTCCGCCCTGGGCGCCTCATAGCAGTGGCACTGCCCTAGTGAGCTTCACCCGAGGCGCGTGAGGAGCTCTCGTGACGGTTCGTGACCATGATATTGGACTTGAAGTAAAACTCTTCGGGAAGCTCATTCGTGACCGGGCCGTGCGGGAATTCGCTGAGCTTTGGCACGAAGTACCAGTCCATCAACTCGCCGCTGCTCTGCTTGAGGACGCGGCGTTCCCTCATGGCGTGGCGTACCTTGCGGCGCAGGCGCGGGCTGTCTTTCAGAGTGCTGGTGAAGACCCACGGAGTCTCGTAACCCTCGGTGATCATGCCGAAGGTGATGCGCAGGTTGCCGTTCTCGTCGGCGTCCATCGTGAAGTCGCCGTCTGCAATATCAGTGAAGGCGAGCATCCAGCTGTGTCGGCGTTCGTAGCTTTCGCGGGTGGTCTGCAGTGCCGCAATGATGCGGTGGTCGACCAGCAACTCCACCTTACGTTCGGTGATTTCACCCAGACGAGCGTAGGAGCCAAAGGCGCGGTTCGCGCCGCTGCGGCGAGGCCACTTCGTCACCGCACCGTGCGGCACCTCCCCCGCAAAGGTGAAGGGGCCCGTCATGGTGCCGGGCAGACGCAGACGCTCAAACGGAGCCGTCGGCAGGAAGGTCGTCAGCAGCTGATCGGAGCTGACCGATTTACCCCAGCGCGCCATCTCAAAAATGGTCGGTTCAGGGCCTACAGGGTAGATATGCGGCATCTTGCGACCGAACTCGTCAAAGCCCTCAATAAACTCACCGTTGGAGCTGTACCCGGGCATGGTCGCACCGAGCGGGCGAGTCCACGACCCCGAATACGGCTTGGTCAGGTGCGGGTTCTCCACCGGCAGGATGCTGGTGCGAGCACCCAGGTAGGCGGGCATGCGCGAGAGGTTACGCCAGGCGAACTTCGCGGCAACCGCCTCGCGCCACCACATCGGGCGTTTGCCCGGGGTCTGCCCGCCCAGGCAGTGCATGAGTAGCCAGAATCCAGCCCAGCCGAGGCACCCTGCGGCAACCACGCAGAAGATAATCGTCAGCACAGTGTGCAGGGTTCCGGTCGCCCAGATATTCGTGGCGATTAGAGCCATGAACGCCACCCACGCAGCCATGACGTACGGGCCGAGCGTAATCATCGGATCGACCACCTTCACGGCGGCAATGACGCGGCGGTTCAGGCCGCGCCACACGTAGGAGTACGCCCAGCATCCGGCGGCAAGGACGAGTGCCATCAGCAGAAGAAGGATGAGCATCGGTGTGTCTCTTTCGCTGCAGGTTTTTCTACCGCGGTCGGTGACAGCAAGCGTCGAGCAGATGCCTCGCTGAAAGGCTCTTCAATAGCAAAACTCGCCTGCCGAAGATACCTTCAGCAGACGAGTTTCTTTGGTGTCACTAACCTTGAGGTAAAGCTTCTCACACTATTGTGCCTTTAATTGGTATCCCTGTGGGGGATTTTAGGGGGATGCACGAAAAAATCGTACCCAACCCCGCGTTTTCACCCAACAGAGCGGCACAGCGAGTATGCTCTGGCGCCTCAGCGACGGTTTTAGACAGAGGTTTTAGACAGCGGTTTTAGGAGGTCAGCGCAGTAGCAATCTGAGGAATTAGCGCCTCAAAAGCACGCGCACGGTGGCTAATCGAGTTCTTAATCTCGGCGGGAATCTCAGCGCAAGACTTGCCAGCGTACTGCCCCTCGTACAGGGCTTTCTCACCGTTCAGTTCCACGGGGCGCAGAATCGGGTCGTAGCCGAAGCCACCCTCCCCCGCCGGTGCGGTCAGCAGCTCACCGGGCAGCTCGCCGTACTCGACCGCCTCAAAACCGTTCGGGGAGGCAACCGAGGCCGCACAGCAGAACTTCGCGCCGCGGTGCTCGGCAGAAATATCGCTCAGCTGAGCCAGCAGCAGGTTCAGGTTCGCGGTGTCATCGCCGTGGCGACCCGCCCAGCGCGCCGAGAAAATACCGGGAGCGCCGTTGAGCACATCCACCGACAGGCCGGAATCGTCAGCAATAGCGATTAGGCCGGTTGCCTCGGCAACAGCGCGCGCCTTCAGCAGGGAGTTCTCAGCGAAGGTCACGCCGGTCTCGGGAACGTCGGGTGCGTTCACGCTGGAGGCGTCAACCACCTGGGTGTCAACGTCCAGGCCGTCAATGCGTCCGCGCAGAATTTCGCGCAGTTCCTTGAGCTTGCCCTTATTGTGGCTTGCCAGAACAATCTTTGCGTCTGCCATAGTTTCTCCTTGTCGACGGAACTAGTTACTGGGACGGGTTAGTGTGCCAGTGCTTCACGCTGAATCTGAGCCAGCTCAGCGGTGCCTTCCAGCGCCAGGTCGAGCAGGCTGTTGAGCTCGTCGCGGTCGAAAGGCGCGCCCTCGGCGGTGCCCTGAACCTCAACGAACTTGCCGCTGCCGGTGACGACCACGTTCATGTCGGTCTCGGCGCGAACGTCTTCGGTGTAGGGCAGGTCCAGCATGGGGGTGCCGTCAATAATGCCCACCGAAATTGCGGACACCGAATCGATCAGCGGGTTCGCCTTAGCGGGCAGAATCTTCTGCTCCTTCGCCCAAGAAATAGCGTCTGCCAGCGCCACGTACGCGCCGGTAATAGAAGCGGTGCGGGTGCCGCCGTCAGCCTGCAGAACGTCACAGTCGAGCACGATGGTGTTCTCACCCAGTTCGTCCATGTTGATGACCGCACGCAGGGAGCGACCAATCAGGCGAGAAATCTCGTGGGTGCGGCCGCCCACGCGGCCCTTCAGCGACTCGCGAGAAGAACGGGTGTTGGTGGCGCGCGGCAGCATCGCGTACTCGGCGGTCACCCAGCCCTTACCTTCGCCCTTGAGCCAGCGCGGCACGCCCTCGGTGAAGGATGCGGTGCACAGCACGCGGGTGTTGCCGAACTCGATGAGGGCGGAACCCTCAGCGTTGCGGGACCAGCCGCGGGTAATGGTGATGGGGCGCAGTTCGTTGAGGGCGCGGCCGTCTTCGCGGGTTGCAGTCATGGGTTCTCCTTGAATCTGTCTGCGGGGTCTGTGTCTGTCTGTTGAATCTATGTCAAAAAGTGGGCGGGGCTGAGCGCAGTTTGCACTAGTCCAGTTTGTTTTAGCCCAGGTCGGGTTTAGCCTAGTCCAGCTCGGGCTTCGCCTAATCTAGCTCAGGCTTGGGCAGCGCAATCGCGGTGTTCAGCGGCGGATCAAGCACCTCCACCACGTTCAGGGTGGACGTGACCGGGTGAGCCTCCGTCGGGCGCGGGTAGATGCGGTAACTTGCCGCCATTTCGGCAATGCCGACCGGGCCAGAGAAAGCACTGCGCGCCTCCGCGCGAGCGATGTCCGGGTCGTTCCACACGGGCAGGTGGGTCAGCAGCAGGTTACGCACGCCCGCCTCCGTGGCGGCTTCGCCGGCGCGCTTGCCGGTCAGGTGAATACCGCGCAGGGCGTCGTCGCGCCCCTCCTGGTATGCCGCCTCGCAGAGGAACAAGTCAGCACCGCGCGCAGCCTTGACCAGGCCCTCGCACAGGTCGGTATCGCCCGAGTACGAGAACACGGTGTGGCCCTCGCGGTCGTTGCAGGTGATGCGCAGCGCGTACGGGTCCTTCGAGGGGTGAACCACGCGGAACGGCTCCACGCGGAAGGGACCAATCTGCACGGGCTCGCCCTCAGTCCAGGTGTGGTAGTCAAACTCGGTGCTCATGCCCGGCTCCGGGTCCAGGCCGTGAGTTGCCGAAAGGTACTCGTTAATCGCGGCGGGACCGTACAGCGGAATGCGACCCTTGGGCCAGCCGCGCGGATCCCACTTGACTGCCACGTGCAGACCGGACAGGTCGATGCAGTGGTCCGGGTGCAGGTGCGAAATCAGAATCGCGTCGATATCGCTCAGGTCGATATGGCGCTGGAGCATGCCGAGGGAGCCGTTGCCCATGTCCATGATGATGCGCCAGGTTCGACCCGCGAAGTCCGTGGCGGTGAGCATGTAGCAACTAGCCGGTGAGACGGGGCCGGGAAAGGAGCCCGTGCAACCGATAACGGTTAGACGCATGAGGTGTCGTCCTTAGGGGTGGTGCCGGAAAATTCGGTGCCCGCGACAGTGTGTGCTGCCTCTGCAGGATCTGCCGATTCGTCGAGGGTGATGCTGCGGTGTGCCGCGAGCATCTCGGGGGTAAGTGCCGCCAGCGAGCCGGTCGGGTAGCGTTCCGCCACGGAGCTGGTGTGGCGCACGTTGGTGACCTCGGGGCCGAGGAAGCGGCGTGCCAGCTGCGAGAACGTCTCAGTTTCGCCGGTGGCGAGGAATTCGTGGTGCGGGTTTTCCTCGGGGACCGGGCTTTCAATGGCGTGGTTGAGCAGTTCGCGGTACACGTCCTTCGCGGTCTCATCCGCGGAGGAAACCAGGGTAACGTCCTCACCCATAATGTAGGAAATCACGCCGGCCAGCAGCGGATAGTGGGTACAGCCGAGCACGAGGGTGTCCACGCCAGCGTCCTTGAGCGGCTGCAGGTACTCGCGGGCGGTCTCCAGCAGCTCGGGACCGGAGGTAATGCCCTTCTCCACGAACTCCACGAAGCGCGGGCACGCCACCGAGTGCACCTCAAGGTTCGGGGTAATCGCAAAAGTGTCCTCGTAGGCGCGGGAGGTGACGGTCGCCTCCGTCGCAATCACGCCGATCTTGCGGTTACGGGTTGCGGCGAGCGCACGGCGGGCGGCGGGCTGAATCACCTCGATGACGGGGATGCCGTACTGGCGGGTGTAGCGTTCGCGGGCGTCGCGGAGCACCGCTGCGGAGGCGGTGTTGCAGGCGATGACGAGCATTTTCACGCCGGAGTCGACGAGTTCGTCCATGATGCGCAGGGCATTGGCGCGTACTTCTGCGATTTTGAGGGGGCCGTAGGGGCCGTGGGCGGTGTCGCCGACGTAGATGATGCGTTCGTGAGGCAGCTGGTCCATGATGGCGCGTGCCACGGTGAGTCCGCCAACGCCGGAGTCGAAGACGCCGATGGGTGCCGCGGCGGTGGGGCCTGCGGGCGCGGGGCTACCCCAGGGGGTGCGGGCACGGTAGGGATTTGTTGCGTCGATGCTGTCACTCATGTGTCACCTACACTTCGTTATCGGTCGGGTACCACGTTCTATGCTAACTCGCTAAGGTTACCCTTTTAGTCCGTTGAGCGGTTAGATGAGTCGAGAACCACCATTATGTGGTTGTATATGACGATAGTTTGAGGGGGAATTTGAAAAATTCGTTCTATTCTTGCTCGTTTGCCCCGCCAAATACTCCGCCGGACTTTTCCTCTTCTTCGTCGTCCAGCCCGTCGAGCATGGCGAGCATGAGCGAGTCCTGAACCCAGGAGACAAAGTTGTACACCACAGCCATGTACTCTTCTTGGGTCTCGATCTCGGAAGGGTCGGTGAACGCCGCAATATCTTCTGCGGTGTCTTCGTCCACAATGTAGAGGCGGTCGGCGAGCACCAGGCGAATATCGCCGAGCGCGGCAGCCCAGGCGCGGGCGTGTTCTTCGTTCAGCCGCAGGTCGCTGGATTCAATGTCGAAGGCGAGCATGGCGAGGTTCGCGCGTTTGGTTTCGCGCAGGTCGCGTTCGGTGTAGCGGCGGTATTCGGTGGCGGCCTCGTCGTCGCTGCTTGCGGCGGGTAGCAGGCGTGCTACGGCACTGTCGGCGGGGATGGTGGGGTTTTCGGTGATGCCGACCAGCGCCTCCAACGGGTCGACGGTGCCGCCGTCGGCGGTGGTATCTGCCGGGCGCAGTAGCGCGCGAACGTCTTCGGCGAGTTCGCGAATCAGGTCACGTTCGGCGGGTTCGAAGGAGGCGGTGTAGCCTCCGGGGGTGCGGCGGAAGGGCCGTGCCATTAGTTTTCTACTTTCTCGAAGGTTGCCAGCAGACCCCAGGCGTGCATTGCCTGGGTGTGTTTTTCGGCGTCTTCGCGCGAGCCGGTGAAGACGATTGCCTTGCCGTTGTTGTGTACCTGCAGCATGAGCTCTTCTGCGCGGGCGCGGGAGTAGCCAAAGTGGCTGCGGAAGACGTAGGACACGTAGGTCATGAGGTTGACGGGGTCGTTCCAGACTATGACTTTCCAGGGGGTGTCTGCGGCGAGGATGTTCTCCAGGGCGGTGTCGAGGTCGGTGTCCTCGAGGGTTCCGGTGGAGAGGATCACGGCGGTAGTGTTCATTGGTTTTCCTTTGCGGCCGGTTCCCTTTGATTATACGGGCGGGTATGTGTTGCCCCTGTGTGGCCCCTGTGTTCGTTCTGCGTTGTGCCGGTGTTTATCGTGTGTTGTATCTGTGCAGAGTGCTGGTAATTTGTCATACTACAGTACTTAGAGTCAAGAATACTTTATGTAGTGATTGACACGCCGGTTTAAGAAGAAAAATACCCTAATCCCCCACTACAATAAACACATGGCTACTACCTCTCTTCTCACCGATCACTATGAACTGACCATGCTCCAGGCGGCACTCGCCTCCGGCGCAGCCAACCGTAAGTGCACCTTCGAAGTCTTCACCCGCCGCCTGCCCGCAGGCCGCCGCTACGGCATCCTCGCAGGCACCGGCCGATTCCTCGAAGGCCTCGCAGACTTCCGCTTCAACGACGAAGAACTCTCCTTCCTCGCCTCCCGCAACATCGTCAACAAAGAAACCCTTTCCTACCTCGAATCCTTCACCTTCAGCGGCAACATCCGCGGCTACGCAGAAGGCGAAGCGTTCTTCCCCCACTCCCCCGTCATGCAGGTCGAAGGCACCTTCGCCGAAGCATGCGTCCTCGAAACCTACCTGCTGTCCATCCTGAACTTTGACTCCGCCGTGGCGAGCGCCGCCTCCCGCATGAGCGCAGCCGCTGGCAACCGCCCCTGCCTCGAAATGGGTTCGCGCCGCGCCCACGAACGCGCCGCCGTCTCCGCCGCACGCGCCGCCGTGATTGCCGGCTTCGCGGGCACCTCCAACCTGGAGGCTGGCCTGCGCTACGGCCTGCACACCATCGGCACCAGCGCCCACGCGTTCACCCTGCTGCACGACAGCGAGCGTGAAGCGTTCGAGGCGCAGCTACGTTCCCTCGGTGCCCGCACCACCCTGCTCGTCGACACCTACAACGTGGACGACGCGGTCCGCCTCGGCGTGGAACTCGCCGGCGAAGAGCTCGGCGGCGTGCGCCTGGACTCCGGCGACCTGGTCGCTACCGCGGCACGTGTGCGTGAACTGCTCGACTCGCTCGGCAACACCCACACCAAGATCACCGTCACCAGCGACCTGGACGAGTACGCTATCGCATCCCTGGCGGCAGCACCCGTGGATTCCTACGGCGTGGGCACTAAGCTGGTCACCGGTTCCGGTGCGCCGACTTCCTCCATGGTGTACAAGGTTGTTGAGCGTGAAAACTCTGCCGGTGAAATGCAGCCGGTCGCTAAGGCGTCGGCTGGCAAGGCGTCCATCGGTGGCGCCAAGCGTGCGGCTCGCCGCCTCAACGGCATGGGTATCGCCACCGCCGAGGTTCTGGGCACCCACGAGGACCCGAGCCTGCTCGAGGATACCCGCCCGCTCATGGTGGACTTCGTCCGCAACGGCGAGCTGCTGCCCGGCTTCACCGGTGAGGAAGGCGTGCGCCGCGCAACCGCCCGCCACGCAGCCTCCCTGGCTGAGCTTCCGGAAGCTGCCCGCCGCCTCTCGGAGGGTGAGCCAATCATTCCTACCGAGTTCATCTAAACCACCCTTCTGAGATACTGTTTTCACCTGGCGAATCAGAGTGAAAACTCACTCCTACTTGTAAAGGACAGACATGTCTAAGGCACTGATTATTGTTGATGTGCAGAACGATTTCTGCGCCGGCGGCACCCTCGCCACCGAGCGCGGTGCGGACGTTGCCGCGCTGATTAGCGAATACGTGGAGAACAACCACCACCGCTACGACGCGATTGTTGCCACCCAGGACTGGCACGTTGATCCGGGTTCGCACTTCTCCGATACTCCCGACTACGTTGACTCTTGGCCGGTGCATTGCGTGGCTAAGAGCAAGGGTGCGCAGATTCACGAGAACCTGGACACCGACTACATTGAGGCGTACTTCCGTAAGGGCCGCTTCGAGGCAGCGTACTCGGGTTTCGAGGGTCTTCTGGCCCCCGAGGATGAGGTCGCAACCGGCGAGCACGAGCCCGGTGCGGATGCGTCTGAGGACGGCCCGCAGACTCCCCTGTCGGAGTGGCTGGATGAGCGCGGTATCGAGTTCGTCGATGTTGTCGGTATCGCCACCGATTATTGTGTGTCGGCAACCGCTCGCGATGCGGTCGATGCAGGCTACGAGACTCGCGTGCTGCTTGACCTGACCGCGCCCGTGCACGAGGACAAGCTCGACGACGTGGTTGCCGAGCTTGAAGATGAGGGCGTCGAGGTGGTTGAGGTTCTCTAACCTCCACTAGCTCTGCCGATGACTCGCCATTTCAGGCGGGCGTTGAAGATACAGAAGCGGGGAGCCTGGGATGTACTATCCCAGGCTCCC
>NZ_KV810765.1:15139-19118 GCF_001812895.1 Rothia sp. HMSC069C04
GGGGAGCCTGGGATGTACTATCCCAGGCTCCCCGCTTCTAGCATGCCCATAACTTATCGTGCCTGCAACCAGCCGAGGTCATGAAACCTCTGCGGTTATGTAGCAGATTGAGCCGCTTATTTAAAGCGGTCCTCCGCCATGCCGTTCACGCGCACGTTCGGGCCAGCCGGCGCCTCCTTAGTGCCAACGATTGCGCCATTACGCACGCTCGGCGCCAGGTAGGATCCGCCAGCGCCACCGGCGCCGCCGCGCACCCATTCCAGGCCGCAGACCGGGCTAATGGCGTAGCTGGAGCCGGCGTTTCCGGGCGTGAAAAAGCCCGCGAGCACATACACTCGCAGGCTTTTCTACCCCTCAACCTTCAGAGGGCGTTAGACTAACCCTTAGTCTCGCAGAGGTACACCTTGGCCTCGCCGTCATAGACGTTAATGCCGGTCCTCATCGAGTTCATAGAGTTAGAGAGTTCACCCTGAATAACACGCGGCGACAGGTACGAACCACCCGCACCACCGGCACCGGAGAACTGCAGGTAGCTCACGCTCTGGCGGATACCCGCAGGGTTGTTATTCCACTTCTGAATGGTCGTAATAGCAGACAGCGCCAGTGCAGCACCCGAACCACCACCGCCGTAGCCGCCGCCACCGCCTCCGGACATGCGAACTGGTAGCCGTTGAACTCAGCAGCGGTCTCCTCAGCAGAGAATTCGATGCGCTCGCCGCCGGGCAGAGTCAGCACTTCAAGGTTCTTCGGGTCGTTATTGTCGAGCTGGTAGCTATAAGCGACAGCGCCGTTACCGCCCTTAGCCTTAAAGCCGGAGCCGCCCGCGTTACCTGCGGCCGAAGAGCTGTACAGCACCTGGTTATTCTGGCTGTCGTAGCTAAAGATATGGTTGGGGCTACCGGTCGGCACCTCGGGCTTAGCAGCGCCCGCTCCACCGGCGCCATTGTTTCCACCCTTACCGCCGTCAACAGATACCTTAGTGTTCAGGCTGTGGGTGTAGAACTGGGTGCCCGTAGTGGCGTCCTCGCCGCGAGTGCTCAAACCGCTACCCGCAAAGCTGCGGATGGGCGGATCGGTCGGGTGGTAATTCTTCGTCACGCTCACATCAAGAACAGCGGGGAAATGCTTAGCATGAGGCGCTGAGGTGTAGGAGTACGTGATGCCTCCGCCACCGCCACCACCGGCGACAGCGATGACTTCGCCGTCAATCAGCAGTGCCGAGGCGCCGCCACCGGGGTGTCCATAAACTTCAACGGTACCCTTAGGACCGTCTTTAAGTTCCCTCCAGTTAAGGGCGCCCGGGTAGCGTTTGGTCACTTCAGCCACCACTTCGGCAGGCATGGTGAATCGAGGTGCGTCGCCGCCGTCGCCGTAGCCACGCCCGCCTCGTGCCGGGCCGCCAGTCTTAAGACCAAACGGATAGGGAGTGCGGGCGTCACCGGAGCCGCCACCAGCAATGACACGAACCGTCTGGCCTGGCTTCACCTCAACGATTCCAATCGCGCGGGCACCCGAGCCGCTTTCGTGGCCGGTGTCGCTGACTCCACCACCACCAAAAATATCGAAGCGGATCCTATGCACGTTAGCGGGGACGGTGAATTCCTCTTCTACACGATAGTCACTATATCCCCTCAAGAACTTGTGGGGGCTTTCGGCAAAGACGCAGTCCAGGGATGCAGCGAACGCGGGAACAGCAGCCGAGGTGGCGATGACGGGGGCTGCCCACGCGGCACCCGCAACGACCCTGCGGCGAGAAATGTAAGTAGACATCAATGTCCTTCGGTGTGGTTAGTTCAGGTGCTCGCTCCCCTACCGCGCGCGGGGCGGCAGGCTGTGCCGGGCTGATGTTTCCCCGGAGGCGGGGCTCATCAGGTGCTACACTGCCGCCTCAGCTGTGAAGCGGAAAATGTGGTGCTTCAGGTGTGCGTGGTTGGGAAACGGTGACCTGGTGTTTCTCTATATGTGCACCGCTCATGCACTCAGCACTGCCCTTTTATTCATTCTGGCCGGTGTCTAAGAACGGGGAGGAGTCTACACCGAACCGTGTGTTCGGCGCCGGATGTTACCTCCTCTCCTACCCTACAGGTATAAGGCTCTAGTTGAGGGTCATCTCTGCTTATGCGACCAAATATTACGGGCACGCAAAAGCCCCGCGAGCGCATACACACTCGCGGGGCTTCGCATCAGACAAAGACTACCCGTTATAGACGTCTAAATTACTACCAGCCAAGATCACAGAGGTACACTGCCACGCTACCGTCAGATGCGAACTGATGTCCATCATGGTCGTTGTTAGCGCTGGAAATTTCCCCTTCTATAACATTTGGGGCAAGGTAGGACCCTCCTGCACCTCCAGCACCAGCTATCAATGTATATCCCACACTCTGTCGAATACCCTTCGGGTTGTTATTCCATTTCTGGGCAATCGTAATGCATGACTGTGAGAGGGCAGCACCGGAGCCGCCACCGCCGTAGCCACCGCCACCAGCACCGGACACAATAATCTGCGCGCCGTTAAAGTAGGGGGCTACGTCCTCGTACCCAATCTCGTATCGGTCACCATCGGGGGTTTCAATAACTTCCAAGTTACTCTTCTGGTATCCGTCTTCTGGCTCGTTGTTATCAAGCTGGTAGCTTATAGAAACTACGCCATCTCCACCTTTGCCTTGTAGTCCACCGGTACCAGGATTGCCTGCAGTCGAAGAACTATAAATGACCTGGTTATTCTGACTGCTAAAGCTAAAGACCCTGTTAGGGGTGCCCTTCAACACCGTGGGCTTGATGCCACCGGCACCACCGATGCCGTTGCCTCCACCCTTACCGCCTTCAACGTTTAGGTGAATACGCGAGTCCTGAGCGTAGTACATACGACCGGCCGTGGCATCATCCCCACGTGCTCGTTCAGCTGATCCACCCGCGCTATATGAAGGACCACTCGTGAGGTCTTCCGGACCAATCATACGAACATTTACAGTACCGGGGAAATGGTGCGCGTTAGGTGGGGTGGTATACGTTTTCGCGATGAAAGCTCCGCCTCCGCCGCCACCTGCAACCGCGATGACCTCCCCATTGACGAGAAGAGCAGACGAACCGCCGCCAGGGCAACCGTGAAGTTCGTCCATGGGGAGCTGAGGATTGTAACTGTTATCCCACTGCCCAGCCTCTGCCCAGCGGGATTCGACCTCACGCATAATATCTTGAGGAATTCTTACACTGGGAACACTACCTCCGTCTCCGAAACCTGCCCCACCTTGAATACCATCAAGTCGATATTCGCTGTAATCCTCCTCTTTACCATGTCCATAACCGCGGAGCCCAAACATACCACCGCCGCCCGCGACAACTTCGACAATAGCTGGAGTGTCAAGATCTATGATTCCGGTAACTTTCGCGCCCGATCCCCCTCGAGTGCTCTTTCCGTGAAGTGTGGCCCCAGCGCCGCCAATCAACTCAAATCGAAGCTTTACACCTGAGTAGCGGCGGTGAACGTATTCTTGTTCTTCCACACGGCGGGTATTATCGCCGTTGATAGAGATAAAAGGCGTGTCTGAAAAAGTAGTACATTCAGGAGACGCAGCGTAAGCTGGCACTACTGAAGAGGCCGCAATGACAGGGGTTGCCCAGGCGGCACCCTTCACGACCTTACGGCGAGAAATATGAGACATCACTGTCCTTCAATGGTTGGTGCAACCGTCCCAGTGCGCACTATCCCGGGGCGCGCCATCCTGGGTTGGTTACATGGTGTTTCTTAAAGTTTTGATGACCCAGCATAGACCTACATGCTGCGCATCAATGGAAAGTTCCCTGAGCCCGGCGACCATGCCGTGTTTTCTAAAGAACTTACCCCCACTAGGCTACACGTTCTATCTCCGCGCTGCCATGATTATCGTGCCGCAAACCCAACATTTTTGCATTTTATGCACACGAAAAGCCCCACGAGCGCGCACTGAACTGCCTCCCGTTTCTTGGACATCGAAAA
>NZ_KV810766.1:0-642 GCF_001812895.1 Rothia sp. HMSC069C04
ATTCTGCTGACTACCCTGGTGCTCTGGTACCTCTGCCGTATTGGTGTGTGGGAGCCGCTGCGTTTCATCACCCCGTGGGAGCTACTCATGCACGGCATGGGTATTGAGCGTACGCATCCCGGTGTGTGGGCTGCCGACGTGGTGGCTTTCTTAGCGTCGTTTGGTTACGGTGCTTCGCTGGTTGCGGCGCTGTACCTGTTGGCGCGCGGCTACCGTGCCCCGGACGCCTGGACCGGTGAGAAGGAGCTGAAGATTCGCGCTCTGCTGCAGCAGTATGGCGCCAATGATTCACTCTCCTATTTTGCGACGCGCCGCGATAAGCAGGTGATTTTCTCTCCGGATCAGAGGGCGGCGATTACGTACCGTTCGGTGGGTTCGGTGTGCTTGGCGTCGAGTGACCCGGTGGGTGACCCCGATTCGTGGGATGCCGCCATTGAGCAGTGGATGCTGCAGGCGCGTAGCTATGGTTGGGTTCCTGCGGCGCTGAGCGTGAGTGAGGCGGGTGCGCGCGCCTATAACCGTGCGGGCCTGTCGATTATTCAGATGGGTGAGGAGGCGGTCCTTGAGGCGGACCGTTTCACGCTCAATGACACGTCGATGCTACCGGTGCGTCAGGCGGTTCAGCGTGTGCGTCGCGGCGGG
>NZ_KV810767.1:0-215 GCF_001812895.1 Rothia sp. HMSC069C04
CGGTTGGGGAAGATTCCCACGGTGTCGGTGCGGCGGCGGATTTCGCGGTTGAGGCGTTCGTTGGGGTTGTTGGACCAGATCTGGGTCCACACCCCGGTGGGGAAGGACGCGAACGCGAGGACGTCTGCCCTGGCTTGATCGAGGTGATCACACACGGCGGGGAGCTTGTCGTGGACGTAGTCCAAGAGCCGGTCGTATTGAGCGTTGACCGATGC
>NZ_KV810768.1:0-875 GCF_001812895.1 Rothia sp. HMSC069C04
TGGATGTGGGCATGGTCTGCCCCGACTGCTACCGCGACCTCACGGGCGGCAGCTCGAAGGCGCAAGGTTCGAAAGCACAGGGCTCATTCCTGGCGCGCCACTGGCACATTACGTACACGCTCATTCTGATTAACGTCGCGATGTACGGTCTGCAGCAGATCATTCCCAATGAATGGGTGGTTAGGCACGGCAACATCTGGTGGCCCTACGTCCAGCATGGCGAGTACTACCGCATCATCAGCTACGGTTTTCTGCACATGCAGAACGACCCGATGCACCTGGTGTGGAACATGATTAACCTCTTCATCTACGGCGTGTCCCTCGAACGCATGATGGGGCGCTGGAAGTTCCTCCTCGTGTACCTGGGCTCTATCGTCTTCGGCGCCCTCGGCGTGTACGTGCTGGCATCTGACACCAGCGTGGTGGGTGCCTCCGGTGGTCTATTCGGCCTCATGGGCTCTTTCTTGACCCTGCTAATCATCAGGAAGCAGAAGGACACCGCACGAGTGTTCGTCATGATTACTGCCCCGAACATCATCTATAGCATTCTGACCCCCTCGAATATCTCCCACGCATGCCATGCGGGTGGTTTTGTCGGTGGTGTGCTGTTGACACTGCTGTTTGTCCCGCTTGTGGATAAGCCCGAGCCTCCTCAGCAGCAGAGCCCGCAGCAATGGCAAAACGGCAGGTACTAAGCCTGAAAATACGTGAAAAATCTTCGGAAAATCCGGCACACAACCCTTGGAGGGTCAGTGGAGAACTTTCCCAACTACATGAATTACGGGCAGAGCCCCACGGTCTGCGTCAACCACCCCGACCGCGTTAGCTACGCCCAGTGTGGGCGCTGCAACCGCACCGTCTGCGGCGAATGCCAG